>NZ_CP028475.1:2282499-2608570 GCF_003047105.1 Celeribacter baekdonensis
GATTTGCCACGCAATTGAGAGTTACGGATACGGGTGAGCATATCGCCGATAGGATCGTTCATATCTTATGCCCTCTCTTACCAGCTGGATTTCACGAGACCGGGGATTTGGCCAAACGAGCCAAGTTCCCGCAGCATGATCCGGGAGACCTTCAGCTTACGGTAGTAAGCGTGGGGACGACCGGTCAACTGACAACGGTTATGAAGACGGGTTGCCGAGCTGTTGCGCGGCAGATCTGCAAGTTTCAGGGACGCGCGGAAACGCTCTTCCATCGGCTTGTCTTGATCGTAAATGACCTCTTTGAGAGCAGCGCGTTTGGAAGCGTATTTTGCCACCAATTTCTCACGCTTGCGCTCACGGGCGATCATGGATTTCTTAGCCATGTTCTCTAACTCCTCGCGCGATCAGCTGTTGAAGGGCATGTTGAACGCTTTCAACAGGCTCTTGGCTTCAGCATCGGTTTTCGCCGTGGTGGCGATGACAATGTCCATACCCCAGACTTCGTCGACTTTGTCGAAGTTGATCTCGGGGAACACGATGTGCTCTTTCATGCCCATGGCATAGTTGCCACGGCCGTCAAAAGATTTGCCGGATACGCCGCGGAAGTCGCGGATACGGGGCATTGCGATCGTGATCAGACGGTCGAGGAATTCGTACATACGGTCGCCACGAAGAGTAACCTTCGCACCAAGCGGCATGTCTTCACGAACGCGGAAACCAGCGATGGATTTCTTAGCTTTCGTGACGAGCGCTTTTTGACCGGCGATGGCAGTGAGATCTTCCTGAGCCGATTTGGCTTTTTTGGAATCACGCACAGCTTCAGCACCGCAACCGATGTTGAGAACGATTTTGTCAAGGCGCGGGATCATCATGTCGTTTTTGTAGCCGAACTCTTCTTTGAGCGTGGCACGAATGCTGTCCTTATAAACCGCCTTCAGACGCGGGGTGTAATTTGCTGTATCAAGCATCAGATCACGTCTCCCGTGGTCTTTGCGAAGCGCACTTTTTTGTCGCCGTCCATTTTGAAACCGACGCGAGTGGCTTTGCCGTTGGCATCCAAAAGCGCCAGGTTGGACAGGTCGACCGGCACTGCGATCGGCTTGCGGCCGCCCTGATCGCCCTGAGAGGCGCGGGTGTGACGGATGGCGATGTTCACGCCTTCCACGATGGCTTTGCCTTTGGACGGCAGCACAGTGGTGATTTCACCCTTTTTGCCTTTGTCCTTGCCAGCCAAAACGATAACTTTATCGCCTTTTTTCAACTTAGCAGCCATTAGAGCACCTCCGGAGCGAGCGAGATGATCTTCATGAAGTTTTTCGCACGAAGCTCGCGAACAACTGGGCCAAAGATACGGGTACCGACCGGCTCGTTGCTGTTGTTGAGGATCACGGCAGCATTGCGATCAAAACGGATCGCGGTGCCATCTTCGCGACGGACTTCTTTGGCGGTGCGAACGACGACGGCCTTACGGACGTCCCCTTTTTTCACACGGCCGCGCGGAATGGCTTCTTTCACCGAAACGACGATGATGTCACCCACGGACGCGTAACGACGGTGCGAACCGCCGAGGACCTTGATGCACTGAACACGGCGAGCGCCGCTGTTGTCAGCTACATCCAGATTGGTCTGCATCTGGATCATATGGTTTCTCCCGACCTATGGGGGAGGTCTGCAGCGACCTATTCCCCCAGGGTTTCGATTAAATTAGGACGCTGCCGCCTCAGTGACGATAACTTCCCAACGCTTGGTCTTCGACTTCGGTGCACATTCCTGAATGCGGACTGTTTCACCAACGTTGAATTGGTTGTTCTCATCGTGAGCCCGGTATTTTTTGGACTTACGAATGGTCTTTTTCAGAACCGGGTGTTTGAAGCGACGCTCCACGGACACGGTCACGGTCTGTTCGTTCTGGTTCGAGGTGACGACACCTGTCAGAATACGTTTGGGCATAGGTCAGTCTCCTCTTACTCAGCCGAAGCTGCTTTTTCGTTCAGAATGGTTTTCACAAGAGCGGCCGAACGGCGCGCTTTGCGAATCTGAGCGGTGTTTTCGAGCTGACCCGTGGCCTGCTGAAAGCGCAGGTTGAAGGATTCTTTTTTAAGATTGGCAAGCTCGGTCTTGAGCTCGTCCGGCGTCTTAGCGCGGAGTTCCTGGGCGTTCATAGCCTTATCCTTTGTCTTACATCAGAGAGCGCCACGTTCGTTATGTGGGTGACCCTAAGCCTGATGGGCGAATGTCAAAACACACGAATCCCGTCAACCGGGCACGTGCGATGGGTTCCTATAGGGGAGACGCGGGAATAGAGCAAGGGAAAGATGGGCTGTTTGGCTGACGCTGTGAGGTATTGCATAGGATGAACATCCTGCGCGCAGCACAATCCGACGGTGTCATGGGTTTGGCGACGCACCTGCCCCATGTTTCGCCCGTGTCAGAAACCGCGTGAGCGCGATCACACGAAGGGCTGCAACGGCAAAGATCAAGATGTCGCAAATATAAACCAGCAATGGCTGTACCAAAGGATAGGCACTCATGACGTTCATCATGCTCACCTCGCGCAACCCCATAAAGTCCGAGTAACGATACAAAAACGCCTCCGCTGTATAGAGGATCGTTATGATCAAACTGTCGCGAAATGTCGCAAACAGCATCACCCATTTCGGGTCAAGCGTGCTGGCCTCTTCCCTTCCCTCCCGTGGCCGTAAAACGAAAAAGCGACAACGACGCGGCCTATGGCTAAAAACAAAGCCCCTACTCCAAGGGCATAAAAGACCTTTTTAAATTCTGGCGACGACATGAGATAAAACAAATTGTCCAAAGCGAAAACCTCCCGCAAATTCGCTCTGACTGTTAGGGATTAGCCGCCCGCGTGCAAGTGCCGCCTCGCCAAACTTTCACCACCGCGCTAAGACGGGACAAACCTTTTAGGGAGCCTGTCACATGCCCACCATCGAATCCCTCTTCGTCACCCGGCTCTACCACGCCGCCTTGTCCGAATTTAAACCCAAGATCGACGCGGATGAATTGGAACAGTCCTGTTATGTCATCGCCGAAGATGACGAGGCCGGTCAGGAGTGGTGCGAGGCGAATGATTATCCGGGCTACACCTCCTATGCCTCCCTCACCGATCTGGCGTGGCGCTTTCCGATCTTTAAATCCCTTGTAAAAGCGCTCGACAAACATGTCGCGGCCTTTGCCAAGGATTTGGAATTCAACCTGGATGAGCGCAAGCTGGTGCTCGAAGATCTCTGGATCAACATCCTGCCCGAAGGCGGCACCCATGGCTCGCACATCCACCCGCACTCGGTGATCTCCGGCACCACCTATGTGGCGATGCCCAAAGGTGCCTCAGCGCTCAAACTCGAGGACCCCCGCCACGCCATGATGATGGCCGCCCCACCGCGCAACAAAGACGCGCGGCGTGAATTGAAGAGTTTTATCTATATGAAGCCCAAGGTGGGGGATGTGTTGCTCTGGGAAAGCTGGCTGCGCCATGAAGTGCCAATGAATGGCTCTGAGTTTGACCGGATTTCGGTGAGCTTTAATTATCGCTGGGAGTGAGAGCTTTCTCAATCCGCTCCAACCGCTGAACAACGTCGTCCCGGTAATCCCCGGTGGCGGCGTTTGTTTCTTCGGCGTGGGCGTCTTGCATCGAATTCACGATCAGACCGACAACGAGGTTCACCACCGCAAAGGTCGTGATCAAGATGAACGGGACAAAGAACAACCACGCCAGTGGATGCACCTCCATCACGGGCCGCACAATCCCCATAGACCAGCTTTCCAGCGTCATGATCTGAAACAGGGTGTAGGCCGAAATGCCGAGATCCCCGAACCAGTGCGGAAACGTCGCCGCAAAGAGTTTCGTCGCCATGACGGACGCGATGTAAAAGATCACCCCCATCAGTAAGAACACCGAGGCCATTCCCGGTAGAGCGGAGATGAACCCCTCCACCACGCGGCGCAGCGTTGGTGCGACCGATATGACGCGCAAGAGCCGCAGAATACGCAACGCCCTGAGCACCGACATTCCGCCACCCGCAGGGGCAAAGGACACCGCAACGATGATGAAATCGAAGATGTTCCAACCGGAGCGGAAAAACCTCCAGCCGCGCGCATAGATTTTGGCGACCAACTCGACGACAAAAATGCCCAAACAAAGGCTGTCAAGAAACGTGATGAGCCCCCCTGCGCGTGCCATAAGGGTTTGAGAGGTCTCAAGCCCCAAAATGACAGCATTCGCCAGAATGACCCCAAGGATCAGGTTTCGGGTCAGGGGGCGGTCCAAAATCTGGGCCAATCTCGCGCGCATTTTTAGCTCTCCTTATGCTTGCCAAGGCATATGTGCACGCGCAGCAGCGGAGACAACCAAGAAGCCCTGACAAAGGCGACGACACGTGAAAACCCCCGCCGATTTCTCGACGGGGCCTCTTTATCTTTCGCGATTTGGCGCGGCCCCGTGGGGCCCCACTTTTACCAGTCTTCGCGCATCACGGTGCGGGTTTTGATCGGGAGTTTCATCGCAGCAAGGCGCAGGGCCTCACGAGCGACTTCTTCCGTCACGCCGTCGATTTCGAACATCACGCGGCCGGGTTTGACCTTGCATGCCCAATAATCAACAGACCCTTTACCTTTACCCATACGGACTTCGGTCGGTTTCGAGGTGACCGGCAGATCCGGGAAGATACGGATCCAAACGCGACCTTGGCGTTTCATGTGGCGGGTCATCGCACGACGAGCTGCCTCAATCTGACGCGCAGTGACGCGCTCGGGCTGAACGGCTTTGAGGCCGAATGTCCCGAAAGTCAGGTCAGAGCCGCCTTTGGCTTGACCATGGATCCGGCCTTTGTGGGCCTTGCGGAATTTTGTACGCTTTGGCTGAAGCATATCTCAGATCTCCTTAGCGACGGCCGCGGTCGCCGCGAGGCGCCGGACCAGCTTGAGCTTCTTCGGCGCGACGGTCATGAGCCTGCGGGTCATGTTCCATAATCTCGCCTTTGAAGATCCAGGTTTTGATGCCGATGATGCCATAAGCCGTGGAGGCTTCGGCATGAGCGTAATCGATGTCAGCACGCAGAGTGTGCAGCGGCACGCGACCTTCGCGGTACCATTCGGTCCGTGCGATCTCGGCACCACCAAGACGGCCAGCGACGTTCACTTTGATGCCCAAAGCGCCCATGCGCATGGCGTTCTGAACCGAACGCTTCATGGCACGACGGAAGGACACACGACGCTCAAGCTGCTGTGCAATCGACTCGGCCACGAGAGCGGCGTCGAGTTCCGGCTTGCGCACTTCAACGATGTTGAGGTGCAGCTCGGATGCGGTCATCGCGGCGATTTTTTTGCGCAGACCTTCGATGTCCGCGCCTTTTTTGCCGATGATAACACCCGGACGGGCGGTGTGGATCGTGACGCGGCACTTGCGGTGCGGACGCTCGATGATCACACGGCTGATGCCGGCTTGTTTGCACTCTTCTTTCACGAACTCACGGATTTTGAGGTCTTCCAAAAGAAGATTCCCATAATCCTTGGTGTCGGCGTACCAGCGGCTGTCCCAGGTGCGATTGACCTGGAGGCGCATACCGATCGGGTTAACCTTATGACCCATTAGTTTTGCTCCTCAACTTGACGCACCTTGATGGTGATTTCCGCAAACGGCTTCATGATCTTGCCGAACCGACCACGCGCGCGCGGACGACCGCGTTTCATGGTGAGGTTTTTGCCAACCCAAGCTTCGGCAACGATGAGTTCATCGACGTCGAGGTTGTGGTTGTTTTCGGCGTTGGCGATCGCGGACTGAAGACATTTCTTCACGTCAGCAGCAATACGCTTGTTGGAGAAAGTGAGGTCCGTGAGGGCCTTGTCCACTTTCTTACCACGGATCATCTGAGCCACGAGGTTCAGTTTCTGCGGCGAAACGCGAAGCATTTTGGTTTTGGCCATTGCTTCGTTGTCAGCCACGCGACGGGGATTTGCTACCTTACCCATGACTTACTTCCGTTTCGCTTTTTTGTCAGCAGCGTGACCGTAATAGGTCCGGGTCGGCGAATACTCACCGAACTTCTGACCAATCATGTCTTCTGAGACGTTGACGGGGATGTGCTTGCGGCCGTTGTACACACCAAAGGTGAGACCAACGAACTGCGGCAGGATGGTGGAACGGCGGGACCAGATCTTGATGACCTCGTTGCGACCGCTCTCGCGAGCTTTTTCGGCCTTTTTGAGGACATAAGCGTCCACAAACGGGCCTTTCCAGACAGAACGTGCCATATCTTAGCGACCCTTCTTCTTAGCGTGACGCGAGCGGATGATGAGCTTGCTGGACGCCTTATTCTTGTTGCGCGTTTTCGCGCCTTTGGTCGGTTTGCCCCATGGCGTCACCGGGTGACGACCACCAGAGGTCCGGCCTTCACCACCACCGTGCGGGTGGTCGATCGGGTTCATAACCACACCACGCACAGACGGGCGGATGCCCTTGTGGCGGTTGCGACCGGCTTTACCGAAGTTCTGGTTGGAGTTGTCAGGGTTCGACACGGCACCGACAGTGCACATGCATTCCTGACGGACCAAACGCAATTCGCCAGAAGACAGGCGGATCTGAGCGTAGCCACCGTCACGACCAACGAACTGAGCGTAAGTCCCAGCAGCACGCGCGATTTGACCGCCCTTGCCAGCTTTGAGCTCAACGTTGTGGACGATTGTCCCGATCGGGAGACCGGAGAACGGCATAGCGTTGCCCGGCTTCACGTCAGCCTTGGCAGAGGCGATGACTTTGTCGCCAACGGCCAGACGCTGCGGAGCCAGGATGTAAGCCTGTTCGCCGTCTTCATATTTGATAAGCGCGATAAACGCGGTGCGGTTCGGGTCATATTCGATCCGTTCCACAGTCGCTGCGACGTCAAACTTGTTCCGTTTGAAGTCGACGATACGATAGAGACGCTTTGCCCCGCCGCCTTTGCGGCGCATCGTGATCCGTCCGGTGTTGTTCCGACCGCCATTCTTGGTCAAACCCTCAGTGAGGGATTTGACCGGGCGGCCTTTCCAAAGCTCCGAACGGTCGATCAGAACCAACCCACGTTGGCCAGGCGTCGTCGGTTTATACGACTTGAGTGCCATAGTTTCTGTCTTCCGTCTAGCTGAGGCGGATCCAGTAACTGGTCCGCCTGATGTTTAGCCCCCCGAAGGTGGCCATGTTGTAGGCCCCTTCAACCGAATGAGAGGTGCCCGAATTCACAATACCAAGAGGCCTCAGAACGAATCCGAGGCCACGCGATGGGTGCGTTTAGCAAGGATGGATGGGGGTGTCTATAGGGGAGTGGGGTTTGCGATGAGGCAGATCAAACTTAAAAGTGGCAAATAACGCTCAAAATGCTTTGAGACATTCATCCACCACGAAACACGTTTGACACCCCAGAGACGCCATATCCAATAGTTTCGAGGTCTTTTTCCTCAAACTTGCGGAATGCGCCAATAAATAGCGCCACGGTTATTGCGGTGATTGAGGTAATCGGGGCGACTATCATAGCTACTGAAAAAGCCGCATTTGCAAAAATGAACGGACCTATAAAAACGTGATGAACCAAGTGGGTTATTAACCCACCCATAGCAACGATAACTAACACATCCGCAATCGATGCAATCCACTTGAGCCAGTATCGCTGTCCAATTTCTCTATGCGCAAGCCTCTTAAGTTTAGATTCCGCCTCCAGAAGCTCAAACTCCAACTCTTCTCTGCGCGCATTTTGTGGTGCACCTTCCGGATTTAGATCAGGATCCAAAGGTGGAATTACATCAGTCATGTGCAGCCTGCCTATTTGCTTCAGCACGCTTCACCTTGTAGTGCTGCTTAATGAGGTCATCGTGTATCAACGCATAATTACCCCCCGTTTTAGTAGCAATATCCCACGGGCCTCCCGGCACGTGCGTCAAGTTAGACAACTGGAATGCCGAAAGGCTTCCATAAATTGTATATACTTGCTCTAAAAGGCTCTCGTCTTCTGGTGTAATCTCCTGCGCCGGTGCGGACACAGGCCCAGACACCTTGATGCCTTGAGTTCTGAAAGCATTCTAAACTTCTGGTATGACTGGTCCATACTGCCAAGCCTCAATCCGATTTGAGAACAATGGTACTTCTTGCATTTCCAGATGCCAGCCATGGGCAATATATGTGAGTTTCAGAAGGGACATTATGGACAAAGTCCTTCCTTCACGCTGAGCGCGTACCACGAACCAGTTCGCAATTTGACGAGCGTCATAAGCCATATATTCGCCTCCTTACTCATCCTATATAGGAAATCTTGCAAGAATTGTGAATCCCTGTAAGTCTCAACGTCATAAAATCAGGGATTTCAAAAAAGCCCCCGGCTCTCACCGAGGGGCTTCTTCATTTCAACCTAGTCCTGAAAAATCAGAGACCGGTGGACACGTCGATCGAGTTGCCTTCTTCGAGTGTCACATAGGCTTTTTTGACGTCTTTGCGTTTGCCAAGCATCCCGCGGAAGCGTTTCGTCTTCCCTTTGGTGACGACGGTGTTGATGGCTTTCACCTTCACACCGAACAGCTCTTCAACGGCTTTTTTGATCTGCGGTTTGTTGGAGTCGATGGCGACTTCAAAAACAACAGCACCGTTTTCAGAAGCCATTGTGGCTTTCTCAGTGATGATCGGTTTACGGATCACGTCGTAAAGTGCAGCTTTCGTGGTCATTTGAGGCGAGCCTCCAGAGCTTCGACAGCCGACCGCGTGAGCACGAGCGTGTCACGTTTCAGGATGTCGTATACGTTTGCGCCCATCGTCGGGAGAATATCAACACCGGAAATGTTCGCAGCCGCAGCTTTGAAGTTGGCGTCAATCTCAGCACCGTCGATGATCAACACGCGCTTCCAGCCTTGCTCTTTGATCGCTTTGGCGAGGAACGCGGTCTTTGCTTCTGCGAGTTTCGCATCTTCAATGATCACGAGGTTGCCAGAGCCAGCCTTTGCAGACAGAGCATGCTTGAGCCCGAGTTTACGGAACTTTTTCGTCAGCTCGTGACCGTGCGAACGCGGTGTCGGGCCTTTGTAAATCCCACCTTTACGGAAGATCGGTGCCTTGCGGGAGCCGTGACGTGCGCCACCGGTGCCTTTTTGGCGATAGATCTTCTTGGTCGAGTAGGACACTTCCGAGCGGGTCTTTACCTTGTGAGTGCCGGCCTGCGCGTTGTTACGCTGCCAACGGACCACACGGTGCAGAATGTCGGCACGCGGCTCGAGACCAAACAGGGCCTCATCGAGATCCAAAGTGCCGGCGGAGCCGCCGTCGAGTTTGATCACATCAAGTTTCATGCTTCACCCCCTTCTACTGGTGCTTCTGCAGCAGGAGCTTCAGCGACCGGAGCTTGTGCGGATTTCAGAGCAGCCGGAAGCGGCGCGTTCTCAGGGAACGGCTTTTTCATGGCGTCTTTGACCGTAACCCAGCCACCTTTGGAGCCCGGAACGGCGCCTTTGACCATGATCAAGCCACGGTCAGCGTCGGTACGAACGACCTGAAGGTTTTGGGTGGTAACGCGGGCAGACCCCATGTGACCGGCCATTTTTTTGCCTTTAAAGACTTTGCCCGGATCCTGACACTGACCCGTGGAGCCGTGCGAACGGTGGGACACGGACACACCGTGCGACGCACGCAGACCGCCAAAGTTGTGGCGTTTCATCGCACCGGCAAAACCTTTACCGATGGATGTCCCGGACACGTCAACGAACTGACCTTCAAAGTAGTGCTCGGCAGAGATTTCTGCGCCGACTTCGATGAGGTTGGCTTCGTCCACGCGGAATTCCGCAACTTTACGCTTCGGCGCAACATTTGCAGCGGCGAAGTGACCGCGCATTGCTTGCGACGTGCGTTTTGCTTTTGCGTTGCCAGCACCGAGTTGAACAGCCGTGTAGCCGTCTTTCTCGTTGGTGCGCTGAGCCACAACTTGCAGGTTTTCGAGTTGAAGAACGGTCACAGGGATCTGCTTGCCGTCTTCCATGAACAAGCGGGTCATGCCCACTTTCTTCGCGATGATACCAGAGCGCAACATA
Source organism: Celeribacter baekdonensis (assembly GCF_003047105.1). Taxonomy (NCBI): domain Bacteria; kingdom Pseudomonadati; phylum Pseudomonadota; class Alphaproteobacteria; order Rhodobacterales; family Roseobacteraceae; genus Celeribacter; species Celeribacter baekdonensis. Next base: position 2,292,553 of record NZ_CP028475.1, read on the forward strand.
TCTAAGTGCCCTCCTTAAACTTTGATCTCGACGTCAACACCAGCGGCGAGGTCGAGCTTCATCAGCGCGTCAACGGTCTGGGGCGTCGGATCAACGATGTCGAGAAGACGCTTGTGCGTCCGGATCTCAAACTGATCGCGGGATTTTTTGTCGATGTGCGGACCACGGAGAACCGTGAACTTTTCGATCTTGTTCGGAAGCGGGATCGGGCCACGGACAGTCGCGCCGGTGCGCTTTGCCGTGTTGACGATTTCTTGGGTGCTGGAATCGAGCACACGGAAATCAAATGCCTTCAGCCGAATGCGAATATTTTGCGACTGCATAATATAGCCTTTCGCGGCTTAAAGTTGAGAGGTGGAAAACGCACCATTGCGCCGCCACGTCGAACTGAAAAGGGCGAGTCACGACTCACCCTCATCTTTCACACAAAGTGAATTGCTGCCCAATACAGGGGGATCAGGCCAGATCAATATCTAATCCCGAAAACCGCATGATTTATTGGGCTTCTTGTATCTTTGTCTTTGGAAAAAGGCCCCGCTTTTGCGAGGCCTTTCTATGCGATCAATCGCTTGCGTGACTTATGCGATCTTACTCAACGATCTTCGACACACCATATTCGTGTGCGTCTCGGGATCATTGCTTACTCAACGATCTTCGACACACCATATTCGTGCGTCTCGGGATCATTGCTTACTCAACGATCTTCGACACAACGCCGGAGCCAACCGTGCGGCCACCCTCACGGATAGCGAAGCGCAGGCCTTCTTCCATGGCGATCGGCGCGATCAGTTCAACGTTGAACTTCAAGTTGTCGCCCGGCATCACCATTTCGGTGCCTTCCGGCAAAACAACAGTCCCGGTCACGTCCGTCGTACGGAAGTAAAACTGCGGACGGTAGTTTGCGAAGAACGGCGTGTGACGGCCACCTTCTTCTTTGGTCAAAATATAGACCTCAGATTCAAACTTCGTGTGCGGTTTCACAGAACCCGGCTTACACAGAACCTGACCACGCTCAACGCCTTCACGATCCACACCACGCAAAAGCGCGCCGATGTTGTCGCCAGCTTCCCCGCGATCGAGCAGTTTGCGGAACATTTCAACGCCGGTACAGGTCGTGGTTTTCGTGTCACGGATCCCAACGATTTCAATGCTGTCGCCAACGTTGATCACGCCGCGTTCGATACGACCGGTCACAACAGTCCCGCGGCCAGAAATCGAGAACACGTCCTCGATCGGCATCAGGAAAGGCTCGTCCACTGCGCGCGGCGGCTGCGGAATGTAGGCATCAACTGCGGCCAGAAGCTCGCGGATTTTGTCTTCGCCGATGTTCGCATCGCGACCTTCGAGAGCGGCCAAAGCAGACCCCGCGATGATCGGAATATCGTCGCCCGGGTAATCGTAAGCCGACAAAAGCTCGCGGATTTCCATTTCGACGAGTTCCAAAAGCTCTTCGTCGTCAACCTGGTCCACTTTGTTCATGAACACGACCATGGCCGGGATACCAACCTGGCGACCCAAAAGGATGTGCTCGCGGGTCTGCGGCATCGGGCCATCAGCAGCGTTCACAACCAAGATCGCGCCATCCATCTGAGCCGCACCCGTGATCATGTTTTTCACATAGTCGGCGTGACCGGGGCAATCCACGTGCGCGTAGTGACGGTTTTCCGTCTCATACTCAACGTGTGCCGTGGAAATCGTGATCCCACGCGCTTTTTCTTCCGGTGCACCATCAATCTGATCGTAGGCTTTGAAGTCACCAAAATATTTGGTGATCGCTGCCGTCAGCGTCGTTTTACCGTGGTCAACGTGGCCAATCGTGCCGATGTTGCAGTGCGGTTTGGAACGCTCAAACTTTTCCTTAGCCATTATGGCCTCCTATTATTCGATATGGGGATCAAGCCACCCTAAAAGGTGAACCCGATCCCCGAAGTGAGTTAGGCGAATTTCGCCTGAATTTCTTCCGAGATGTTCGACGGCACAGCTTCGTAGTGATCGAACTGCATCGAGAACTGTGCGCGGCCCGAAGACATGGAACGCAGCGTGTTGATGTAGCCAAACATGTTGGCCAGCGGCACGAAGGAGTCGATGGCAATCGCGTTACCGCGAGTGTCCTGACCCTGAACCTGACCGCGACGTGAGGTCAGATCGCCGATGATCCCGCCGGTGTATTCTTCCGGGGTGATCACTTCGACTTTCATGATCGGTTCGAGCAATTTCGCACCGGCTTTGCGCATACCTTCGCGCATGCCCATACGAGCAGCGATTTCGAATGCCAGCACGGAGGAGTCAACATCGTGGAACTTACCGTCGATCAACGTCACTTTGAAGTCGATCACCGGGAAGCCTGCCAGAGGACCGGAGTCCATGACAGAACGAATGCCTTTTTCGACGCCGGGGATGTATTCCTTCGGCACCGCACCGCCAACGATCTTGGATTCAAAGGAGAACCCTTCGCCCGGCTGTGTCGGCGTGATGATGAGTTTGACCTCAGCGTACTGACCCGACCCACCAGACTGTTTCTTGTGGGTGTAGGTGTGCTCGACTTCGTGAGAAATCGTTTCACGATAGGCCACCTGCGGCGCACCAATGTTCGCTTCGACTTTGAACTCACGACGCAGACGATCCACGAGGATGTCGAGGTGAAGTTCGCCCATGCCTTTCATGATGGTTTGACCGGACTCGATGTCGGTCTCCACACGGAAGGAGGGATCTTCGGCGGCAAGGCGTGCCAGACCTGCGGACATTTTCTCTTGGTCGCCCTTGGTTTTGGGCTCAACTGCGATCTCGATCACCGGTTCCGGGAAGGTCATGGTTTCGAGAACGACCGGCTCAGAAGCAGAACACAGGGTATCCCCGGTGGTCGTGTCTTTGAGGCCAGCCAAAGCGATGATGTCGCCAGCAAAGGCTTCTTCGATCTCTTCACGGTTGTTCGAGTGCATCATCATCATACGACCGACGCGCTCTTTTTTGCCTTTGGTCGAGTTCAGAATGCCGTCACCTTTGTTCATCTTACCGGAGTAGATGCGGGTAAAGGTGAGCGTGCCCACGAACGGGTCGTTCATGATTTTGAACGCAAGACCGGAGAACGCCATGTTGTCATCGGCACGACGCGGGATGTCACGGGTTTCCGTTTCATCGCCGGGTTTAAAGCCCATGTAATCCACAACGTCGAGCGGGCTCGGCAAGTAGTCGATCACAGCGTTCAACAGCGGCTGAACACCTTTGTTTTTAAACGCGGATCCGCAGAGAACCGGAATAAACTTGATCGCCAGCGTGCCTTTGCGGATCAGGCTGCGAAGCGTGTCCACGTCGGGCTCAGCGCCGTCCATCAAGTAGTTTTCCATGGCATCGTCATCCATCTCGACAGCCGTCTCGATGAGATGCGCACGCCATTCGTCAGCCAGATCTTTCAAGCTGTCGCGGATGTCACGCTGTTCCCAGCTCGCACCAAGGTCTTCACCGGCCCAGACCCATTCTTTCATGGTCACGAGGTCGATCATACCTTCCAACTCGGTTTCAGCCCCAATCGGGATCTGAATCGGAGCCGGGACGGCGCCGGTGCGGTCTTTGATCATCTTCACACAGTTGAAGAAGTCAGCACCGATCTTGTCCATTTTGTTGACGAACACGATGCGCGGAACTTTGTAGCGGTCAGCCTGACGCCACACGGTTTCGGTCTGTGGTTCAACGCCAGCGTTGGCGTCAAGCACAGCAACAGCACCGTCAAGCACAGCCAGCGAACGTTCAACTTCGATGGTGAAGTCAACGTGGCCGGGCGTGTCGATGATGTTCATCCGAAACTTGGTGTCGGAGGTTGCATCAGCTGTCGGCTCTTCCTGACGCTGCCAGAACGTGGTGGTCGCAGCAGAGGTGATCGTGATGCCGCGTTCCTGCTCCTGCTCCATCCAGTCCATGGTGGCGGCACCATCGTGCACCTCACCAATGTTGTGGGATTTGCCGGTGTAGTAAAGGATACGCTCGGAACAGGTGGTTTTACCTGCGTCGATGTGCGCCATGATACCAAAATTGCGGTACCGTTCGAGGGGATATTCGCGTGCCATGATGTCGGTCCTACGGGCCTGAGTGATTACCAGCGATAATGGCTGAACGCTTTGTTCGCGTCGGCCATTTTATGCGTGTCTTCGCGTTTTTTCACGGCAGAACCGCGACCGTTGACTGCATCAAGCAGTTCACCGGCAAGACGCTCTTCCATCGTGTTTTCGTTGCGGGCGCGGGATGCGTTGATCAACCAACGGATCGCCAGAGCTTCGCGGCGCTCAACGCGCACTTCGACGGGCACCTGATAGGTGGCACCACCCACACGACGCGAACGCACCTCAACAGAGGGTTTCACGTTGTCGAGGGCTTCATGGAACACTTCAACCGGAGCTTTTTTGAGTTTGTCCTCAACGCGGGTCAACGCATTGTAAACAATTCTCTCGGCGGCGGATTTTTTGCCGTCGATCATCAGGTTGTTCATGAATTTGGTCAGCACGCGATCGCCATATTTGGCATCGGGCAGTACTTCGCGCTTTTCAGCGGCGTGACGACGGGACATACCAGTCTCTCCTTACTTCGGACGCTTGGCGCCGTATTTCGAACGGCGCTGCTTACGGTCTTTGACGCCTTGGGTATCCAACACACCGCGCAGGATGTGGTAACGGACACCCGGAAGGTCTTTCACACGACCGCCACGGATCAGAACCACAGAGTGTTCCTGAAGGTTGTGGCTTTCACCGGGGATGTAGCTGATCACTTCGAAACCGTTGGTCAGGCGAACCTTGGCCACTTTCCGCATAGCGGAGTTCGGTTTTTTCGGTGTGGTGGTGTAGACGCGCGTACAAACGCCACGCTTCTGGGGACACTGCTCCAGGTGCATGGATTTGGAGCGCTTGACTTTGGGCTGACGCGGTTTGCGGATCAGCTGTTGAATCGTTGGCATAGGGCTCTTTCCCGTTTCCTAACTTATGTGCCGCGACGGTGACCTCAGGCGTGACGCTTGAGCCCGTGCCGGGGCGATTTCGAATTTCTAGCATCACGCGATTGCGTAACACAAAAACCCGCAATCGTTCCCATTCCGAGGTGAACGACGCGGTGAGTTCCCAGAGGATCAGAGCGCCTTAAATTGCTCAGATCTTGGCCACTACGATTTAGAACTCGGCGCAAACGGGGAGACCCCCCTTAGCCGGATGTCGCGCGGTATATGGAGAGTCGCCCGCCTTGTCAACCGGTGGTCAACGATTGGCGTCCCTCTCAGCCTTCCGACGCAGCCGCGCCTCCCGCAGGACGGTGTAAATGCCCGTGGCGGCGATGATCCCTGCCCCTGTGAGTGCCCAGAGGTCCGGCCATTCACCAAAGGCAAAAAAGCCGATCAGCAAGGCCCAGATCAGCGCCGTATAGCGAAACGGCGAGACAAAGGAAATCTCGCCCACGCGCATCACCGTGACGGAAAGGACATAGCCAATGATGACACATGCCGACGTCCCCAGGAGCTGAATATACCCCAGCGTCGAGAGCGGTTGCCATTCCGAACCGACAGACAATCCCCCCGCCACAACTGTGACCGCAGCCACGGCAGCAAAGGTCACGGTTGCGGTTGGCGCATTTTGAGAAATGGCACGGACCGAGAGGTCACGCACAGTGACAAACCCCATGCCCAGAACGGCCCAAAGCCCCTGCGCGCTAAAGCCTTCCCCACCGGGTTTCACAATCAACAAGACGCCACAAAAGCCGATCAGGATCGCCACGAGGCGACGCCAGCCCAATTGATCTTTGAACACAAGCGCGCCGACCACCGTGATGGAAAGCGGTAGAGTTTGCATAATCGCAGTGGCATTGGCCAAGGGGATATGAGTGATGGCCGTGAGAAAAGAGAACGATGCGCCGACCTCAGCCCCAGCTCGCAGCAGCGTAAACATCCAGTCCTTGCGGCTCAGATCAAACCGCACCGGCCCGATAAACACCGGCAAGATCACCAAGATCATCGCGATATTGAGAAGCCCGCGCAGGGTGAGCGCCTGCAACAACGGAATTTCTTCCAAAAGCCCCTTCATGAAACTGTCGTTTGTGGTGAAAGCCGCCATGGACAGAGCCATGAGAAGAGCGCCACGGGTGTTGTCAGAAAGTTTTGTCATAAGCGCGTGGTGTTCTTTGGCTTTGGAATGTTGCGGATCAATCGCTTGATGCTGCGCTATCATTGCTTTCGCGATCCAGAAAGCAAAACTTGTCCTCTGGCAAAATTGTTGGTCGCGCAGTTGTGCCCGCAGTCTCGCTGTGCATTATGACGAGAGGCCAAAAAGTGCCGGGCAACGTGCAGGGCCATGAGTAGAAAAACATGGGTGAAAAACTTGTCCTAACAACGATGCGCAATGAAGGCCCGTTCATTTTGGAATGGGTCGCGTGGTATCGTATGCTTGGCTTTGATCACATCATCGTTTTGTACAATGACTGTACCGATCACTCCCCTGCCCTGCTGAAAGCCCTTGATAAGGCGGGGATGATTACGGCCGTTTCCTACACGCCCGACCCTTCGATGCCGGTCAAACGCACCGCTTTGCCTTTGATGAAAACGCTGCCGCGGGTGCAAGAGGCCGAATGGATCTTCAATTGTGATGTGGATGAGTTTTTGGTGGTCCATGTCGGCAACGGCACGATCCATGATCTGATCTCGCAATTTGACATGGACGAGACCCATGCCATTGCGGTCCATTGGAAATGCTTTGGTGACAGCGGCGGGATCGGTTGGCAAGACGAGTTCGCCCATCGCAGCTTTACCTTCGCGGCCCCGTCCAGACACCGCGTGAACATGTTCTTCAAAACGCTGATCCGCTGGCCGATGGATTTTTGGCAAATTGGCGTGCACTCTCCAAAGGGATGGCGCGGGAAAGGCCAGTGGGGGATTGCGCCCAATTTGATGAAGCGCTGTGACGGGGTCACCTTGCGCAGATATGACCCAAAGACCTCCATTAAATTCACCAACCCGCGCTGGATCACCCATGATTTCGCGCAAATCAATCACTACATCACCCGCACCTTTGAAAGCTTCACGCTCAAGATGGGCAAACCGTCTACGGCGGCCAACCGTGACCGCTATACAATGACGTTTTTCCGCGACAAAAATCGCAACGAAGAGAGGGACGTCAGCGCGCTGAAGTATACGCCGCAGTTTGAGGCCGCCTATGCCGAGGTCAGTTCCGTGCCCGGCGTGATGCGGCTGCATCATCGGTGTTGCATGGATTACGTCGAGGCGCTCTCTGCGCAAAATGATCGCGATCCGAAAGAGGATTTGCGCTGGCGCCACCACCAACGCGAAAAGAACAAGCTGGACTGATGCCCCCCCAACTCGCGACCCTCCCAGGTCGCGAGTTGAACAAACGAAAAGGCCCCCGCATCTCTGCGAGGGGCCTTTTTTAAATCATATGAAGAAAGGCTTATTCTTGGCCTTCAGGGGTCTCGACCATCATGCTTTCGGCCTCGTCACCCATCACATCCATCACCGGAGCGGCGAGTTGTGCGGCAGCTTCGGCTTCTGCGCGGGCCTCCTCAATCACAACATTGTCGCGCTCTTGAGCGATGCGGCGGACGCGCTTGGTCGCGCCACCCGTACCAGCCGGGATCAAGCGGCCCACAATGATGTTCTCTTTGAGACCGACCAGCTTGTCACGTTTGCCCTGAACAGAGGCTTCGGTGAGCACGCGAGTGGTTTCCTGGAACGACGCGGCAGAGATGAACGACCGGGTTTGCAAGGACGCCTTGGTGATCCCCAAGAGGATCGGCTGACCTTTCGCCGGACGACCGCCCTTAAGCTCGGCTTTGGCATTGGCTTCGTCAAATTCAGCCTTGTCCACAGCTTCGCCTTTGAGCAGCGTGGTTTCCCCGGAGTCGAGGATTTCCCATTTCTGCAACATCTGACGCACGATGACTTCGATGTGCTTATCGTTGATCTTCACGCCTTGCAGACGATAGACCTCCTGCACCTCGTCGATCATGTACACCGCCAGAGCCTCGACACCCATAATCGCGAGAATGTCATGCGGCGCTGGGTTGCCGTCCATGATGTAGTCACCCTTCTGGACGAAGTCGCCTTCGGCCACAGGGATGTGCTTGCCTTTCGGCACCATGTACTCGACCGGCTCCATCGTCTCATCCGACGGTTCAATCGAAATGCGGCGTTTGTTTTTGTAGTCCTTGCCAAAGCGCACGTAGCCGTCAATCTCCGCGATGATCGCGTGATCTTTCGGACGACGGGCTTCAAAGAGCTCGGCCACACGCGGCAGACCACCGGTGATGTCCTTGGTCTTTGCACCTTCGCGCGGAATACGCGCCACAACGTCACCCGCCTGAATGTCCTGACCGTCTTCGATCGAAAGAACCGCGTCCACGGACATCAGATAGGTCACCGGGTTGCCCACATCGTTGCGGACCGGTTCGCCGTCTTCGCCAAGGATCAAGATCTCAGGCTTCAGATCGCCACCTTTCGGCACAGAGCGCCAATCGGTCACGATTTTCTGGGTCATGCCGGTGGCATCATCGGTGTCGTCGCGGACCGAGAGGCCCGAGATGAGATCGACGAATTTTGCCTTACCGCCTTTTTCTGCGATGATCGGAAGTGTGTACGGATCCCATTCAAACAGCTTGTCGCCACGGGCAATCATTTTGCCCTCTTCGGCGAACACTTTCGTGCCGTAGCCGAGTTTGTAGGACGCCCGTTCCACGCCTTGATCGTCCACGATCACCAACTGCATGTTACGGCCCATGACGATTTTCTCGCCATGTTTGTTTTCAAGCAGCATGGCATTGCGGAACAGCGCTTTGCCTTCTTGGTTGGCTTCTTGGAACGACTGCTGGCCACCCTGAGCAACACCGCCGATGTGGAAGGTCCGCATCGTCAACTGTGTCCCAGGCTCACCGATCGACTGAGCCGCGATGATGCCGACGGCCTCACCTTGGTTCACCATGGTGCCGCGTGCGAGGTCGCGACCATAGCACATGGCGCACACGCCTTCTTCGGCTTCACAGGTCAGCGGGCTGCGCATCCGCATGGAGGCGATCCCGGCAGCTTCGATCAGATCGGCTTTGCGTTCGTCGATCAGTTCGTTTTTCGACACGAGGACTTCGTCAGTGCCCGGACGCAACACGTCTTCTGCGGACACACGGCCCAACAGACGCTCAGAGAGCGAGGCCACAACTTCACCATCGTTGACAGCCGCTTCGGCGGTGATCGCCAATTCGGTGCCACAGTCGACCTGACGCACGATACAGTCTTGCGCAACATCCACGAGACGGCGGGTCAAATACCCGGAGTTCGCCGTTTTCAACGCCGTATCGGACAGACCCTTACGCGCACCGTGAGTCGAGTTAAAGTACTCGAGCACGGTCAGGCCTTCTTTAAAGTTCGAGATAATCGGCGTTTCGATGATCTCACCCGACGGTTTCGCCATAAGGCCGCGCATCCCGCCCAGCTGTTTCATCTGGGTGACAGACCCACGCGCACCGGAGTGAGCCATCATGTAAACCGAGTTCGGTTCCATTTCGGCGCCATTCTCGTCGCGCTTGTTGGCGGAGATGGTGGACATCATCGCTTCGGTGACTTTGTCGTTACACTTCGACCAGGCATCGACAACTTTGTTGTACTTTTCACCCTGAGTGATCAGGCCGTCCATGTACTGTTGTTCAAAGTCACGCACCTGATCGCGGGTCGCGTCGACCAACGTCCATTTGTTGTCCGGGACAACCATGTCGTCTTTGCCGAAAGAAATCCCGGCTTTGAACGCTTCTTTGAAGCCCAAAGACATGATCTGGTCACAGAAGATGACCGACTCTTTCTGACCGCAATAGCGGTAGACGGTGTCGATGACGGTCTGCACTTCTTTCTTACGCAACAACCGGTTGACCAGGTCAAACGGTGCTTTCGCGTTGAGCGGCAGAAGGCCGCCAAGGCGCAAGCGGCCCGGCGTGGTTTCGAAGCGCTTCCACACTTCTTGGCCATGGTCGTCGATCTGTTTGATCCGGGCGGTGACTTTGGCGTGCAAATGCACGGTGCCAGAGGTCAGAGCGTATTCCACCTCGTCGATGTTGGAGAAAACCATGCCTTCGCCGGGCATGCCTTCGCGCTCCATCGAGATGTAGTAGATGCCCAAAATCATATCCTGCGACGGCACGATGATCGGTGCGCCGTTGGCAGGCGACAGAACGTTGTTCGTGGACATCATCAAGACACGGGCTTCAAGCTGTGCTTCGAGCGACAGCGGCACGTGAACAGCCATCTGGTCCCCGTCGAAGTCGGCGTTAAAGGCCGAACACACGAGCGGGTGAAGCTGAATGGCTTTGCCTTCGATCAATGTGGGTTCGAACGCCTGGATGCCCAAACGGTGCAAGGTCGGCGCACGGTTGAGGAACACCGGGTGTTCGCGGATCACCTCGTCCAGAATGTCCCACACTTCGGGACGCTCTTTTTCCACCAATTTTTTGGCTTGCTTCACAGTGGAAGACAGGCCTTTGGCTTCAAGACGCGAATAGATGAACGGCTTGAACAGTTCGAGCGCCATCTTCTTGGGCAGACCACACTGATGCAACTTCAGTTCCGGCCCGGTCACAATGACCGAACGACCGGAGAAGTCGACGCGTTTGCCCAAAAGGTTCTGACGGAAACGACCCTGTTTGCCTTTCAGCATGTCGGAGAGCGATTTCAACGGACGCTTGTTGGCCCCCGTGATCACGCGGCCACGACGACCGTTGTCGAACAGCGCATCCACAGATTCCTGCAACATCCGTTTTTCGTTACGCACGATGATGTCGGGCGCACGCAGTTCGATCAGACGTTTCAGACGGTTGTTCCGGTTGATCACACGACGATAGAGATCGTTGAGATCGGAGGTCGCGAAACGGCCGCCATCAAGCGGCACCAGCGGGCGGAGTTCTGGCGGGATCACGGGGATCACGGTCAGGATCATCCACTCCGGGCGGTTGCCGGATTCAAGGAAGCTTTCAACGATCTTCAGACGCTTGATGATCTTTTTCGGTTTCAGCTCGCCAGTCGCCTCTTTGAGGTCTTCGCGAAGCTGATCCGCGGTGCTCTCAAGGTCGATGTTGCCAAGCATTTTACGGATCGCTTCGGCACCGATGTCGGCCTCGAACGCGTCCATGCCATAGAGATCCTGGGCGTCCATGAACTCTTCTTCGGTCATCATCTGACCGTAGGTGAGATCGGTGAGACCCGGCTCGATCACAACGTAGTTTTCGAAATACAGCACGCGTTCCAGATCACGCAGCGTCATGTCGAGCATGAGGCCGATGCGCGAAGGCAGCGATTTCAAGAACCAAATGTGAGCGACAGGTGCCGCCAATTCGATGTGGCCCATGCGCTCGCGACGCACTTTTTGCAGCGTGACTTCCACACCACATTTTTCGCAGACAACGCCGCGATATTTCATGCGCTTATATTTGCCGCACAGACATTCGTAGTCTTTGATCGGGCCAAAAATACGCGCACAGAACAGACCGTCACGTTCCGGTTTGAACGTCCGGTAGTTGATGGTCTCGGGCTTTTTGATTTCGCCGTAGGACCACGACAGAATCCGCTCCGGGGAGGCCAAGGACACTTTGATCTCGTCAAAGGTCGTCGGCTGCGCCATCGGATTAAACGGGTTGGCTGTGATTTCCTGGTTCATCTTTTGAATTCCTCAAATTGTCGCGGAAGGGGGGGAAGAATAAGGGCCAAAGCCCTTACTCTTCATCCTCCGAATCCAGGAGTTCCATGTTGAGGCCGAGGCCGCGGACTTCTTTGACGAGCACGTTAAAGCTCTCCGGCACACCGGCTTCAAAGTTGTCTTCGCCCTTGACGATCGACTCATAGACCTTGGCACGGCCGGCCACGTCATCCGACTTGACCGTAAGCATTTCCTGCAGGGTGTAGGCGGCACCGTAAGCTTCGAGCGCCCAGACTTCCATCTCCCCGAAACGCTGACCACCGAACTGCGCCTTACCACCAAGCGGCTGCTGGGTAACGAGCGAGTACGGACCCGTGGAACGGGCGTGGATTTTGTCGTCCACAAGGTGATGCAGTTTCAGCAGGTATTTCATGCCCACCGTGACCTTACGCGCGAATTGCTCACCGGTGCGCCCATCAAACAGGATGGATTGCGCAGAGGTGTCAAAGCCCGCTTTGGCCAAAGCTTCGTTGATGTCGGCCTCTTTCGCCCCGTCGAAAACCGGCGTTGCGATCGGAACGCCACGGGTCACGTTGCCCGCCGCTTCCAAAAGGTCGTCGTCTTCCATCGGCTCAAAGCCTTCGTCATAGACATCTTGGCCATAAACGAATTTCAGAGCGTCACGCACCGGGGTCATGTCGCCGGAGCGACGGTATTCCCGCAGGCCTTCTTCGACCTGTTGGCCCAGACCGCGTGCAGCCCAACCCATGTGAGTTTCAAGAATCTGACCAACGTTCATACGCGACGGCACGCCCAGCGGGTTCAAACAGAAATCGACCGGGGTCCCGTCTTCGAGGAACGGCATGTCCTCCATCGGAACCACGCGCGAAATCACACCTTTGTTGCCGTGACGACCGGCCATTTTATCACCCGGCTGAAGCTTGCGCTTCACGGCAATAAAGACTTTGACCATTTTCATCACGCCCGGGGCAGATCGTCACCACGACGGACTTTTTCGACCTTGTCTTCAAAACGGTGCTCAAGAGCCCGTTTTTGAGCTTCGTATTGGGCGTTCAAAGCCTCAACGATGGTGGCATCGTCTTCGTCTTCGAGAGCGAGCTGCCACCACTGACCTTTGGACAGTTGCGACAACAAATCTTCGTCGATGATCACGCCGGGTTTCACGCCCTTCGGACCTTTGACGGCAACCTTGCCCATGATCATGGTCTTGAGACGCGCGTAGATGTTGCGGTCGAGGATGACCATCTCATCGTCACGGTCACGTGCGAGGCGTTCGATTTCCTCACGCTCGATCTGCACGGAACGTTCGTCTTTTTCCACACCATGGCGGTTAAAGACGCGCACTTCCACGATCGTACCGTAATCCCCCGGTTTCACCCGCAGCGACGTGTCACGCACGTCAGACGCTTTCTCACCAAAGATGGCGCGCAGGAGTTTTTCTTCCGGCGTCATCGGGCTTTCGCCCTTCGGTGTGATTTTACCCACGAGAATGTCACCCGGCTCAACGTGAGCCCCGATGTACACGATACCCGCTTCGTCAAGGTTGCGCAGGGCTTCCTCGCCAACGTTCGGGATGTCGCGCGTGATCTCTTCCGGCCCAAGCTTGGTGTCACGGGCGGCGACTTCGAATTCCTCGATGTGAACCGAGGTAAAGACGTCGTCACGCGAAATGCGCTCGGAGATCAGGATGGAGTCTTCGTAGTTGTAGCCGTTCCACGGCATAAACGCGACCATCACGTTTTTACCCAGAGCCAGCTCACCCATATCCGTGGATGGGCCATCTGCAATGACTTCGCCCTTGCCAACCGTCTGACCCACATTCACCAGCGGACGCTGGTTGATACAGGTGTTTTGGTTCGAGCGCTGGAATTTGCGCAGACGGTAGATGTCCACACCCGGATCGCCCGGTTCCAGATCGGCCGTGGCGCGCACAACGATACGGGTTGCGTCGACTTGGTCGATCACGCCCGCGCGTTTCGCTTGGATCGCAGCGCCGGAGTCGATGGCGACTTTGCCTTCCATCCCGGTGCCGACCAGCGGCGCTTCTGCACGCAAAAGCGGCACAGCCTGACGTTGCATGTTCGAGCCCATGAGAGCGCGGTTGGCGTCGTCGTTTTCAAGGAACGGGATCAACGCGGCCGCCACAGAGACCAGCTGTTTCGGCGACACGTCGATGAGATCGACGTTGGCCGGTGTGTTCAGCGCGTGTTCGCCCGACTGACGGGTGGACACCAGATCGTCGGTGAATTTGCCGCTTGCATCCAAGGCCGCGTTGGCCTGCGCCACGGTGTGACGCATTTCTTCGGTCGCGGACATATACTGCACTTCATCGGTCACCTGACCGTCGGTCACACGACGGTACGGGGTTTCGATAAAGCCGTATTTATTGACGCGGGCAAAGGTGGCCAGCGAGTTGATCAGACCAATGTTCGGACCCTCGGGGGTCTCAATCGGACACATACGACCGTAGTGCGTGATGTGAACGTCGCGCACCTCAAAGCCAGCCCGTTCGCGGGTCAAACCGCCCGGCCCAAGCGCCGAAAGACGACGTTTGTGCGTCACCTCAGACAGCGGGTTGGTTTGGTCCATGAACTGCGACAACTGAGAGGAGCCAAAGAATTCGCGCACCGCAGCAGCAGCCGGTTTGGCGTTGATCAGGTCTTGTGGCATGACCGTGTCGATTTCGACCGAGGACATGCGTTCTTTGATCGCGCGCTCCATGCGGAGCAGACCAACGCGGTACTGGTTTTCCATCAGCTCGCCAACGGAACGCACACGACGGTTGCCCAAGTGGTCAATGTCGTCGATGTCGCCACGACCATCGCGCAGCTCAACCAGCGCTTTGATACAGGACACGATGTCTTCACGACGCAGGGTGCGTTGTGTGTCTTCGGCGTCAAGATCGAGACGCATGTTCATTTTGACGCGACCCACGGCCGAGAGGTCGTAGCGCTCAGAGTCAAAGAACAATGTGTCGAACAGGCCGGAAGCCGCATCGACGGTCGGCGGTTCACCCGGACGCATCACGCGGTAGATGTCCATGAGCGCGGTTTCGCGGTTCATGTTTTTATCTGCCGCCATGGTGTTGCGGATGTACGGACCAACGTTGATCCCGTCGATGTCGAGCACCGGAATCTCGGTGATGCCCGCGTCCAACAGATCTTTCAAAGTGCCGCCAATAACGGAGCCGTCTTTGTCGAACTCATAGGTGATCTCGTCACCCGCTTCGACATAGATCGCACCTGTGGTTTCGTTGATGATGTCCTTGGCCGAATATTTGCCGAGGATGTTATCAAACGGCACCAAAAGATTGGTGATCGTGCCTTCGTCGAGGATTTTCTTGACCGCACGCGGGGTCATTTTATCGCCGGCTTTGCAGATGATTTCGCCGGTATCAGCATCCACCAAATCGTAGGCCGGACGTGTGCCGCGCACACGCTCGGGGAAGAACTTGGTCACCCAACCCTTGTTCTTCTCCAATTTGAAATCGACGGTGTTGTAATAGGCGTCACAAATCGCTTCCTGATCAAGCCCAAGCGCGTAAAGCAGCGTGGTGACCGGGAGTTTACGACGGCGGTCGATCCGGGCAAAGACGATGTCTTTGGCGTCGAATTCGAAGTCCAGCCAGGAACCGCGGTAGGGAATGATGCGGCAAGCGAACAGGAGTTTACCCGAAGAGTGGGTTTTGCCTTTGTCATGGTCAAAGAACACGCCCGGGGAGCGGTGCATCTGGGACACGATCACGCGCTCGGTGCCGTTCACGACAAAGGTGCCGTTCGGGGTCATCAGGGGCATGTCGCCCATGAACACGTCTTGTTCTTTGATGTCTTTGACGGATTTCGCGCCAGTGTCTTCGTCCACATCAAACACGATGAGACGCAGCGTGACCTTGAGCGGAGCCGCATAAGTCATGTCGCGCTGTTGACATTCTTCGACGTCATATTTCGGTTTTTCAAGCTCGTACTTGACGAATTCAAGCACGGCCGTCTCATTGAAATCCTTGATCGGAAACACCGATTGGAAAACACCTTTGATGCCTTCACCGTCCAAGGGAACGGGGCTGTCGCCGGATTTGAGGAAAAGATCGTAAGAAGATTTCTGAACCTCAATGAGGTTCGGCATTTCAAGCACTTCACGAATTTTGCCGTAGTACTTGCGGAGCCGTTTCTGGCCAAGGAAGGTCGAAGCCATTGCGCGTCTTTACCTTTCGAATTTTCGCGAGCCACAGCCTCCGGTGGGCGCCGGTGGAAGTGCCCTGACGAAACAGAGATGTTCGGTCTATTCCTGCCCCCGTCCCAAAGGGGGCTCCCGACCGCTGAACCTCTCCTGAGAAAACGCCCTTTTCTCGCACATCCGCGAAAGGCCCTTTCTAAGACAGGTTAAGCTGGACCCAAGAAATCTCGGGTCCAGCCATTATTTTGTTCGGCCCATAAGGGCCAAAGGCGATTAGGCCAGCTCGACAGTCGCGCCAGCTGCTTCCAGCTTGGCTTTGACTTCGTCTGCTTCGGCTTTGGAAACGCCTTCTTTGATTTTGCCGCCAGCTTCGACGAGATCTTTTGCTTCTTTGAGGCCCAGGCCGGTGATGCCGCGGACTTCTTTGATCACGTTGATTTTGGATGCGCCGGCGTCTTTGAGGACGACGTCGAATTCGGTTTGCTCTTCAGCAGCCGCGCCAGCATCGCCTGCCGGGCCAGCCATCATCACAGCGCCGCCAGCGGCGGGCTCGATGCCATACTCGTCTTTGAGGATGGTTTTCAGTTCTTGTGCTTCGAGAAGGGTGAGACCCACGATCTCTTCTGCAAGTTTCTTCAGATCAGCCATTGTACTGTTTCCGTTCGTTTAAGATGTGTTCCAACGCGTGTGTTTACAACCACGTCGGTCTCTGATTGCTTATGCAGCAGCCTTGTCTTCAATTGTAGACAGGATGCTCGCGATGTTCGAAGCAGGTGCGCCAATCGCGCCAGCGATGTTGGAAGCAGGTGCGCCAATACAGCCAACGATAGAAGCAATAAGCTCCTCGCGGGACGGCATTTTCGCAACGGCTTTAACACCATCGACGTCGAGAGCGGTCTCACCCATTGCACCACCAAGGATCACGAATTTTTCGTTATCTTTGGCATAGGCATCGGCAACCTTGGCCGCAGCCACAGGATCTTCCGAATAGGTGAGAACGGTCATACCCGTCAGGAAATCAGCAAGGCTTGCGCAAGGCTTTCCTTCAAGGGCGATTTTGGCGAGCTTGTTCTTGGCAACGCGAACGGACCCACCAACATCACGCATACGCGCGCGCAGGTCCTGCATCTGAGCAACCGTGAGACCTTCGTAGTGGGCAACCACAACGACGCCAGAGCTGTCAAAGATTTGGCCGAGCTCGTCGACCATTTTTTCTTTTTGTGCTCTATCCACAGTTTTACTCCAAGTATGGGAGAGAAAGCGCCCTCCCGGCTCAATTCTACCGGCATAACCGGCACGAAGTCCGTTACGGGCTGCGCCAAAGTCGCCCGAGGTCAAGCCCTCGGAGAAACTTGTCGTCTTCCCGTCTCAGGCAGGAATTATAGAGGAAAACCCCTCGACCCACCGTCTTGGACGAAACGCAAAACAGCGCACGACGAATCGCACGCTGGGTTGCACGAAGCGGTTTAGATGGAATTAAGAGGGAGAGCAAGGGGGTGAAGTGCCTGAGAGACAACTCTCGGACACACTCACCTCTTGTCGTTAGAATAGCAGAAAATCCGCGTGCCCTCAATATAGCCAAAAGGACATAGTAAAAGGCGCCCCAAACGGAGCGCCTTTCAAATCTCATTCAAGTTCCGGCAGTGCGAAACTCAATTGCCAGTCGCGGAGTCCACAGCAATGGAAACGCCCGGGCCCATCGAAGAGGACACGGAGACTTTCTGCATGTAAGCGCCTTTTGCGCCGGTCGGCTTGGCTTTTTGAACTGCATCCACGAAAGCGCGGATGTTTTCGGCCAGTTGCTCGGCGGAGAAGGAGGCTTTGCCAACGCCTGCGTGCACAACGCCGGCTTTCTCTGCTTTGAACTGAACTTCGCCACCTTTGGCTGCTTCCACGGCTGCTTTCACGTCCATGGTCACGGTGCCAATTTTCGGGTTCGGCATCAGGTTGCGCGGACCAAGGATTTTACCAAGGCGACCCACGATCGGCATCATGTCCGGGGTTGCAATGCAACGGTCGAACTCGATTTTGCCGGACTGAATGGTCTCCATCAGATCCTCTGCGCCAACGATGTCAGCGCCAGCGGCGGTGGCTTCGTCTGCTTTCGGACCACGGGCAAACACGGCCACGCGGACGGTTTTACCAGTGCCGTTCGGCAAGGTCACAACGCCGCGAACCATTTGGTCTGCGTGACGCGGATCAACACCGAGGTTCAGCGCGATTTCGACGGTTTCGTCAAATTTCGCGGTTGCGTTGGATTTGACCAATGCCACGGCGTCTTCGACGGTGATGTTTTCTTTGCCTGCGAATGCTGCACGGGCTGCAACGGTGCGTTTACCAAACTTAGCCATTACTTCACCTCGATGCCCATAGAACGTGCAGAACCGAGGATGATTTTCATCGCCGCTTCGACGTCGTTTGCGTTCAGGTCTTTCATTTTCGCTTCTGCGATCTCACGCACCTGAGCCAAGGTCACGGTGCCGGCAGTGGTGCGACCCGGGGTTTTGGAACCGGAGGTCAGTTTTGCCGCTTTTTTCAGGAAGTAGGACGCCGGGGACGTCTTGATGTCCATGGTGAAGGACTTGTCCTGATAGTAGGTGATCACGGTGGGGCACGGCGCGCCGGGCTCCATGTCCTGTGTCTTGGCGTTGAACGCCTTACAGAATTCCATGATGTTGATGCCGCGCTGACCAAGCGCCGGACCCACGGGCGGGGACGGGTTTGCTTTGCCTGCGGGCACTTGCAGCTTGAGGCTGCCCACGAGTTTTTTAGCCATTGGCTTTTTCCTTTTCCAACCCCCATGAGACGCGTCTCACGAGGAACTTTGTTGTGTGGTCTGACTTGGAACGCGCGCGCCCCGCCTCTCCCACAAGAATGTCACACCCGAGGGATGCAACGTCATTCAGGGCCGTTTATTGACCTGAGTGAATTCCAATTCGACCGGGGTGGCCCGGCCAAAGATCGACACCGACACTTTGAGGCGCTGGCTGGCTTCGTCGACTTCTTCGACCATACCGTCAAAGCCTTCGAACGCACCTTCGCCCACGGACACCTGTTCACCCACTTCGAAGGTGATGGTGTTGCGCGGTGCCTCAGCACCCTCTTCGACGCGACCCAAGATGGCCTCAACCTCAGAATCGCGCATCGGCATCGGCTTGCCAAAGGAGCCCAAGAACCCGGTGACCCGGTTGATCGAGTTGATCAGGTGGTAGCCCTGATCGGTCATTTCCATCCGCACGAGCACATAGCCCGGCATGAAACGCCGCTCGACGGTCACTTTTTTGCCCCGGCGCACTTCGATGACCTCTTCGGTCGGCACCAAAACTTCTTCGATCTGATCCTGAAGGCCCTTTTCTTCCACAGCAATCCGGATCGCTTCGGCGATTTTTTTCTCGAAGTTCGAGAGAACGCTCACCGAGTACCAACGCTTTGCCATGGTGCTTTTGCCTTTTCTTGCTCCAACCCTGCGGGCCAGATGTCGTTAAATGTCATGCACATGCGTGCTCGCCCCGGAACAATAAAGCGGCGCACAACTCGAATCGCTGCACGCCCGTCCAGAAGATTGCGCCCGCTCTATAGCCTCAGGCGCGTAAGTTCAACCCTTTAGGCGTTCAGATCGCCCCACCTCCGCATACAGTCACTGCACACGAAGGATGGCGGAGCGCCCGCGCCTATTAGCCGAAAAGGCCCAAGAAGCCCTGAAGGCCAAAGCGGATGCCGAGATCGACGAGGAAAAAGAACGTCCCCACAAGGGCGGCCATCACGAACACCATCATCGTGGTCAACAAGACCTCGCGGCGGGTCGGCCAGACGATTTTGGTCACCTCAGCGCGAACTTGCTGAATGAACTGAAGCGGATTTGTTTTCGTGGCCATTGTAATGTCCTGAACTCTCTTGGTCTTGGCGCATCTACGCCACAGCGGAACGGATTTCAACCCCGAAGGCACGAAAGACAACGCCCGCCCTGCTCCGGCCCCGCTTGTATGGCAGCGGCGCGCAGGCCGAAGGCGATCATCGTCATATATGGAAAGTGGCAGGGGCACACAGACTCGAACTGTGGGCCTACGGTTTTGGAGACCGTCGCTCTACCAACTGAGCTATACCCCTAAGGCCGAGGTGGGAAATACGAAAGGCGCGCTCGCTTTGCAAGTCGAAAAAGTCGATTGCGGTGAAAAGGCAGTGCTGTTCTTTGACTGCCTCCGTCAAAAAGGCCGAGAGACGCGCGTAAAACAGGCGCTCATACGCCTCAACAGAAGAGGCACGGGCTGGCTTCTGGCGATCTTTCAGAACGCCCCTGAAGCCGACCGTCGAATCTCATGCGCCACTGCAATCGGGACCACCTTTTTATCTGCGGCGGATGTTGTTTATTCCCAAACAAAAAGGCCCCGCTTTTGCGAGGCCTTTCTATGCGATCAATCACTTGCGTGACTTATGCGATCTTACTCAACGATCTTCGACACACCATATTCGTGTGCGTCTCGGGATCATTGCTTACTCAACGATCTTCGACACACCATATTCGTGCGTCTCGGGATCATTGCTTACTCAACGATCTTCGACACAACGCCGGAGCCAACCGTGCGGCCACCCTCACGGATAGCGAAGCGCAGGCCTTCTTCCATGGCGATCGGCGCGATCAGTTCAACGTTGAACTTCAAGTTGTCGCCCGGCATCACCATTTCGGTGCCTTCCGGCAAAACAACAGTCCCGGTCACGTCCGTCGTACGGAAGTAAAACTGCGGACGGTAGTTTGCGAAGAACGGCGTGTGACGGCCACCTTCTTCTTTGGTCAAAATATAGACCTCAGATTCAAACTTCGTGTGCGGTTTCACAGAACCCGGCTTACACAGAACCTGACCACGCTCAACGCCTTCACGATCCACACCACGCAAAAGCGCGCCGATGTTGTCGCCAGCTTCCCCGCGATCGAGCAGTTTGCGGAACATTTCAACGCCGGTACAGGTCGTGGTTTTCGTGTCACGGATCCCAACGATTTCAATGCTGTCGCCAACGTTGATCACGCCGCGTTCGATACGACCGGTCACAACAGTCCCGCGGCCAGAAATCGAGAACACGTCCTCGATCGGCATCAGGAAAGGCTCGTCCACTGCGCGCGGCGGCTGCGGAATGTAGGCATCAACTGCGGCCAGAAGCTCGCGGATTTTGTCTTCGCCGATGTTCGCATCGCGACCTTCGAGAGCGGCCAAAGCAGACCCCGCGATGATCGGAATATCGTCGCCCGGGTAATCGTAAGCCGACAAAAGCTCGCGGATTTCCATTTCGACGAGTTCCAAAAGCTCTTCGTCGTCAACCTGGTCCACTTTGTTCATGAACACGACCATGGCCGGGATACCAACCTGGCGACCCAAAAGGATGTGCTCGCGGGTCTGCGGCATCGGGCCATCAGCAGCGTTCACAACCAAGATCGCGCCATCCATCTGAGCCGCACCCGTGATCATGTTTTTCACATAGTCGGCGTGACCGGGGCAATCCACGTGCGCGTAGTGACGGTTTTCCGTCTCATACTCAACGTGTGCCGTGGAAATCGTGATCCCACGCGCTTTTTCTTCCGGTGCACCATCAATCTGATCGTAGGCTTTGAAGTCACCAAAATATTTGGTGATCGCTGCCGTCAGCGTCGTTTTACCGTGGTCAACGTGGCCAATCGTGCCGATGTTGCAGTGCGGTTTGGAACGCTCAAACTTTTCCTTAGCCATATCGAGGCGCCTCTTGGTTTGACTGGGTCGGTCAAGACCCGAATTAACATCGCGGGCTAGTTATTGGCTCTGGAGAGGAAAATCAAGCGTCAGTTGCTCTTTGTGGCATTTGGTGGCTCAGGAACCGCATCTGGCGCAAGGACCGCAAGGGCAGCCTTGGCCTCGTCAGCGTCCGAGGTTTCGGGAGCGACAGGATCAATGCCAAACCACTCCCCATTTTCCAACAACCACCGCTCAACCTTTAAGGCTGCATTCCGGGTCAGGATATCGAGCTGTTCCTCTTTCGTGCGCGTCAGGCCTGAGCCAATAAGTGTCTCGCCCGACAGGCTTTCAAACACCGTCAAAAGTTTGGGCTTATCGGTGAGTTTTTTGTCCTGCGCGTCATCCCAAATGTTGACCGACAGCACGAGCACGGATTTGGGCGTAAACAGCACCGGAATCCCCGGTGCAGCAAGGCCATAGGCGTCCACTTTGATGCCGATGTGATAGAGCTTGTCGCCGTCATAGCGACCAAACCGCGCCTGCATCGCCGCTTTCAACGCGGTCTCGACCTCATCCTCCGTCGCATTGCGTGAGAACGGCGCCTTTTGCATATCTGTCGCCACCACGACGTTGTGGCCAAAGGCAAAATCCCCGAGATTCACCAGCGGCGTGTCTTCGGTCACCATTTTGGCGTCACTACAGGCGACCAGCGTCAAAAGAGACAGTCCGACAACAGCGCGACGAGCAAGTGAGATCACAGGGTATCCTCCAAATTGGGTCTAGATCACGACTAAAGGCAAACGCCGCCTCACGCAATGTTTGGTCCTTAATCGCAAATTTGGCGCAACCGCTGCCACGCCATGTTCGACATAAACGGCACACCGTCATCGACATAAGATTCGGCCGCCGCCTGCGCCCGCGTCACACGATCGCCAAGCTGCGGATGACTGGCAAGATGCGAGGCAAGACCTTCGCTATCGCCATATTCGGCTTTGAGCCGTTCAAACAATGGCGCAAGCGCGCCGGGCGAAATGCCCGCACGCGGCAGCATCTCATGCGCATAACTATCAGCGGCACTTTCCGCCGCTTGGCTGTACTGTGCATTGACCAATTGATTGGCCCCCATCAACACCATCGTGCCACCGGCGAAATCCCCAAACACCAAAGAGAGCACGCCAAAGGTGCCGACCGAGCGCAAAGCATGACGGGTGGGATCACGGTGATCGACATGGCCCATTTCATGCGCAATGACGGCCGCGACCTCATCGGGTGATTCCGCCGCATCTATCAACCCGCGCATGACCACGATGCGCCCTCCGGGCAAAGCAAAGGCATTGACCATATCGAAATCCAATACGGTCAACTGCACCGCATCCGAAGCAAGTGTGGAGGCCGCGAGCAATTTGGTTTCCATCTGCTCTAACGCCGCGAGTCCCTGTTCGTTCTCGCATTCCCCCAGCGGCACAAACCCTCCCGAAAACGCCTCGCGCACCTGTTGATAGGCCTTCTCGCCCAGCGCCCGTTCACCTTCGATGGGCAAAAGCGTGGCCAATTGATCGGCAATCAACGGGATCAGGAAAAACACGATCAGCGCCACAGAGGCAATGGCCCCCGCAATCAACCCCATCAAACGCCCACGCCCGGTGGCAGGTGCTCGACGCCGCAGCGACGGCGCGCGCGCTTCAATCTCGTGCAACAAAACAGTGTCGCGCACATACAGTCGCGCCGTGGGCGTCATCACATTGGTGAACACACCCAAACGCGCCGGGCCCCAACGTAGCTTGGTCTGCCCTTCAACATAGCGCAGATGCGACAGTGGCCAGGTCCATGTCTGCACTTGCCCCGTGTCATCGGTGTAGGACAAAGACACCCCCGCCTCATTGGAACGGACTTGCACATAGACCTCATGACGATGCGCGCTTTCGCCATCAACGAAATCGCAAAGCACCCCTTCGGGTATTGGCCCCCAGGGGCTGCGCACGGCCCCGGTCATATCGCGGCTCCCAAATCAAACGCTTCGGCCATGCCTTCGGCTTCTCCGGCCTCATCACGGGCACGTTGCGCGATCTCGCAAAGATGTTCGCCCCCGGTCAGGGTCAGCGTTTCGGCATAATGCCGCCACACCGGGAACAGCACAAAGGTTTGGCGAAACACCGAGAAAAACAACAATGTCGACATGTAGATAAAGATCGCAAAGAACACGCCCACTTCGGCTGAGGGCATCCCATCCCCCCCCAACCCCGAGCCATCCGAGACCGCGCCGGTGGCAAACAGGCCAAAGTCGCGCAGGCCGGGAAACACCAGAACCAAAACGCCAGAGGCAACACCCGCCACGGCCAAAGAGGCCAAAGTGGTGAACAGGTTGGTCAGGATATAGCCCGCAAAATTCAGCCAAAGAATGCGTGGAAAAGACGCGGTGGAAATCAGACCCACCCCGCCTGCGGTTTTGTGATTGGCCATGTAGCGCAGGGCAACGACACGGTAGCGGGTGTAGAAAAATAGACCGCCAAAAATCGCGACAATGGATAGAAGCGGCACCAGCCCAACCCAAACAGATAGTGCGGATTCCTCGCCTGCGGCAAACCAGGCCGCTCCGACGATGGCCCCAAGAATGAACCAAAAAGAGATCAAAACCGGCAAAAACGGTTTGATCAACCCGGTCCAACGCCCGCCTTGGTTCAGCCTCTGAGTGCCAAAAAACGTCCGATCCGTGCGGAATTTTTCAAGCTTGAAAGTCATGCGCGGCCACAGAAAGCCCATAGTGATCAGCGTCAAAAACAACTGACCCATGGCATAAAGGGTGTATCTCCCTGCCGCCGGTTCAAGCGCAAAGCGAATGCCGCGCCACCGTGTGCGCGCATAAACATAGCGTTTGGCACGATATGAGGCGAAATACATCAGCGGAATGGCAAGGACAGCGGCAATGACATAGGCCTCATATTCCTCTTGGAACAACGCGAAAGAGGCATAGACCAAGATCAGCGCCACAACCCCGATCAACAGGGCCAAGATCACCAAAGCGATGAGAAATCCGGTAAATTTCTCAATGCCCTTGCCGACATATTCCAACGGCGTGCGATCCGGGCGAATGGCCGACCAAAAATGCCGCCGCAGCCGGGTTTTCATCCAGAACCGATAAAACCCCAGCGTCACCACCGACAGAGCGGCCGTCCAGATCGAGAGCGACAAGAGCGGAACAACGCGGCCCTCGACATCGGTTTTCAAAAGCTGCGCCATACCCCGGCCCTCTCGTTACGCCCCGTTTCGGAGCTTAACCAAACTTATTATCGCGTGGAAAACCATGCGGCGGCTGTTTGCCAATGCCCGCACGTTTGCTCAGCCATTGCGACAGGTCTTTCTCGGTGCGCGTGTTGCCCCCGCCCATGGTCCAACTCAGCCCCTCCTCCCACTTAAACGTGGTCAAATCGGACAGGCCGCCATCAAGTTCCAAAAGCCCCTGCGCGCCGCGGGCTTGGTTGTATTTCTGCAACCGCACACCCTTGCCACGGTTCAGTTCCGGCACTTCGGCAATCGGGAACACAATGAACCGACGGTTTTGCGACATGACGGCGACGTGATCGCCCTGCACCCGACGCACCACGGCGGCCAGTTCGCCATCTTTGACGTTGAGCACCTGTTTGCCAGAGCGGGTCTGGGCCACCACCTCTTTTTCGGGGATGACAAAGCCATTGCCGGCATTGGAGGCGACAATCAATTTGCCCTCAGGATCGTGGACGAAAATATCGACGATCTCCACCTCATTCGGCAGATCCACCATCAGGCGCACAGGTTCACCCATGCCACGCCCGCCCGGAAGACCGGCACCCGAGAGCGTATAGAATCGCCCGTTGGAGCCCATCATCAAAAGCCGATCCGTGGTTTCCGCATGGAAACAGAAGCGCGGCCCATCGCCGTCTTTGAATTTCAACTCGCGCGTCAGGTCAATGTGACCCGACATGGCGCGAATCCAGCCCATTTGCGAACAGACCACCGTGATCGGCTCACGTTCGATCATCGCCTCAAGCGGCACATCCTCGACCTCGGCGGCCTCGGCAAATTGCGACAGGCGCATGCCACGGGCATAGTCTTTACCGAATTTCTTTTTGGTCTCTTTCAATTCCTCTGAAATGCGGTCCCACTGCATGACCTCGCTGTCCAACAGCGCATGAAGCCCGGCCTTTTCCGCCCGCAACGCATCGCGTTCCTTGATCAGCTCGATCTCTTCGAGACGCCGCAACGACCGCAGGCGCATGTTGAGGATCGCCTCGGCCTGCACCTCGGTCAACTCCCCCGCGCCCTCTTTGGCGGGCAACGGCGAGACGTAGTCTTTTTCCGACATGGCGCGGGCGTGATCTACGCCCCAGTTCTCCGCCATCAACGCCGCTTTTGGGTCATCATCATAGCGGATGATGTCAATCACCCGGTCGAGATTGAGGAAAGCGATGATAAAGCCTTCGAGCACCTCAAGACGATGGTCGATCTTTTCCAAACGGTGCTGGGAGCGGCGTTGCAACACCACGCGACGGTGATCAAGCCAAGCGCGCAGCACTTCTTTGAGCGAACAGACTTTCGGCGTGCGCCCGTCGATCAGCACATTCATGTTGAGCGAAAACCGCGTCTCCAGATCGGAATTGCGGAACAGCGTGTTCATCAACACCTCAGGCAGGACGTTTTTGGATTTCGGCTCCAAAATCACCCGGATGTCCTCGGCACTCTCGTCGCGCACATCGCCCAGAATCGGCACTTTTTTGGTCTGGATCAGCTCGGCGAGTTTTTCGATCAGCTTGGATTTTTGAACCTGATAAGGGATTTCGGTGATGACAATCTGCCATTGCCCGCGCCCCAGATCCTCAACCTCCCATTTCGCCCGCACCCGAAACGACCCGCGCCCGGTGGCGTAGGTTTTCATCATGCTTTCGCGCGGCTCGACAATGACGCCGCCGGTGGGGAAATCCGGGCCTTTGACATAGTTCAAAAGCGTCTCGTCGCGCACATCCGGCGTTTTGATCATGTGCAGCGAAGCATCAATCAGCTCGGAAATATTATGCGGCGGAATATTCGTCGCCATACCCACCGCAATACCGCTTGAGCCATTGGCCAAAAGGTTTGGAAAGGCGGCGGGCAACACTTCGGGTTCGCGCAGCGTGCCATCATAGTTGTCGCGAAAATCAACCGCATCCTCGGCCAGACCTTCCAACAAAGCCTCTGCCGCGATGGTCATCCGCGCCTCAGTATACCGCGAGGCCGCCGGGTTATCGCCGTCGATATTGCCAAAGTTCCCCTGACCATCGACCAGCGGATAGCGGACGTTAAAATCCTGCGCCAAACGCGCCATGGCGTCATAAATCGCCATATCGCCATGCGGGTGATAGTTCCCCATCACGTCACCAGAGATTTTCGCCGATTTACGGAAACCGCCGCCGGATGAGAGGCGCAATTCGCGCATCGCGTAGAGAATGCGCCGATGCACCGGCTTCAACCCATCGCGCGCGTCGGGCAGCGCCCGATGCATGATGGTCGAAAGCGCATAGGTCAGGTAGCGATCGCCAATGGCTTGGCGAAGCGATTCTGAAAAATCAGTCGGGGGCGTGCCACCTGCGGGCGGGTCTTGGGTCAAATCACTGCTCATGTGTCGATGAATAGCGCCCACCTCGCCCCCCGGCAAGCGCGTCTCGCGTGCCCCGCGGGCAACGTCGCACATCTTAGGCGGACCAATGGCGCAGTTTTCCCCGTATCACGCCTGCGAATCGCGTAGTATGGGACGGGTAACAAGTGTTTTGGGGGAAACGATATGCTGCGTCTGTTGGCGATAACTTTCGTTGGGCTTTGGGCGGCCCTTATGGTGTTTGGGCGGGATTTGTCCGCCGAAGAACTGGCACAACTTGAGCTGAGGCGCGCCGAAAAGGTCTCTGTCCTTACCAGCCTATCCGAGACTTGGAATGAGGCTTTTGGCGCTGATCGCAAACGTCAGGGTGCCTATGTCCCAACTCTGGCTGAACTGAACGCACAAAAGGCCTTGTTGCCCGCCCGCCTTGCGCCCGAGACAAAAGACGATGCGACCCAAGACGCGATGGTGCAGCTTGCAAGCTTTAGCGACACACCGGCGCATACCGTTGCCACCGCCACAACCCGCGTGAGCAACCCCGAAAAACTGGCCGGTTTGTTGCAGCCCGCCCCCATGGATGCGCCCGAATTGGACCTACGTGAAGTGACCGCCACACGCGTCAACGTCCGCTCCGGCCCCTCCACCAACAACGAGGTTCTGGGACAGGTGCATTTTGCCGAGATCGTTCAGGTGCTCTCTCCGGTTGAGAACGGTTGGGTCGAAATTTCCGTCGAGGGCGATGGCGTATCGGGCTATATGTCGGCCAATTTCCTACGCGACTTGACGCAATAACCCGAACCTGTTTGCAAAAGCGACTTTCCCCTTTTGCCTTTGCGCTCTAAGCCTTTTGCATCCACGCAAAAGGCTTTTTCATGCGCACGATCCTTATCACCGGCTGCTCCACCGGCATCGGCCATCACGCCGCTCATTTTCTAAAATCCAAAGGCTGGCGGGTGTTTGCGACCTGCCGAGCGCAGGACGACGTGGCGCGCCTGACATCTGAGGGATTGGAAAGTTTCCGCCTCGACTACGAAGACCCCGCCTCGATAGAAGCCGGGTTCAACGAAACCCTCGCCCGCACTGGCGGCACATTGGACGCATTGTTCAACAACGGCGCTTATGCCATCCCCGCCGCTGTCGAAGACCTGCCCGTTGCCGCACTGCGCCAAAATTTCGAAGCCAATTTTTTCGGTTGGCACGATCTGACGCGTCGGGTCATTCCGGTGATGCGGGCGCAGGGCACGGATGGCAAAGGGCACGGTCGGATCATACAATGCTCCTCCGTGCTTGGCCTCATGGCGATGCCTTGGCGCGGCAGCTACAATTCCACAAAATTCGCCCTTGAGGGCCTGACCGACACGCTGCGGTTGGAAATGCGCGGCACCGGGATCAAAATCATCACCATAGAACCCGGCCCGATTGGCACCGCCTTTCGCCTCAATGCGCGCAAACAATTCGACAAATGGATTGATTGGCAGGCCTCGCCACGCGCCGATCAATATCAAAGCTCCCTCGTCCCGCGCCTCTACAAAGCCGCCGAGGCCAACACGCCGGACCCGTTTGAATTGGGGCCTGAGGCGGTCAGCGCCAAAGTTTTACGCGCGCTTGAAGCCCCCAACCCGCGCGCGCATTACTATGTCACAACGCCCACCTATATTGCCGCCCTGTCACGGCGCTTCCTGCCACAGCGCCTCATCGACCGGATGATGGCCAAGATCTAAGCAAGCTCTAAGCGCGACCATTCGCGTGTTGGGCCTTGGGCCAAAATGCGCTATCTGCGGTACAAACACGAAGGACATGCACATGAATTCCGACCCGTTTCTCTACATCATTGGCGGCGCTTGCCTCCTCGTTCTCGTCATCCTTGCGCTTGGCATCGGCCAATTTGGACGCGGTGGTGCGGAGGGAGCGAAAAAGTCCAACAAATTGATGCAATACCGCATTCTCGCGCAATTGGGTGCCGTCATCCTCGTCGTGATCTATGTAGCTCTGCGCAAAACGGGGAACTGACATGGTTGTTTTAAACAAAATCTACACACGTACCGGCGACAAAGGCGAAACCGCTCTGGGCGATGGCACGCGGGTGACCAAATACAGCCCCCGTGTCGAAGCTTACGGTACAGTGGACGAATTAAATTCCACCGTGGGGCTGGCGCGTCTGCATGCGGCGGGCGAAATGGATGTGGCCCTGTCGCGCATTCAAAATGACCTGTTTGATCTCGGCGCAGACCTGTGCCGCCCCGGAATGGAACAGGACGCAGAGGCCGAGTATCCCCCGCTGCGCCTGATCGCCTCTCAGGTCGACCGGCTCGAATCGGAAATTGACGCGATGAACGCAGACCTCGCCCCCTTGCGCTCCTTTGTCCTGCCTGGCGGATCGGCCCTGGCGGCGCATTTGCATCTCTGTCGGACCGTCGCACGCCGCGCCGAGCGTCTCTCTGTCGAACTGAGCCAAGTGGAAACCATCAACGAGGTCGGCATCAAATACCTCAACCGCCTCTCTGATTGGTTCTTTGTCGCCTCGCGTGTCGCCAATGACAACGGCGCAAATGACGTCTTGTGGGTGCCGGGCGCGAACCGCTGACCCAGGCCATTCGCCGTGACGCAGCGGCATTTGTTCCGCAAAACGCCACGTCTTTGAACGAAAGTTGCGCGATTAGGGGCTATTTTCTGCGTCCGCAAAGGGCTAATAAAATTGCCGAAGAACTGATTGCCCCTGTTTCGGGCGGCTGAAATCATAAGGGAGACCCCGCCAATGAAGGTACTCGTACCAGTCAAGCGCGTGATCGACTACAACGTGAAGGTCAAAGTAAAGGCCGATGGCACGGGTGTTGATCTTGCGAATGTGAAGATGTCGATGAACCCGTTCGATGAGATCGCGGTTGAAGAGGCCATTCGTCTGAAAGAGGCCGGCGTGGCCAGCGAGATCGTCATTGTGTCGATCGGCGAGAAGAAATCCACCGATACGATCCGCAACGCGCTGGCCATGGGGGCGGATCGCGGCCTTCTTGTGGTTGAGGATCAGGGCGTCGAGATTGAGCCGCTGGCCGTGGCCAAAATTTTGGCCAAGATCGTGGCAGACGAGGCGCCTGAGCTGGTCATTCTCGGCAAACAGGCGATCGACAATGACATGAATGCAACCGGTCAGATGCTGGCCGCCCTTTTGGGATGGGGCCAGGCGACCTTTGCCTCTGAGGTCAAAATCGAAGCGGGCAAAGCGGTTGTGACCCGCGAAGTCGACGGCGGGTTGCAGACCATTTCGGTCGCGCTTCCGGCGATTGTGACCACCGATTTGCGCCTCAATGAGCCGCGCTATGCCTCGCTTCCGAACATCATGAAGGCGAAGAAAAAGCCTTTGGATGAAAAGACATCCGCAGATTACGGCGTCGACACCGCGCCGCGTTTGACCGTTGTGTCGACCGACGAGCCGAAAGGCCGCGACGCTGGCATCAAGGTCGGATCGGTCGATGAACTGGTCGCGAAACTCAAAGAAGGAGGGCTTGTCTGATGGCTGTTTTGTGTCTTGCTGAAGTCGCCTCTGGCGCAGTTGCGATGGATGCCACCGCCAAAGCGGTGAGCGCCTCCGCCCAACTTGGCGATGTGACGGTTTTGGTCTGTGGCCCTGCGACGGCTGCCGATGAGGCCGCGAAAATTGACGGCGTGACCAAGGTTTTGCGCGCCGATGACGCGGCTTATACCAATGGCCTGGCCGAAAATCTGGCCGCTTTGATCGTGTCTTTGGCGGGGGATTACACGCATATCACCGCGCCCGCCACGACCACGGGCAAAAACGTCTTGCCGCGGGTTGCAGCGCTTTTGGATGTGATGATTTTGACCGATGTCACCTCCGTTGTGGATGCCGATACGTTCACGCGCCCGATCTATGCCGGGAACGCAATTCAAACGGTACGTTCGAAAGATGAAAAAAAGGTAATCACCTTCCGCACCTCGACGTTTGAGGCGGCGGGCCTGTCGGGTGCAGCAGCGGTGTCGGACATCTCTGGCGCGGAGGATGCGGGCCTGTCACAGTTTGTCGAGGACAAGGTCGCGGTCAATGATCGCCCGGAATTGACCTCCGCCAAAATCGTCGTTTCCGGCGGGCGTGGCGTCGGCTCCGAAGAAGATTTTGCCATCATTTCGGCGCTCGCGGACAAACTCGGCGCCGCCGTCGGGGCCTCGCGCGCGGCGGTCGACTCGGGCTTTGCCCCGAACGATTGGCAAGTCGGCCAAACCGGAAAAGTCGTCGCCCCCGAGCTCTACATCGCCGTCGGCATCTCCGGCGCGATCCAGCACCTCGCCGGCATGAAAGACTCCAAAGTCATCGTCGCCATCAACAAGGACGAAGAGGCCCCCATCTTCCAGGTCGCCGACTTCGGCCTCGTCGCAGATTTGTTCCAAGCCCTGCCCGAATTGACCGGGAAGCTCTGAGTTCACGCTCTCAAGGACAAAAGGCCCACCAACCGGTGGGCCTTTTTTATTTACAGTGAGCACTTTTGCGATGCTTCAAAGATAGCGCGCAATCGCTTCCTGAACAGCAGTGGCGGCTTTTGAATGAACGATGGGACCCAGCATTTCACGGGCAGCAGGGGCGTCGAGGTCAGAATGGACCATCAGCTCAAAACCCTGCTCGACCTCGTCATGGGTCGCCACCACCTCCACGATATCTTTCACCAGAGGGCGAATGTCCTCAAGCATATCGCGATTGACGAAAAGCGGATCGCCATTGATTTTGGCACAGGCCGCCTCATCATCAGGAGAATGATCCGACAGCCACAAAAGCACCAAATCGCCCTGAAGTTTCTGCGCCATGGTCCGCATCCGGGCCACCCACGCATCGCGCAATTCCTGCCGCACCATTTCAAATTTCTGCTCAGACACCGCTTCAAGAGTCTGAAGCAAATGGCGGGTAAAGTTGAAATCGGTAAAATCAATTTCGCGGTAGATCGTTTTCAATAGGGTCGAGGCGCGCAAAAAGCGATCGTTGCGCCGCGCATGAACCGCGTAAAATCGGTTCGACATATTCTGGGCCCCCGCGATTTGAACCACCGTGGTTTTCGCATGTTTGCACAGGTCCAGAACCGTCTCATCATTCAGAAACACATCCACGCCAGCATTCACGCAGCCAAGATTGAGAGTTTCCACCCCAAGCCCGGATTCAACAAGGTCCGGGAACGGAAACTCAACATATTTGCCATAGGTTTCGGTTCCGCCGAGAAAGGCAACATAAGCCTCATCCAGATCTTTGGACGGGCCGCGGAACAAAAGTTTCGATTTGCCATAGCGGCACGGATAGTAATTGAGGGAGCCTTCGCCCCTATTTTGGTAAGCCATGTAGTCCACCCACTGGTTCGTTATTTCACCCACAGAGCAGAGTCGCAGATACAAGTTGCGAAATCGCTAAACCGCCAATTCAACGCAAATTTTATGGGAAGGCGGCGCCACCTTGCCCCTTGAACCAGCTCGCTGCACATGCGTAAACTTTGGCACACAAACTGGCGACACATCCTAAAGGTAAGAAAATGGACATCCAAAACGTAGGCATCGTCGGTGCGGGACAAATGGGCAACGGCATCGCGCATGTGTTTTCACTTGCGGGCTATAACGTGTTGCTCAACGACATTTCACAGGACGCGTTGGATCAGGCGATTGTCACCATTTCGCGCAACCTAGAGCGGCAAGTGTCGCGTGGAAAAATCGAGCAATCCGAAATGGATGCGGCGCTATCGCGCGTGTCGACAACGCTTAAACTCGAAGAGCTAGGGGC
The DNA here is from genome assembly GCF_003047105.1 of Celeribacter baekdonensis. Classification (NCBI taxonomy): domain Bacteria; kingdom Pseudomonadati; phylum Pseudomonadota; class Alphaproteobacteria; order Rhodobacterales; family Roseobacteraceae; genus Celeribacter; species Celeribacter baekdonensis. Next base: position 2,325,463 of record NZ_CP028475.1, read on the forward strand.
CACTGATTTGGTCATCGAGGCGGCGACCGAGCGCGAGGATGTAAAGAACGCGATTTTCGAACGGCTTCTACCCCATCTCAAACCTGAGACCATCCTGACCTCGAACACCTCCTCGATCTCGATCACGCGGCTTGCCTCGCGCACCGATCGACCGGAAAAATTCATGGGGTTTCACTTTATGAATCCCGTGCCTGTGATGAAACTTGTGGAGCTGATCCGCGGCATCGCGACGGATGAACCCACCTATCATGCGCTGTTGAAAGTGGTCGAATCGCTTGGAAAAACCGCCGCAAGTGCCGAAGATTTCCCCGCCTTTATCGTAAATCGCATTCTGATGCCGATGATCAACGAGGCGGTTTACACCCTGTATGAGGGCGTTGGGTCGGTCAAATCCATTGATGAATCTATGAAACTTGGCGCGAACCACCCGATGGGGCCATTGGAATTGGCTGACTTTATCGGTCTCGACACCTGCCTCGCGATCATGAACGTGCTGCATGATGGCTTGGCCGATACGAAATACCGGCCCTGCCCGCTTTTGACGAAATATGTCGAAGCCGGATGGCTTGGCCGCAAAACCCAGCGCGGGTTCTATGATTATCGTGGCGAGACGCCGGTTCCGACCCGATAATAATCACATCACGACATAGAAAAGGGGCCGCAGAGGCCCCTTTTTCACACCTGCCCCAGACATGACTCAGTCCGTGCGACCGCCAAGCGCCAAGGTATGCGTGCGCATCCATGCCATGAATTCACGGGTCTTTTTCTGCCACTCGCCGAGATCATCCGGGGTCAACGGATCGCCAATAATCGGCGACTGCGGTTTGTTCAGTGCATGCACGATTTCATGGAGCAAAAGCCCCTGCCGGATGGTCGCAGAAATTTTATCGGCAATTTGATATAACCGCGTGTTTCGCCCCGGAAAATAGATCGGCAACACCGTTGCCCCCGATTTCAACACCATCTTGGCGGTGAACGGGTTCCACTCTTTTTCCTTCACCGGGCCAAACCATGTTTCGGACGACGCCACAGCACCCGCCGGAAAGAGGATGATCACACCACCCGCTTTCAACGTTTCCATCGCCTCATTGCGCATGAGGATAGATTTGCGATGGCTGTCCTCTTCATGCGGGAACGGCACCGGCAACATAAACGGATCAATCTCGCGGATGCCGGTCAAAAGCGAGCGCGTGAGGATTTTATAATCCGTGCGCACCTTGCCGATCAGCTCCGCCATCACCAAACCATCAACCAAGCCATGCGGGTGATTTGCCACAACAACAAGCGGACCAGTGGCCGGAATTTTGGCGATTTGATCCTCAGGCGTGGTGACTTTAATCCCCATCACCTCAAGAGCTTGACTGAAAAACGGTTGGCCCATGGGCGTGCCCATACGTTCAAACCGACGTATGCGACGCAACAACGGCAGCTTGCCAGTGATCCATTCAATCGTACGGATAACCACCACCTTTGAGGGGTCCGAATAAGTCCCGGCATAAGACAGACGTCGACCGTCATATTTGATGAAATCCGCGTCGCCGGGCTTTGGCACATGGGGCTCGGTCACTTGGGTCTCGGTCGCCTGGTCTTGCGGGTGAGCCACTTACATATCCTCGCCAAATCGGTCCTTGATCAGGGCCTCCAACGCATCCGCCAAGGCATCTGCGTCCGGCCCGCTCGTTGACACGTCAATAGTGGTTCCTTTGGAGGCTGCCAACATCAAAAGCCCCATGATGCTATCGCCCGAAGTGCTCATCCCGTCCTTGGACACTTCTGCGCTGGCATCAAACTCTTCTACCGTCTCGACAAATTTCGCCGAAGCACGCGCATGAAGACCCTTCACGTTGATGATCTCATGCGTTCTCGTCGTCGATGCCATGCCGTTTCCTGTCGTTTTTCTTATTGTTGTCAGCCAAGAACATCGAAACTGTCGATATACTTTCGGCCCGCCTCTAAGGCATTTTTAACCGCTTCGCTGACCGTTTTGTGACGCGATTTTGCCAGCTTGATCAGCATGGGCAGGTTCGCGCCGTAAATGATCTTACGATTGTCATGATGGCAGGCCATCAACGACAGATTGGACGGGCTACCGCCAAACATATCGGTCACAACCACCACACCATCTCCGGTGTCGACATCATCGGCCGCACCGCAAATTTCCTTTTGCTTGGCCGATCGGTCATGATCCGGCTCAATAGAAATTGCCTCAACGCCCGTTTGTTTGCCCACCACATGTTCGACGGCAGCAAGGTACTCCTTGGCCAATCCTCCATGCGCGACAATAACGATTCCGATCACGCGAGCTTCCCCGATCACAGGCCGCTTTGGCGGCGTTCCAATTCCCGATGCCTAATTGACACCTGCCAATCATGTTCCGCAAGGGCTTTGGACAGAATTTCAGCAAGCGTCACCGATCTGTGCTGTCCCCCGGTACAGCCAAACGCGATCGAGAGGTGTTTTTTGCCCTCTTCGCGATAGGCCGGCAGCAACAGCAAGGTCAGTTCCAACACTTTTCCGAAAAATGCCGCAAAACGCGGATCTCGTTGAACATACTCTTGGACCTTTGGGTCCGTCCCATTTAGCGCCCTCAGCGCAGGCTCCCAATAGGGGTTGGCCAGAAAGCGTACATCAAACACCATATCGACGCCGCGTGGCATCCCGCGTTTGTAGGAAAAGCTCTGTATCGTCAGGGCCATATCGGCCTGTGTCCCTTCGGCGAACCAGCGCTCAATCTCGTCTCGAAGCTGATGCGGCGTCATCCCGGACGTATCAATCAGAATGTCCGCCCGCGCACGGATCGGTGCCAAAAGGTCAATTTCGCGGGCCACGCCATCCTGCACGGTTTCTGCGGGGGCGAGCGGGTGCCGACGGCGGGTCTCGGAATAGCGCCGGATCAGCACCTCAGGCGAACTGTCGAGATAGAGCACCTCCGCGTCATGATCCGGATTGCGGGTCAATTCGTCGATCACCTCGATGAGCGCATTCACCGAAAAGTCGCGATTGCGCACATCCAAGCCAAGCGCCAAAGGCCGCGTCAGCCCATGCGCCTGCAAGAGCCGAGGCAGGATCGACATCGGCAGGTTATCAATGACCTCATACCCCAAGTCCTCAAGCGCGTTGATCGCGGTCGAGCGACCAGCACCCGACGGTCCCGTGATCAAGACCACGCGGCGTTGGGACTTCGACTGCGGCAAAGGGCTGTCTTGGCTGCTCATCACGCGCGTCGGCCTCCTTTGAGCCATTGGAGCAAAGCCGGGGCAAAATGACGGCCTTCGACTTTGAAAAACAGGGGAATCGGGACCCCGATTAAGACCCGTTCTCGCGGTGGGGGCAAGCGCTCCCTTTCGACCTGTGACAGATCGACAAGGCCGCAGATCCGGGCCGCAGGTATCGTTCCTGCCGCAAGCAAACCCATCCCGCGTGCTTCGATCATGCCGCTGATCGGTGCGGGGGCGGTCGCAATCAAGCCCTCTTTGTCCGATTTACTCAAGATTGTGCGATCGTCAGACACAAGAGTGGCACCATAAGCCATGAGCTCTAGGGCCAATGTGGATTTGCCACTGCCGGAAGGGCCGAGGATCAACAGGCCTCTGTCACCAAAAGCCACGCAACTGGCGTGTAGGTTCAGGGGGGAGCCATCCGAGGCCGCGTAAAAAAGGCCGGCGCTGTTCTGCGCCGGCCTTTGATCTTTGTCTGTGTCGTGTCCACTCACACGGGCAAGCCCACAACAAAGCGGGCCCCCAACGGATCGGAGGTGATGTCGGCATCGGTTGGGCGAATGTTCTCAGCCCAGATCACGCCGCCATGGGCCTCAACGATCTGTTTCGAGATGGCAAGACCAAGGCCCGAGTTATTACCGAACTGACCCTCGGGACGTTCGGAGTAAAAGCGTTTGAACACTTTGGACAGGGCTTGGTCGGGAATGCCCGGGCCCGTGTCTTCGACGACAATCAACACGCGGCTGTCACGTTTGCGCACCCAAACCCGGATCGCATCGCCGTCTTCACAGAAGGAAACGGCATTGGTGATCAGATTGACAAACACCTGCGCCAAGCGCGCCTCAAGGCCGGAGATTACAATCGGTTTGTCCGGCATATCGGCAATAAATTCGATGCCTTTTTCCTGTGCCTCTTGCGACAGGTACTCGATCAAATTGGTGAGCATTTTAATGAGGTTGAATTCTTCTTCTTCCTCTTTGACCAATTCGCTATCGAGACGTGAGGCGTTGGAAATATCGGACACAAGGCGATCGAGACGGCGCACGTCATGTTCGATCACATCGAGCAATTTGATCCGGTGCTCTTCCTTTTTGATCATCCGCAAAGAGCCCACGGCAGAGCGCAGACTGGCCAGCGGGTTCTTAATCTCATGCGCCACGTCAGCCGCGAATTGTTCGTTGGCATCAATCCGGTCATAGAGCGCCGACACCATTCCCCGCAGGGCGGAAGACAGGCGACCGATCTCATCAGGACGACCGGAAAGATCGGGAATGCGGACCCGACCCGGCGCCACTTTACGACTGTTTTTGTCACGTCCAATTTCGGCCGCAGCGGCCAAATCGGCCAAGGGGTTGGCAATGGTCGAGGCCAAAACAAGGCTCAGGCCGATCGAAACAAGGATGGCAATGACAAAGACTTGCAAAATCTGTTCGCGCTCGACCCGGACAAGTTCGTCAATTTCGCCCTCCCCTGACGCAAGCCCAATCACGCCAAGCGTGCGCGCCTCGCCGTCAAAATCGACTGTGATCGGGGCTGCGACAACAAAAATGGCCGACCCATTTGCATCGTTACCCGTTTTGACATGGATCTCATTTTTCAAAGCGCCTGGCACAAGCGGCGAGACATGCGAGGCCGCATCCTTTGGATCTCCGGTCTCTTTGGACTTCGTGAGAGTAATCGTCGACCACACCCCGGTCAAAAAGTCCGAAATCATCGTCGAACGCCCATCCCGGCGCAACCCGGCGACATTGGCAGGACGCACACGCGGCATGCCTTCGGTGGAGGCGATCAGAGCGCCTTCAGCGTCATAGATAAAGACATTTTCACGCAACGGGATTTCCAGCACATCCAGCACGGATTGCGCATCAGCGGACCCTTCTGTCGCATCCAACACACCGTCCACACCAGCGGTCACTTCCAACATGTCAGCGATCAGGGCGGCCTCTGTCACCATGGCCATTTCGCGTTGGGTCACAAGACTGTCGCGGAACGGATTAAGGTAGAGAATGCCCGCCACCATCAAAATGATGGCCACGAGATTGAAGGTTATGATCTTTTGCGCCAACGGAGAGCGGTTGATCGCGATAAAGCGACGGCGTTCCCGTTTGGCCCGCAAATCCGCATCCGAAGTGCGTGGCGCAATCCAGTCATCCCCGAGAACGACGTCTGCGTCATCAGACGGGCGCTTTCCCGAGCTGTCCATGCGCGAAGAAAGGGCCATTATTCCTCGTTATACCTGTAACCGATGCCATAAAGCGTTTCGATGGCGGAGAATTCATTGTCTACGGTGCGCATTTTCTTACGCAGGCGCTTGATGTGGCTGTCGATGGTACGGTCATCGACGTAAACCTGATCGTCATAGGCCACATCCATCAATTGATCGCGGGATTTCACAAAACCGGGACGCTGGGCCAGCGCTTGCAACAGAAGGAATTCGGTCACCGTCAGGGTGACATCGCGGCCCTTCCAAGACACGGAATGGCGCAGCGGGTCCATTTCCAATTCACCGCGCACAATCACCTTGGTCTCTTCGGTCTCACCGACTTCACCGCCTTCGATCACTTCCTGACGGCGCAAAAGCGCGCGGATGCGTTCGACCAAAAGGCGCTGAGAAAACGGTTTCTTGACGTAATCGTCCGCGCCCATGCGCAGGCCGAGCACCTCGTCAATCTCATCATCTTTCGACGTGAGGAAAATCACCGGCATATTGGTTTTCTGCCGCACACGCTGCAACAGGTCCATCCCGTCCATGCGCGGCATCTTGATGTCAAAAACTGCCATATCAGGAAGACGTTTGTTAAACGCATCCAAGGCCGACTGTCCGTCGTTATATGTTTCCACCTCAAACCCTTCTGCCTCAAGGGTCATGGAGACGGAGGTGAGGATATTCCGGTCGTCGTCAACCAATGCGATGCGGGACATGTTCCGTTTCCTTCAACTGCTCAACTGGTTCATTTTTTTTAGCATAATCCGCTTTTCATCACGTCAAATCAAGCGAAACCGCGAATCACATGCACGAGCTTTGACAATCCAAAACGAAAAGATTCAAGGAATGGCTAATTTGTCTCACCTTCTTGCGACAACGCCTCAAGTCTGACCGTTTCACATTCTGCGTTTCGGCTTGTTTACGCTAACTCCAACATGGTTGCGCTAACTCTTGATCTGGGTCCTGTTTACGCACGCGACGAGCATGCTATAGCACGGGCGTCGGACAAGAGGGACTGTCCGGCCGCGAATGGCCCTTTCGCGAGAATTTATGTTTCAGAGACGCCGTCAAGGACACGGCAGGGAGTTTGCACTATGACAACCGGACGCGTGAACCCGGCTTTCACACTTGACGACCAAGGCATCACAGGGCTTGGCCATGTCTATTACAACCTTCTTGAGCCTGCGCTCATCGAAGAAGCCCTGAAACGCGAAGAAGGCACGCTTGGCAAAGGCGGCACCTTCCTTGTGACCACAGGCAAACACACTGGCCGGTCCCCAAAAGATAAATTCGTTGTGCGGACCCCCTCCGTGGAAGACACGATCTGGTGGGAAAACAACCAGCCGATGGACCCGGCCAAATTTGATGTTCTTTACGCCGATATGCTTGAGCATATGAAAGGCAAAGATTATTTTGTTGAAGACCTTTATGGCGGCGCCGATGCGGCTCACCGTCTCGACGTGCGCATGGTCACCGAGTTGGCGTGGCACGGTTTGTTTATCCGCACCATGTTGCGCCGTCCTGAGTTGAAAGAACTCGACGATTTCACCGCAGATTTCACCATCATCAACTGCCCGAGCTTCAAAGCCGACCCAGAGCGTCACGGCTGTCGCTCGGAAACCGTTGTTGCCTTGAACTTTGACAAAAAGATCATCCTGATCGGCAACACCGAATATGCGGGCGAGAACAAAAAAGGCGTGTTCACGCTTTTGAACTACATTTTGCCGGGCAAAGGCGTGATGGCGATGCATTGCTCCGCCAACCACGCGCCGAACAATCCGGTCGACACCGCGATTTTCTTTGGCCTGTCGGGCACAGGGAAAACCACGCTCTCCGCTGATCCGTCGCGCGTCCTTATTGGCGATGACGAACATGGCTGGTCCGAGCGCGGCACCTTTAACTTTGAAGGCGGGTGTTACGCAAAAACGATCAACCTGTCGGCCGAGGCCGAGCCCGAGATCTATGCGACCTGCTCGATGTTTGGCACTGTCATCGAAAACATGATCTATGACGAGCACACCAAAGAGCTCGACTTCGAAGACAACAGCCTGACCGACAACATGCGCTGCGCCTACCCGTTGGAATATATCTCCAACGCGTCGCCGTCTTCGCTGGGCGGTCACCCGAAAAACATCATCATGCTGACCTGTGACGCCTACGGTATCTTGCCTCCGATCGCGCGTCTCACCCCGGCACAGGCGATGTATCACTTCCTCTCCGGCTTCACCTCAAAGACACCGGGCACCGAAGTGGGCGTGACCGAGCCGCTGCCGACCTTCTCCACCTGTTTCGGCGCGCCGTTCATGCCACGTCGCCCGGAAGCTTACGGCAACCTGTTGCGTGAAAAAATCGCGAAACATGGCGCAACCTGTTGGCTGGTCAACACCGGCTGGACCGGCGGCGCCTTTGGCACTGGCTCGCGTATGCCGATCAAAGCCACGCGTAACCTGTTGCACTCCGCGCTGGAAGGCACATTGGCTGAGGTCGAATTCCGCAAAGACGAGAACTTTGGCTTTGAAGTTCCGGTCTCGGTTCCGGGCGTGCCGGACGTTCTTTTGGACCCACGCCGCACTTGGGCCGACAAAGACGCCTTTGATGCACAGGCTGAGAAACTGGTCAAAATGTTCTCCGCGAACTTTGAACAGTACCTGCCCTACATTGACGAAGATGTGAAAGCGGCTGCCATCGGCTAAGCCCCTCTTCTGATTTTGTGTGAATGCTCGCCCCAAGCCTTATGGTTTGGGGCGTTTTCTTTGCGCCGCTGTCATTCGGGCTTTACGCAAAGCTGAGATAAGGCGATATGCGCCCTTTCCTCCTCTTTACTCTATGTATGCCCGCTTTGACCCCTTTGCCCTTTTGGGCGGATGGTCCGGGCCAGACGCAATTTGTCGACCATTGCGCCGCCTGTCACGGCCTGCATGCGCTTGGGGGCAATGGACCCGACATTCAGGGATCGACTTTGCGCGATGTGACGGTCGCCACGCGCGGGATGGACCAGATGCCAGAGATTGACTTGAGCGAGGCAGAGCGGCGCGCCATTGCCGTCTATCTGATGTCACTGTCGCCAGAAATCGCCGCACAAAAACTACGATTTGAATCCCAGATTGCCCGTTGAAACAGACGCTTAAAACAACCCGCGCCGCACCAAGTTGGCCCCGGCGACAAGCAACACAAACAAGGTCGCGCGTTTGAATTTCTTTTGATCCAAACGATCCTGAACCTGTTGGCCAATCACCATCCCCAACAGCGCTGGGAACAATAATGCAAACGACAGTGGCAGTGTGTGCGCGTTCAGCACACCGGAACGCAGATGTGCCGCAAATAACATCAACGCCCCTGCACCAAAAATCACGCCGGTGATTTTGATCTGCATCTTTTTCGGCGTATCGACGGCGGTCAGATAAGCCACCGTCAGCGGCCCCCAAATCCCCGCAACCCCGCCTATCACACCCGAAAGCGCACCAAGGCCGAGGTCGTAAAAAGCGCGATGATGGTCCGGGATATGCAGCGCCCGCCCAATCAAAAGGTAGCTTGCCAAGACGATCACGATGATCCCAAGCGTCAAAAACACCACCGATTGCGGCAGGATCACCACAAGCTGCGCCGACAGAAGGATCATCACCAAAAGCGCCGCGATATAGAGTTTATAGACCTTCGCCGCCTGCACCGCTTCGGCCACGCCGCCGCGCAGCGATTGCCAGATGTTCGACACCACAGTCGACAGGATCAGCCCCGCCAGCGCCAATTCCGGCGATAGGAACGACCCAAGGCCCGAAATCATGATCATCGGCATGGCAAAGCCAGTTGCGCCTTTGACGAAACCGGCGAGCAGGGCAATGCCGAGAGAAATCGCCATTTGCGGCAGGGTGAGCAAGGAGAAGAGTGCGTTGAAATCCATGCCCTTGCATAGGGCCTGCGATCCCCGTGTGGCTAGATAATTCGCGCCGCCCCGATGTAGCCAGTCCAAAACTTTCTCAGGGCCACGGAAAACTCACCTTGTCCGCGACACTTTTGATCCTAAACCACATCCAATGCAAAATATTATTGCGCTGCAACTGCGAAGGGATTAGACAGTCCCATGACCCTGAGAAGGAGAGATTCCCATGGCCCTTGATCAACAGGAGATGACCATGTCGAACCCCATATTGCCCGATCTTCTGGCTTTGACCGGCGCTGCAGTGGCCCCCGCTGAGGCCCTTTTGGATCGTGCCCGCGCATCCTTGCGCACCGAATTTTTGGACGGAGATCGCATCTCCGGTGCCAAACTTGAGGCCAACCAAACGGCGGCCCATGGCCTTGCTTGGCTTGCGACCTACGTCGAGGCGCTGCGTCAGATGCAAAAATGGGCCTTGGCCCTGACGGATGACGGTAAATTTGGTGAGATGGAACAGCTGATCCATCAGATCGCCTTTGGCGAATACCTCAACCAAATCTACGGCGGCATTCCGATGAACCAAGGCGAGGTCTGCCGTTTGGCCGATCTGGGTCTTGGCCTTGCACAACCGAGCCACAAAGATGTCGTCAAACTCATGCTGGAGGGCAACACTGTTGCTGCGCGCTCCCGCCTTGTCGCTTTGATGCGCGACAATCATGGCCACGCGACCTTTGGCGCCTCCGGTCTTGATGACGAGTTGGAAATGGTGCGCGAACAGTTCCGCCGCTTTGCCGACGAACGTGTCGTGCCCTTCGCCCATGAATGGCACCTCAAAGACGAATTGATCCCGATCGAGATCATCGAAGAGCTGGCCGAACTTGGCGTCTTTGGCCTGACCATCCCTGAAGAATACGGCGGCTTTGGCTTCCCAAAAGCGGCGATGGTGGTGGTCTCCGAGGAGCTGTCGCGCGGCTATATTGGCGTCGGCTCTTTGGGCACACGCTCTGAAATCGCGGCCGAATTGATCCTCAGCGGCGGCACTGAAGAGCAAAAGCAAAATTGGTTGCCAAAACTCTCCTCCGCCGAAATCTTGCCCACCGCCGTGTTCACCGAACCGAACACCGGATCGGACCTCGGCTCCCTGCGCACCCGCGCGGTGAAAGAAGGCGAGACCTACACAGTCACAGGCAACAAAACTTGGATCACTCACGCCGCGCGCACCCATGTGATGACGCTCTTGGCGCGCACCGATCCGAACACCACGGATTACAAAGGCCTGTCGATGTTCCTGGCGGAAAAAACGCCCGGCACGGATGAGGCCCCGTTCCCGACCCCCGGCATGACCGGCGGCGAGATCGAGGTCTTGGGCTATCGCGGTATGAAGGAATACGAGCTGGCCTTTGACGGGTTCAAAGTGAAGGCCGAAAACCTTTTGGGCGGCGAAGAGGGCAAAGGCTTTAAACAGCTGATGGAAACCTTTGAATCCGCCCGCATCCAAACCGCTGCGCGCGCCATTGGTGTGGCGCAAAACGCGCTCGAAGTTGGGATGCAATACGCCGAGGATCGCAAGCAATTTGGCAAGTCTCTGATCGAATTCCCCCGCGTCTCCGGCAAGTTGGCGATGATGGCGGTCGAGATCATGGTGGCGCGCCAGCTCACCTATTTCTCCGCTTGGGAAAAAGATCACGGCCATCGCTGTGACGTTGAGGCGGGCATGGCGAAACTTTTGGGCGCGCGTGTCGCCTGGGCCGCTGCCGACAATGCCTTGCAAATCCACGGTGGCAACGGCTTTGCGCTTGAGTATCAAATCTCCCGCATCCTCTGTGATGCGCGCATTCTCAACATCTTTGAGGGTGCAGGGGAAATCCAAGCACAAGTGATTGCACGTCGTATTTTGGGCTAAGGCCAGCGCGCAACAGCTTTAAAAAGGCGGTGCCTCCTGCGCCGCCTTTTTTGCGATCCGGTCCAAAAGCCGGTCACGCGCTGCGGGCATCGGTCGATCGGACAACTCCGCCGCAATCCGGCTCAGGAAATGTCCTGTCGTGGTCAGCCCTTGCGAAATTTCCGTGAAATTCAACGAGGATTGCCCGAGCAAACATTGCGGCAACGGCAACATCCGGTCCGCCCACTCCCCGCCCCCAAACGTGACACAGCACGCCCGGATTTCGGGGAGACATAGATGAGATCTTCATGCGATCCCGTCACCGCACAGGCCGAGAGATCAAGGCCAAACCCCAATTCTTCGAGCAGAGACACCTCCCAATGCAGATAGGCCAAAGGCCACATTGGGTCTGTGCCCAGACGATCCAAAAGCCGCATGCTGTCAACGTAGAGATAGCCATGCGCCTCGCGTTCCGGTAGCACAAAAGCCAACATCGCGGTGACCGCATTGAGCGCTGCAAGCGCCAAAGGGTCGTCCATCACAGCGGCGGCGCGCCCCTTAACGGGTTCAAAAGTGAACGCCCCCAGATGATCTTCAAGCCGCGCTTTCCACGTCACGCTGACCTGCCCACCGGGCTGCAGATGCGGCGTCATTTTGCGCGAAATACCCCCCGCACGACACCCGCATGGCGGCCGTGGTTCTCAGTGAACACATCGACGATCACAGAAGTCTCGCCATGCTTACGCACAGCCAAAACCGCCCCTTCATCGCGCCATTCAATCATGCGCGCGCCCCTGCTTCTTTTTGGCAAAAATACTCATGGAACCCTGCCCCGCAACCCCGGCGACGTCAATCAGACAGGGTCATCCTTGAGGCTCAATCGCTCAAACCGGGCTCATCCAAAAGCGTGCGCCCTTGACGGTCCTCGACCTCGATGATCCAAAGGTCGGGGTCAAAACCACGTTGCTTCATCAAAGCAGCGTCGACATCACGCTCGTCGCCCTCAAACAGGACCGCCCAATCGCGGCGATCCTCCATCAGGTTAAATTCGCGCTGAAACGCCTTGGCCTGACCATCAAGCGTGTTGAGTTTGATCATCACGGCCCCCGCAGTCAAGTCGCCCTTTTTCACCACAAACACCGGAATGTCGGCCAAGCGCAGCCGCGTCAAATAGGCCGAAACCCAGACCTCTGCGGTCAGCCGCGCCATCAGTTTCCGTCTTTGAAGTCTAGGCCCATCTCGCCGTAGCGTTCGGCCTCTTCCAACCAATTCGGGCGTACTTTGACTTGCAAAAACAGGTGCACGGGCCGACCCAGAAACTCCGCTAGCTCTTCGCGCGACGCGCGCGAAATCCGTTTGATCGTCTCGCCACGGTGGCCCAAAATGATGCCCTTGTGGCCATCGCGGGACACATAGACGATCTGATCGACACGGGCCGATCCATCTTTGCGCTCTTCCCAGGCTTCGGTCTCGACCGTGAGCTGGTAAGGCAATTCTTGGTGCAGGTTCAGCGTCAGTTTTTCGCGGGTGATTTCCGCCGCGATCATCCGCATCGGCAGATCGGCGATCTGATCCTCGGGATACAGCCACGGGCCGACGGGCAATTCCTTGGCCAACCATTTGCGCAGGTCATCGACCCCACGGCCCTTTTCAGCGGAGATCATAAAGGTCTCCACAAAATTGCGGCGTTCGTTCAAAACTTTGGTCATATCCAATAGTTTTTCGACCGGGACCATGTCGATCTTATTGATCGCCAAAGCGATTTTACGTGGCGGACCTTTGTATTGAGCGTCTTGTTCGTCAAGTGCGGCAAGGATCGCCTCGACGCCCTCGGTTAGGCCACGGTGCGCCTCAACCAACAACACCACGACATCTGCATCGGCAGCGCCACCCCATGCAGCCGTGACCATGGCCCGGTCCAAGCGGCGTTTGGGTTTGAAAATACCCGGCGTGTCGACGAAAACGATTTGTGCATCGCCCTCAATCGCCACACCGCGAATGCGGGCACGGGTGGTTTGCACTTTGTGGGTGACGATGGACACTTTGGCCCCAACCATCCGGTTGAGAAGGGTCGATTTGCCAGCGTTCGGTTCGCCGATCAAGGCCACAAAGCCAGAACGTGTCTCAGCCATGTTATTTGGCCTCCAGTTTGGTCAAAAGCGCCTTGGCGACCGCTTGTTCAGCCTGACGTTTGGACGTTGCCTCGGATTGCGCCGTCTCACCGCTTTCCAGCGTCACCTCAATGGTGAACACCGGCGCATGATCAGGGCCTTTACGAGAAATTTCGGTATATTTGGGCGGCTTCTGACCACGGGCTTGAGCCCATTCCTGAAGTGCGGTTTTGGCATCGCGCGCGTCATCTTCGACCGTGTCGATCCGCGTGCTCCACAGGCCGCGCACAAGCGTCTTGGCGGCGGCAAACCCGCCATCGCGGTAGACGGCGGCAATCACCGCTTCCATCGCATCCGCCAAAAGCGCCTCTTTGCGACGTCCACCAGACATCATCTCTGACCGGCCCAGTTTAAGCACAGCCCCAAGATCAATCTCGCGGGCCACATCGGCACAGGTCTCTTTACGCACCAACGCATTGAACCGCGGTGCAAGTTGCCCTTCAGACGCCTTGCGATCGACTTCAAACAGAGCCTCAGCCATCACCAGCCCAAGCACCCGATCGCCCAAAAATTCAAGCCGTTGATTGTCCGGGCGGGTGACAGAAGAAATCGAACTGTGGGTCACGGCACGCATCAAAAGCTCGGGCTGAGAAAACTCATAGCCCAGCCGCTGTTGAAACGCTTGGAGTTCGGTCGAAATCTTCACTGAAGCTCCTTAAAGAAACGGTCTTTGCGCCACGTCCAGAAATACACAAGGTGTTTGCCAGCGGAAGAAAAGATCACGCGATCCACCCGACCAAGTAGATATTCGGCAGGCACAAACCCCACACCAGACGGCTGCGCAAAGCGGCTGTCGGTGGAATTGTCGCGGTTGTCACCCATGAAGAAATATTGGCCTTCGGGGACGGTGTAAACATTGGTGTTATCGGCGCCGCCATTGCTGACATTCAGGATCGAATGCTGACGTCCGCCAGGCAGGGTTTCGATATATTTTTCTTTCACGCAATCAGCGCCTAAACCCGGAGAAGGATTACTGCATTTCGGCTTGTTCCCCGCCGCGCCTTGGGGTTCAAAGGTTTCGACAAACACACCATCGGGGGTCTGGACAGCCTCTTCGCCATTGATAAAGACCACACCGTTTTTCAGTTGAACTTGGTCGCCCGGCAGGCCAATCAGACGTTTGACATAGGTGACATGTTTGGTGGGGTGTTCAAACACAACGATATCGCCGCGCTCGGGTTCGGTGAACAGGATACGTCCAGACACCGGGCACATAAAGGCCATCGGGCAGGACCACTTCGAATAGCCATAGCTCATCTTATTGACGAACAAAAAATCCCCGATCAGCAACGTGTCTTTCATCGAGCTTGAGGGGATGAAAAACGGCTGAAAAAAGAAGGTCCGAAAAATCCCCGCAATCAAAAGGGCGTAGACGATGGTTTTGATGGTTTCGACCACACTGTCTTTGGTGCTGCTCATCTGAATTCAGGTCCTTTGGGGGCTTTGGCGGGGATTTGGATACCGGTCCCCGGCTACATGGAAGGCGGCGCGATTGGAGTCAAGGCAAAGCCCCATGAAACCCCCGCAATGAGTGGGTTTTCGCAGCTTTAGAGGCGCTCACAGCCCGGTCGGGCGCGCCTCGATCACCACAAAGGCCTGCGCCCAAGGGTGATCATCGGTCAACGTGACATGGATGATTGCCTCATGACCCGACGGGGTCATCGCCTCTAACCGCTCTTTGGCCCACCCTGTGACCTCCATCACCGGCTGCCCAGAGGCAAGGTTTTTGACCGCCATGTCTTTCCATGAAATGCCCATGGCGAGCCCCGTCCCCAAGGCTTTGGAACAGGCTTCTTTGGCGGCCCAGCGTTTGGCATAGGTGCCCGCAACGTCGCGACGACGTTCGGCTTTGTGTTGTTCCGCCTCCGTAAACACGCGGTTTTTAAATCGGTCGCCAAAGCGGGCCAAAGTACCGGAAATCCGGTCAATATTGGCAAGGTCCGTGCCAATCCCGAGGATCATTTCGGAGCCTCAAACACTGTGGCGATCTCGCCCGTGGCTTGGTTCAGCGCAAAACTCAGCCGGCCCATTTTGGCCGGACCGTCCTCGGGGTCATAAAGGCGGGCAGGCATCATGAACAACAGCCCGGTTGACGGCTCATAATCGGCCTCAAGGGCGGCAAAATCTACCGCCTCAAACCCGCTCCCCGCCGCATCGGCAGAAATGACGCGGCATTGCCGCCCACCGACCTCGTCAAACGGCGGCGACAGGACCAAAATGTGAAACGCAGCCGCCGCCGGTTCAATCGTGTCCAAAAGCGCAAGCCGCACCGCACCATTGGCAAAGGTCCGGGCATTTTCACCCCAAGGCTCAACCACAGAGCCAGCCGAGGCGCGCCAGTCACAGGGCGTGACCTCCTGTGCCTGAGCCGTGATCGGCAAGGCCGCGATGAGAAGCGCCAAAATTCCTCGGAGACCCGTCATGTCACACCACTTTCGCTGTCAAAACTTTGAGGGCGGCAAAGCCAAACAAAGCGGCAAATGCGCCTTCAAACACCCGATGAAGCCGCAAATAACCCCGCGCGATCAAGCGGGTCGAAAACGCAAAAGCCATGGCGGACATCACCGTGAACGACACCGCCAGACAAGACGCGCCGACTTGCACAAGCGCGATGGGTTCCGCGCCGTCGGGAATCACGACCGCAAACAACGCGCCCCAAAACAGGATGGCTTTCGGGTTCATGACGTGGATGGTTAGACCCCTGAGAAAGGACACACGCAGCGGCTCATCTACGGCACGCACCTTGGCCTCGCTTTTTGACATCGCGGATCGTGCCGATTTAATGGCGAGGATCAAAAGATACCCGGCCCCAACATAGCGCAGCGCGTCGAGCAGCCACGCATGGGCCATCATCGCCGCACCAAGACCGAAGCCCGCAAGGGTGGCCCAAAACAACGACCCGCACCACACGCCGGTGGACACGGCAAAGCCATTGGCGCGCCCGCCGCCCATAGCGGCCCCGACGATGGCCAAGATCGCTGGCCCCGGAGAGCCGACGGCAATCGCCCAGCCCAGCAAAATCGGCCAGAGGTCAGAAAACGGGATCACGCAGACACCTCAAGACGCGCCGCATCCATCAACCGCCGCATTTCGGCAATCGCCGGTTTGATGCCACGGAAAATCGCCTCGCCAATAAGAAAATGGCCGATGTTCAGTTCGACAATCTGCGGTAAGGCGGCAATCGGAGCAACGGTGTCATAGGTCAAACCGTGGCCCGCATGGACCTCCAGACCCAAATCCGCCGCAAACGCGGCCATTTCGGTGAGACGTTTCAGCTCCTCATCACGCGCAGCAAAATCGCCCTCTGCATGGAGGTCGCAATAGGCCCCGGTGTGCAATTCGACCACGGCGGCCCCAATCCGATGCGCGGCCTCAATTTGGCGTTTGTCCGCCGCGATAAAGATCGACACACGACAGCCCGCGTCCCGCAAAGGTGCAATGAAATGAGCCAATTTGTTTTCTTCGCGCGCGACTTCAAGCCCGCCTTCGGTGGTCCGTTCTTCGCGTTTTTCAGGGACGATACAAACCGCATGAGGTTTGTGGCGCAGCGCAATGGATTGCATCTCATCGGTCGCGGCCATTTCGAAATTCAGCGGCACAGAGAGCGCTGCGACAAGGCGTTCGATGTCATCGTCGGTGATGTGGCGGCGGTCTTCGCGCAGATGCGCCGTGATCCCATCGGCGCCCGCCTCTTCGGCCAGCTTTGCCGCTCGGATCGGGTCCGGATAAGCCGAGCCACGCGCATTGCGCACGGTGGCCACATGGTCAATGTTCATCCCAAGACGCAGCACGCTTGTCGCAGTCATATTCAGTGTCCTTGACGGTTTATTCAGGTTGCGGCTGACAATACCGCGCCTGCGTCGAAAGAAAACCGCGAATTCTTGATCACACCGATCACATCCTGTTCACACCTTATTCGGCGGACCCTTTTTGGCGGCGGCCTTTTTGCGCCGGAGTTCCTCTAGCTTGGCCTTCAAGCGCCCGCGCCGGCTTTTCTGATAGGCGGCAATCATTGGCAAAGTGACGTAATAGGCCGCCAAACCCGCAACGATCCCCGGCAAAATTCCCCCAACCAGATAGGGTAGAAAAATCTCGTGAAAGAACCGGATGAGCGCATCCCAATTGGTGTCACGTTCGGTGAAGAGCGCCAAAAAGTTTTGCCAGAAATCATCAGCGGCATCAAAAAATTTACCGACCAAAGAACGCTCCGCCTCGTGATCAAACCGCGTGCCCAAGATGAAATGTCCCATCTTCATCGAGATCACGCCAATCGGAACATAGGTCAACGGATTGCCGACAAAGGTGGCCAGCAAGGCGGCAATCACATTGCCACGGCTGAGCTTGGCAATCGCGTAGGCGATGAAAAAGTGAAGTCCAAAGAATGGGGTAAACACGGTAAACACCCCCGCGAACACGCCGCGCGCAATTTTATGCGGCGTGTCTGGCAGGCGATGCAGACGATGTTGAAGATAGCGCGCCGCGCGGGACCATCCGCCTTTCGGCCAGATCACCTGCGACAGCCATTTCAATGGCGTCAGTTTTTCCCGGCGCTTGAAGACCACATCATCCCCCGTGGATCTCGTGTTTAGGGCTTTCTGGTCAAATCCCTGTACCGCCGAACGCGCGCAACGTCGCTTTCGGCCTCAAGTGCAAGCATAACAGCATGAAGATGTTCTACGTCTCGCAGATCGACATCTACAATCAAACGGTAAAAGTCCGGTTTGCGATCAAGAAATTGCAAATCCGAGATATTGGCCTTTTGTTCGGCGATTAAGGTGCAAATTTTGCCCAAAACGCCCGTATCATTCGAAATCGTAATGTCGAGTGATACGGTATGTTCCGCGGCATGGGGGCCGGCATGCCATTGCAAATCCACCCAGCGCCCCGTTTCCGTCTCCAGCTCCTCAAGCGCCGGGCAATCAATCGCGTGAATCACCACACCCTTGCCGCGATAGGTGATGCCAACGATGCGCTCACCGGGCACCGGTTGGCAGCATCGCGCACGATTGTAGCTTTCGCCCTCAGAAAGGCCCAAAACCGCACGTTTGGAATCAATCGCGCCGCTGGTGCGCACCAATTCCGGGTAAACCGCGCGAACCACATCGGAGGCCGCCAATTCAGCCGAGCCAAGCCGCGCCAAAAGCTCTTGGGCGCTGACCAACGACATTTGTTTCGCCGCCGTCGCCAGTGCCTTTTCGGAGGATTTTTTGCCAACGTGATCAAAGGCCACGCGCGCCAATTCCCGGCCCAATTTGATGAACCGTTCGCGGTCTTCTTCGCGCAGAGATTTGCGGATCGCGGCCTTGGCACGTCCGGTCACGACAATGTCGATCCACGTGGCTTGCGGGCGCTGCCCTTCGGCGGTGAGAATTTCGACCGACTGACCGTTTTTCAACCGGGTCCAAAGCGGCACACGAATGCCGTCCACCTTGGCACCGACACAGCTGTTCCCAATCCGAGTGTGGATCGCGTAAGCATAGTCAAGCGGCGTCGCGCCTTTCGGTAAGGACACCACCTCGCCTTTGGGCGTGAAGGTAAACACCTTATCCGAATACATTTCGAGTTTGACGTGTTCGAGAAACTCGGAGTGGTCTTCAGCGTTTTCAAACCGCTCGGTGAGCTGCGCCAACCATTTGGCCGGATCGACCGCAAACGGGTTTTTGGCCCGCACACCATCGCGATAGGACCAATGCGCCGCCACGCCAGACTCGGCCACTTCGTGCATTTGCCGGGTGCGAATTTGCACCTCAACCCGTTTGCCATCGCGGCCCGACACGGTGGTGTGGATCGAACGATAGCCGTTGGATTTCGGCTGAGAGATATAGTCTTTGAACCGGGTTGGTACAGCCCGCCAACGTTGGTGGATCACGCCCAAAACGCGGTAACAATCGCCCTCGGAACGGGTGATGACGCGAAAACCGTAAATGTCTGACAAGCGGGAGAAACTTTGTTGTTTCTCCTCCATTTTACGCCAGATCGAATAGGGCTTTTTGGCGCGACCAAACACGTCCGCCTCAATGCCCTCTTTTTCAAGCTCGGCACGGATGTCATTGGTGATTTTATGGATCACATCGCCGGTCTCGCGTTGCAGCGTGATAAAGCGGCGAATGATCGAATTGCGCGCTTCTGGGTTGATCACGCGAAAGCTGAGATCTTCCAATTCTTCGCGCATCCATTGCATACCCATCCGGCCCGCAAGCGGTGCATAGATGTCCATGGTTTCGCGCGCTTTTTGCAGCTGCTTTTCGGGGCGCATGGATTTGATCGTGCGCATGTTGTGCAAGCGATCGGCGAGTTTGACCAAAATGACGCGCAGGTCTTTCGACATCGCCATAAACAGTTTGCGAAAGTTTTCCGCCTGTTTGGTCTCAGAACTGGACAGTTGCAGATTGGTGAGTTTCGTCACCCCATCGACCAACTCGGCCACATCGGTGCCGAATTTGCGCTCGACCTCACTGTAGGTCGATTTGGTGTCCTCAATCGTGTCATGCAACAGGGCGGTAATGATGGTGGCATCATCAAGCGCCTGTTCGGTCAGGATCGCGGCAACAGCAACAGGATGAGTGAAATACGGCTCGCCCGAACGGCGGAACTGCCCCTCATGCATCTCACGCCCGTAGGCGTAAGCCTCCCGGATGAGATCGGCGTTTGTTTTTGGGTTATAGTTACGGACCAGAGCGATCAGGTCTTCGACGTCGATCATTTCGGTCCGCAAACTCCTTTGAGGGGCGCCATAGCGCCCTTAGTTCTGACCCTGTGCTTCCATCAAGGCGCGCAGGAGCTTCTCTTCGGACATGTCGTCTTCGACCGGCTTGTCCTGTTCTTGGCCCATGAGCAGAGCCATTTGATCGTCTTCCGGCTCGTCGACCTCGATCTGGGTCTGTTGGCTTTCGATCATCCGCTCGCGCAGCGCGTCGGCGGACTGAGTTTCCTCAGCGATCTCACGCAGAGCCACAACCGGGTTTTTGTCGTTGTCACGATCCACGGTCAACGCAGAGCCAGCCGCAACCTCACGCGCACGGTGAGCTGCAAGCATCACAAGCTCGAAACGGTTCGGGACTTTGTCGACGCAATCTTCAACTGTGACGCGGGCCATGTGGATCTCCAATCGTTGGACGGATGGGTACAAAGGCCCTATTTAGGCGCAAGGCTTCCCATTGACAAGCGCCCTCTCCCCTTAATTCACGGGGATTTCAAGGCCCGATTGCGCTTTTACCTCGGTTTTTTCCGCATCAGGCAAAGCGTCAATCATCTCGGCTACGGTTTTTCCGCTCAACGGGTGCACCCAATCGGGTGCCAAATCGGCAAAGGGAATCAGCATAAATGCCCGATCTTGGATGCGCGGATGCGGCAGGATCAATGTCTCAGGCGCTTGCGTGGTCTGGGCGCTCATCGGCAAATCAATCCAGCGCTGGACGGTTGTCACATCCGGGCGCACCTTGCCCTCCATTGCCATCAGATCAAGATCAATCGACCGCCCCGCCCACCGCGTTTTGCGCACCCGACCATGCCGGGCCTCAATCTCATGCAACAGGCTCAGGAGCGCTTCTGGCGTCAACACCGTCTCGACTTCAATTGCAAAATTGATGTAAGATGGACCGGCACCGGCAGGAAAGCACGGCGTCTCAAAAACCCGACTCGCCCCCCTGACAGCCACCCCCATGTCGCGCAGGTCCTGCACCGCTGAGAACAGCGTTTCGACCGGCTCGCCCGTTTCCGAGGGCAAATTGGCACCAAATGCAACCCATGCGCGTATTTTCGCGTATTTTTCATCAACATCTCGCGACACGATCACCGCCACCCTATATTTTTAGACAAGTTCATATTTGATGCGTTTCGTACTACTGACAGCACCAGAAAGCCACGAACACTTGGTCGCCCATTCGGGAAGGCCCAACAAAAAACAACCCAAAAGGACCTTTTGATGTTTTACAAAGATGAACGACTTGCCTTGTTCATCGATGGATCGAATCTCTATGCGGCCGCCAAGTCGCTGGGTTTCGATATCGATTACAAACTTCTCCGACAGGAATTCATGCGCCGCGGCAAACTTCTGCGTGCGTTTTATTACACCGCTCTGCTCGAAAACGATGAGTATTCTCCGATCCGGCCGCTGGTCGATTGGTTGAATTACAACGGTTTCACCATGGTGACCAAACCCGCTAAGGAATTCACCGATTCCATGGGGCGTCGCAAAATCAAAGGCAACATGGACATCGAACTGGCAGTCGATGCAATGGAACTTGCCCCCCGAGTGGATCATATTGTGATCTTCTCTGGCGATGGCGATTTCCGTCCCTTGGTCGAAAGCCTGCAACGCCAAGGCGTGCGCGTCTCCGTGGTCTCAACCATTCGTTCGCAACCACCAATGATTGCCGACGAACTGCGCCGTCAGGCCGATAATTTCATCGAACTTGAAGAGCTGCGCAATGTGATCGGCCGTCCGGCGCGCGAACCGCGCGAAGAAGGCAACTTCGACGAATAACCCCCTCATTTCCTCGTTGCACATCATCATGGCCCGGACAGATGTTCGGGCCATTTCTATTCAGGCAATTGCCATCGACGCGCTCCGAAACATTGCACCCGCGCCCATTTCGCCCTACCTCTTGTGACAACAGGAGCGCGCCATGACCAAACCCTCGTTGACCCTTTACCTTGCAGCCCCTCGTGGCTTTTGCGCCGGCGTTGATCGCGCCATTAAAATCGTCGAACTGGCGATAGAAAAATGGGGCGCGCCTGTCTATGTGCGCCACGAGATCGTTCACAACAAATTCGTCGTCGATAGCCTGCGCGACAAAGGGGCGGTCTTTGTCGAAGAGTTGGAAGATTGCCCCGATGACCGCCCGGTGATTTTTTCCGCCCATGGCGTGCCCAAAGCCGTGCCCGCCGAAGCCGCCAAACGCGAGATGGTCTATGTCGACGCCACCTGTCCGCTGGTGTCCAAGGTCCATATCGAAGCCGAACGCCATTTCGAGGCTGGACTTCAAATGGTGATGATTGGCCATGCCGGTCACCCGGAAACCATCGGCACCATGGGGCAATTGCCAGAGGGCGAAGTGCTTTTGGTCGAAACGCCGGGAGATGTGGCCGGGCTGTCTGTGCGTGACGGCGAAAAACTGGCCTTTATCACCCAGACCACATTGTCGGTCGATGACACTGTGGATGTGATCAACGCTCTGCGCGCGCGGTTTCCAAACATCATCGGCCCGCACAAAGAAGACATCTGTTACGCCACCACCAATCGGCAAGCGGCGGTGAAAGCCATTTCATCACATATAGACGCTCTTTTGGTCATTGGTGCGCCCAATAGTTCAAATAGCAAACGTTTGGTCGAGGTCGGATCTGCCAATGGCTGTGCCTATTCTCAGCTTGTCCAACGCGCCACCGACATTGATTGGCGCGCTCTGGCGGGCATCCAATCCGTCGGCATCACCGCTGGTGCCTCCGCGCCTGAGCTTTTGGTCAACGAGGTGATCGACGCCTTCAAAACCCGCTATGACGTCACGGTTGAACTGGTCGAAACCGCACAGGAAAACGTCGAATTCAAAGTCCCGCGCGTGTTGCGAGAGCTTGCATGATCCGCTAATGAGGCGCTCCCGCAATGGCCCTTTGCGCGTCCCCTGAGACCTCACGAAAAGGAACGACATGCCCGAAATTCACGCTTGGACCGATGGTGCCTGCTCTGGAAATCCCGGCCCTGGCGGTTGGGGTGTGGTGATGCGGGCGATGGACGGGGATACGATCGTCAAGGAACGTGAGCTGAAAGGCGGCGAACCCGATACCACGAACAACCGGATGGAGCTTTTGGCCGCGATCAATGCACTCGAAACCCTGACGCGCCCGACCGACATCACCATCACCACGGACAGCGCCTATGTCAAAAATGGCGTAACGGGTTGGATTCATGGTTGGAAACGCAACGGTTGGAAAACCGCCAACAAAAAGCCAGTTAAAAACGTCGATCTGTGGCAACGCATTGATGCGGCGCAACACACACACAACGTGACGTGGAAATGGATCAAAGGCCACGCGGGGCATGCCGAAAACGAACAGGCCGACGAGCTTGCCCGCGCCGGGATGGCCCCATTTAAGAAAGCCGCGAAATGAGCGTTCTTTCCGCCCTCGATTACACCTCAGTCATCGTCTTCGCGATTTCCGGCGCTTTGGCCGCATCGCGAGCCCAGCTCGACATCGTCGGTTTTTCCTTTGTCGCCTGTTTGACGGCGGTCGGCGGCGGCACGATCCGGGATGTATTGCTCAACCGAGACGCGGTGTTTTGGATCGCTGATCCCACGTACATTCTGATCGCCACGCTGATTGCCACCGTGGTGTTTTTCACCGCGCATCTGTTTGAAAGCCGTCTCAAAGCCCTGATGTGGGCTGATGCGATTGCTCTTGGCGTGGCGGTGGCCGCAGGCGCAGGTGTGGCGCTTAAACTGGGTCAGCCACCGGTGATCATTGCCCTGATGGGGGTGGCCACCGGGTGTTTTGGCGGTTTGATGCGCGATGTGGTCTGTAACGAAGTGCCGCTGATTTTGACCCAAGGCGAGCTTTATGCCTCGGCAGCTTTGGCCGGGGCGATCGCGATGATCACCGCATCCTATTTGGATTTTACACCCATTTATTCTTATATTTCATGCGCTGTTTTGACATTCGGCCTACGCGCCGGAAGCCTAATGTTTGGCTGGTCCCTGCCCGTCTATAAATCCCGCCCGCCGCGCGCTTAGGCTTTGATGTACCAGGTTGCCGCAATGCCGATGCAACAGACGACAAACCACCCGCCGGGGCGGAACATCAGCCAAAGACAAAGGCCAAATAACAGCCGAAACACCATCCCGGGAATCGCCAAAAGCCCAAACATGCCACTCTCCTATCACCGCCTGCGCCAATGGGTCGGCACAATGATCAGCGCGCCGAGTGAGGAGACGATGGCATTCACGCCGGGTGGATTTAACCCGATGCCGAACATCAGCTTAAGGAAATAGGCCAAAAACGCTCCGCCAATGCAGATGATGATCGAGGGCAGGTAGCCGTTATTGGTAAATCCCGTTTTTTCAACAGCATATCCAACGATACCCGCGATGAACACTGTGCCGATCAGAACTGGAAACATCGGGTGACCTCACGCAAAATGGCTGCCTTTTGGGACATCCATCCCTTTGAGGATGTCACTCACTGGCATAGCACGTTTCCCTTCGCGCTGCGCGGTGAGAATTGCGACAGCGCCATCACCGCAGGCAATGGTGAACCTGTCTATCACCTCACCGGGACGGCCCGCACCATCGACCAACCGTGAGGCGTGAAATTTGATCCGCTCACCTGCATAGTCCGCCCAAGCCCCCGGAAAGGGGGACAGCCCGCGAATTTGGCGGTCAATCTCGGTGGCGGGACGGGTCCAGTCGATTTTAGCCTCGGATTTGTCGATCTTTTTGGCGTAGGTCACGCCCTCGGCGGGCTGCGACACAGCGCTCAGTTCAGGCAACGTTGACAGCGCCTCAACAATCGCAGCCGCCCCCATGTCCGAAAGCCTATCATGCAGGCTTGCCGTCGTATCCGCCGCCGAAATCAACGTTTCACGACGCAATAGCACTGGGCCGGTGTCGAGCCCCGCCTCCATCTGCATGATGCAAACGCCCGTCGTGGTATCGCCTGCCAAAATCGCCCGATGGATCGGCGCGGCCCCGCGCCACCGCGGCAGGAGCGAGGCGTGAATGTTCAAACAACCCTGTTTCGGCGCGTCTAAAATGCTCTGTGGAAGCAACAGACCATAGGCCACGACCACAGCAATATCGGCGTTGAGCGCGGCGAATTCGGCGACATCTTCGGGGTCTTTGAAATTGACCGGATGACGGACCGGCAAGCCCAAGCCTTCGGCCCGTGCCTGAACCGGCGTCGGACGATCCTTTTTCCCCCGCCCTGCCGGGCGCGGCGGTTGGCAATAGACGCACGCAATCTCATGCCCCGCATCCACCAACGCCTCAAGCACGGGCACCGAAAACTCCGGCGACCCCATAAAGATCACCCTCATTTCATCGCCCCCGCTTTTTTCGCCTTTTTCAAAAACATTTGGCGTTTCACAGGCTTGAGATGGTCGAAATACATTTTGCCATTCAAGTGGTCGATCTGATGTTGCACCGACGTGGCCCAAAGATGCACGAAATCGCGCTCCTCGATCTCCCCAGCCTCATTGAGAAACTGCACCGTCACTGCGCGCGGACGCGTGACAACGGCAGACATGCCCGGCAGGTTGGGCGAGGCTTCTTCGTGGTCACGCGGCTGCACCGAAGCATGAAGCACCTTTGGGTTGGCCATACGCACGGCCTTGCCACGCTCGTCCGAACAATCAACCACGGCAAGTTGCATCATCACCCCGATTTGTGGCCCGGCCAAGCCATAGCCCGGCATCGCATCCATGGTCTCGATCATATCGTCCCAGATCAGGCGGATCTCGTCGGTGATCTCCGCCACCGGCGGCACCACGGTTTTCAGACGGGTGTCGGGATAGGGGATAAACGGGCGCTGGGTCATAGATATGCGGCCTCCAAATGCGCACGGGCTTTGGCATCAAGACGATCGAAATGCACACGGCCATTGAGGTGATCGAATTCGTGTTGGGCGATCCGGGCTTCGGCCCCATCCATTTCACGCAAATATGTCGCGCCGGTCAAATCCGTCCAGCGGATTGTGATCCGCGTGGGTCTTGTCACCGGCGCGTCCACGCCGGGAATGGACAGGCAGGCCTCGTCCATCTCAATGCTCTCATCGGAGTGAGAGAGGATCTCGGGATTGATCATGACGAGGGGAGATTTGATGCCCTCTTTCCACGTCGCATCCATGACGAACAGCCGCAGCATCGCGCCAATTTGGGGGCCAGCCAAGCCACGACCGGGGGCGGCATACATAGTGTCCAACATATCCGCCGCCAGCTTGCGGATGTCATCCGTAATCTGATCGACCGGGGCACAAAGCGTGCTGAGTCGCGCATCCGGCCAAAGCAAAATGTCCAAAACGGCCATCAGGCCCGCGTCCGATCTCGTTTAAGCTTTTGCATTTTGCGGGTGATCATCTGACGTTTGAGTGGCTTGAGATAATCAATGAACAAAATGCCATCTAGGTGGTCGATTTCATGCTGAACACAGGTCGCCCAAAGCGCATCGAATTCCTCTTCATGCGCTTTGCCTTCGACATCAAGCCAACTCACGCGCACGCTTTTCGGCCGTTCCACGTCAGCATATTGACCGGGAATCGACAGGCAGCCCTCTTCGTAGACGTTCTTTTCCTCACTCGACCAAGTCACCGCCGGGTTCACCAAAACCATCGGTTCAGGCGTGCCATTGGCCTCCTTGACGCAATCCATCACCAACATGCGTTTGGTCAAACCAACCTGCGGCGCGGCAAGGCCAATGCCCGGCGCCTCATACATGGTCTGCAACATATCGTCGGCAAACCGGGCCAAGTCGCGGTCGAACTCGGTCACAGGGTCACAGACCTTTTTCAGGCGCGGGTCGGGGTGGATGAGGATCGGTTTCAGGGTCATGAATATGCATTTAGAGAATGCCTGCGCGCCGTGCAACTGTGCGGCGCACGAATGTGCAAGTCTCCTGCGCGATAAAATCGCCTTTACCTCACGCCTGACCCCAGTACGTTGGCATAAATAGCAATGAGGATTGCGATGACGCACTACAGTTTTGACACGATGTACGACCGCGTTGCAACACGATCGAGCAAATGGACCATGACACACGCGGCCCTTGGTATTCCCCCCTCGCCTGATGTACTGCCGATGTGGGTGGCGGATATGGATTTTAAGGCCCCTGACTTCATCACAGAGGCGGTGCATGCCTTGGCGGATGCAGGTGATTTCGGCTATTTCGCCCATATCGACAGTATGTTTGAAGCCGTGCAATGGTGGATAAAGACCCGGCACGCTTGGGACATCGACACCGATTGGATCACAGCCACCGCCAGCCTTGGCAACGCCATCGCCTTTTCCATTCAGACCTGGACCGAGCCGGGTGATGCGGTGGCGATCTTCACCCCTGTCTATCATGAATTCGCGTCAAAAATTGCCCGCAATGGCCGCACGGTCACGGAATTGCCTCTCAGTGTGACCGAAGCCGGGCTTTTGCCGGATTTCGACGCCTTCGATGCGCTTATGACGGGGCGGGAAAAAATCCTACTTCTGTCCTCACCGCACAATCCGGCTGGCCACGTTTGGACCCGCAAAGAGTTGCGCCAGATTGTTGATTTTTGTGCGCGCCATGATCTTTTATTGGTCTCCGACGAGGTCCATCACGACCTGATCCTGACCGGGCACAGCCATACGCCGACGGCTTTGGTGGCACCAGAGTATGCATCCCGCCTGGTCACCATGACATCGGCCTCAAAAACCTTTTCCATTGCGGGAACCCGTTTGGGTTGTGTCACCATTTCAGATCCGGTTTTGCGTCGCGAATTCCGCAACACAGTTCACAAAGCCGACCTTGCGCCCAACCTTTTAGGAACGGTCCTGACACGCGCCTGCTTGTCTGAAAAAGGGGCGAAATGGGTCGATGCACTCACCCTCTACCTCTCCGAGAATGCCAGGATTTTTGCGAACGGCATCGCGGACCTTCCCGGCCTGTCCCACGTCCAACTTGAAGGCACCTACCTTGCATGGGTCGATTTTTCTGGCACCGGAATGGAGGCATCGGAGATTTGGCGTCGCGTGACGGAGGAGGCCAAAATTGCTCCCAGCCCCGGCGCACCCTTCGGCACAGGCGGGGAACTTGGGCTGCGCTTTAACTTAGGGACACAAGCCGCGCGCGTCACGGAGGCCGTATCTCGCCTAAAATCCGCCTTCAGTGATCTTCAATGAAAACTCGGTAAAAGCGCGACCGGGGCGTCATCGGCCCGGTCGTAATCCAAAGGCGGCTTATCAGTTGCAAGTGTCGCGCGTTTGAAATCAAAACTCATCTCGTGACCATCTTCTTGCGCGGCCACAATCAGTGCCTGATAGAGGTGCTTTGAGCCATCATAAACGTCCACAAGCCCCCGCAAATGCGTGGAATTTTCACGGTCAAGCGCAAACCCTGTCTCCCAAGACCGCAGGATCGGATAGGTCGCATCGCCCACACGCACCCGCAAGCGAGAGCGGCGTTTCAGCTTGGCCTTACGTGCCTGTTCAAGTCCCTCAAGGACCTCTTTGGGCAGAAAATCAGACATCTCAAACCTCCCGAGCGTTTCACCGGATGAGTGATAGTCCAATGATGGGCCAAGATTGGTTTCGGTCAAGTTAACCCTAACGGCAGATGACATCCTGTCCCCAAGAGTCACCAGATTGCCGCAGTTTACGGTGCCACCTTAGGCCGCAGCACATGCGGCATTTTAGGATCATAGAGCGCACTGTCTTTGAAATCTGCGACCTCCCCCAAGGCTGGCCCAACAAGGATCAACGCCGTGCGGGTGATTTTCGCCTCACGGGCTTTTTCGCGAATGTCGCTCAACGCGCCACGGATCAACATCTGATCCGGCCAGCCGACGCGATACGCAACAACAACGGGACAGTCCGCGCCGTAATAGGGCACCAATTGCCGCTCAATTTCACGCAGATTGCGAATGCCCAAATGGATCGCCAAAGTCGCGCCGGTTTTGGCGAAATTCTCAAGCGTCTCGCCCGCAGGCATCGAGGTGGATTTCATCGACACACGGGTCAGGATGATGCTCTGCGCGATCTCCGGGATGGTCAACTCCTGCCCTAAAGCGGCGGCGGCGGCAGCATAGGCGGGCACACCGGGAATGATCTCATAGTCAATCCCATCAGCACGCAAACGGCGAATTTGTTCGGCAATCGCACCGTACAAAGAAGGGTCTCCACTGTGCACTCGTGCAACATTTAAGCCTTTTTCATGTGCTATTTTGATTTCGGCATGAGTGTCATCCAACGTCATCGGCGCCGTATCCAAAACCCGCGCGCTCTCCGGGGCGCAGGCCACAACTTCGGCAGGGACCAAAGACCCTGCATAGAGACAAACCTGGCATTCACCGATGATCCGCTCGGCCTTTTTGGTCAATAGCTCCGGGTCGCCCGGCCCCGCACCAATAAAGAAAACAGTCATGCGAGGTCTCCATCAATTTTGCGCGCATAGCCACGCGGCGTGTACATGCGCGGGCCTTCGCCAAGCTGGGCAAGGCGAGAATTGGACGAGCCGATCAACACCACCGTGAGCATATCGACCTCATCCACTTGCAAGTCTTTCAAGCGTCGGTAACGGACATATTCTGTCGGACGCCCAAGGTTCGACGCCAACATCACCGGCGTGTCAGCCGGGCGGTGTTGGAGCAAAATATCCCGCGCTTCTGCCAAAAGCGTGCGCCGCTTTTTCGACACCGGGTTGTAAAAGGCAATGACAAAATCGCCCTCTGCCGCCGCCCTAAGACGGCGGATAATATCCGCGCGTGGGGTTAAAAGATCCGACAAAGAGATGGCACAGAAATCATGCCCCAAAGGGGCGCCCGCACGCGCAGCGGCCCCTTGCAGCGCCGAAACACCCGGCGAACACATCACCTCAACCCTGTGCGCGGCGTCTGATACGCCATGCTCATTCGGCCCGCGATCCAACAGCTCAAACACCAGCGCGCCCATGGCATAAATGCCCGCATCGCCCGAACACACGAGCGCAACGTTTTTGCCCTTGGCGGCCTGTTCCAAGGCATAGCGACACCGATCTTCTTCGCCGCCCAGCGGGAAATCAGAGCGGATTTTTCCCACGGCCAGAGGCCCCAAAAGATCAATATAAAGGCCATAACCGACAAGTTCTTCGGCCTCTGCGACAAGTTTGGATACTTCCGGCGTGCGCCATGCCGCCTGCCCCGGACCAATACCAACCACGGACAAACGCCCACGCGGACGGCCATTGAGCGCGGTGATCACGTCAGTCGAGATCGCCAAGGACGTCGTAGCCATCGCGCTTTTGATCTTTGGTTCGGCCAACGTCACTGACGCGCCGCCACAGGCCAGTGCGGCGTTTTCGGCCACGCCATGGGTGCCGATTTCCGCAAACACCACCTCCGAAGTGGTGGCACATCGCGGCGTCTCGACCTCAAGCTCTGCCGCTGTGAACAGGCGCAGCGGAACGTCAAAGGTTTTCGCCAAGGCCAGGATCGCCGGTTCATCCGCTTTCACATCCACCGTCGCAATCGCGGCCAGTGCCTTGGGCGAGATATCGGCCTTTTGCAACAACGCGCCAACCAGATCGGCAAGCTCTTTGGGCGGGCAATTGCGCGAACACCCGACCCCGAGGACATAGCGTTGCGGATGGTACACAAGCGTTGTGTCATTGGGCGCAGACATCTCCCGAACGGTACAGATCAACTCCGCCCCCTCAGCCAGCGGAACATCTGCCAACCACGCAGCTTTGCCCGCCTCATCGCCCGTTACAGATGCGCCACCATGGGCCAACATCGCGGCCATGGTCGATTTCGCGGCGTCCGGATTGCCCAAACGCCACCCCATCGGCGGCTCGTCCAAAGCGATGCCCAACGACACGTCGCCCGCCGTCGTGATCGCTGCCTGGGACTCCAACGCCTGCGCGATGTCCAGCGCCAGTCGATTGGCCCCACGATGCCCGCCCAAAAGCGGAACGACCACAGAGCCATCGTCAGAGACCGAAATCACCGGCGGCTCCGTCTTTTTGTCCGAGAGCAAAGGGGCAACGGCGCGGATCAGGATGCCAGAGGCGCACACGCCAATCACCGGAATGCCCGCCGCAAACAGCGTGCGAACATGATCTAACGCATTGGGAAAGCTGATCTTTGCCTCTGTGCGTCCCTCGCGCCCATGGAGTTCAAAACCAAAGGCAACGGCAATGCGGGCGGCGGTTTTTTCGCCAGATGCGTTGAGTGCGATGACAACCGGGCTCACAGCCATGGGTCGGCCCCTTTCACGATGAGGATCATAGAAAAATACGGCGCCTTTTCGGGCGCTTTTGAGAGTGGCAGGACCACTTCATGAGGCGTGGAGGCCCGTTCGATATAGACGGCTTTCTCCGTCAGGCCCGCCGCATCAATGGCTGCACGCACACGGGCGAAATGGCGGCCGAGTTTCATCACCACAAGCGTGTCAGCGCTGTGCAACACATCCATGGAGTGTCCACGGTCCAAACGCCCGACAAGTTCCGGCGCAGGCAGGATGGTGACCACCTCATTGCGCGCCGCCATCGGCATTCCGGCGACCGCAGCACAAGTGGTCACAGAGGTCACGCCGGGCACAACCTCAACCGCATAGTCACGTTTGAGGCGGGCGAACAGATACATGAACGAGCCGTAGAAAAACGGATCGCCCTCACACAGGACAACCACATCCTCGCCAGCATCCAAGGCAGATCGGATCGCATCAGCCCCGATGTCATACGCGGCCTGTGCGGGCGCGCGATCCACCGTCATTGGCACATCCATGACAATCTCGCGCGTGCCTTCCGTGATGTAATCCGCCGCAATCGAGCGGGCAAAAGACTCGCCGCCCGCTAAGGTCGGATAGGCGATCACTTTGGCCTCACCAATCAGGCGGGCGGCTTTGAGCGTCATCAGTTCCGGGTCGCCGGGGCCAAGGCCGATGCCATAGACAGTCCCGCTCATAGGGCGCGCCCTCCTTTGGTCAGGCTCCATTGTGTGACGGGCATGAACGGTTTCCAGCCCGAAAGAGTGCCCACAGGTTTGGCACGAGACACCGCCATGCGGGTCAGTTCGCCGCCAAATTCGCTGCGCAGCGCAATCAACATCGCCTCGCCTTCAAGCGTCACTGCATTGGCAACCAACCGTCCAAATGGGGCGAGAGCATTCCATGCGGTCTCAAACACCGCACGCGTCAAACCGCCGCCAATGAACACCGCATCAGGTGACGACAGATCGGCCAGGCCTTTGGGGGCGGTTGCATCAATCAGTTTGAGACCGGGCGCACCAAGGGCCAGCGCATTTTGCACCGCCAAGGCTCGACGATCAGCGCGGCATTCGATCCCGATGGCACGGGCATCCCGCGCCGCGCGCATCCATTCAATTGCAACCGAGCCAGAGCCACAGCCAATGTCCCAAAGCAATGCACCACGCCTTGGCGCGAGTTTGGCCAGAGTGACAACACGGACCTCTTGTTTGGTCATATTACCGTCAGAGACAAAGGCGCTGTCCGGCAAGCCGAAGCGCGGCAAAGGCGTTGCGCCCGCCTCAGCGATGCACTCGACCGCGAGGGTGTGAAAGTCAGGCACATCATGGGACCAGTTTGAGGCCATGCCATCAAAGCGGACCTCGTCCGTGCCTCCCATATGCGCCAAAACACTCAAACGCGAGGGGCCAAATCCACGATCTATCAAAATAGTAGATATTTCTATTGGTGTTTCTTGGCCTTTTGTCAAAATGAGCAATTTTTGACCGGAACCAAGAAAGGGAATGATTTGCTCCGCCGGGCGCCCATGCACAGTCAGTGTTTCCACATCCGCAAGCGACCAGCCCATGCGAGCAGAGGCGAGTTGAAAGGCGGAAAGCTGTGGGTGATACAAGATTTCAGCCGGGTCAATCTCGTGACCGATGCGCGCACCAACCGAATACCAAAGCGGATCGCCTGTTGCGAGCACGACCACGCGACGCCCCCGCAGAGCAATCAACTCGTCAATCAAGGCGTTGAACGGCGAGGGCCACGCCCGGCGTTGGCCGGTAAGAGTAGGGGTCAGCGCATGGTGACGCTCCGCGCCAAAAACCACCTCTGCCTCCTCAATCACACTGCGCGTGGCGGCGCTCAAGCTCTCCAACCCATCGTCACCGATCCCGATGATGTGAAGCCATTTCGGCATGTTCATTCGCCGATCTCCGGCAGGCCTACGGCCAGTGCATTCACCGCCGCCGAGGCGATGGCCGACCCACCGCGACGGCCCCGCAAAGCCACAAAATCGCATCCACGAGGGTTGCCTGCCAGCTCGGCTTTGGATTCCGCGGCACCAACAAATCCCACAGGAAACCCGAGGATCACGGCGGGTTTGGGCGCGCCTTGATCAATCAATTCCAACAGATGAAACAGCGCGGTCGGGGCATTGCCAATGGCAACAACTGCGCCTTTCAGATGCGGTTCCCACAACTCAACAGCAGCAGCGGAGCGGGTGTTGCCGATCTCTTTGGCGCGCTCGGGCGTGCGCGGATCATTGAGGGTGACGATCACCTGATTGTCGGCGGGAAGGTAGCGCCGGATGATGCCCGCGCCGACCATTTCGCAATCGCACAAGATCGGCGCACCCGCCATCAAAGCCGCGTGACCCACCGCATAGGCACCGGGCGAAAAGGCCAAACGATCCGCAACCTCAACCATACCGCAGGCATGGATCAGGCGGATCGCAAGGCGTTCCATTCCGGCATCAAACCGATCCAGCCGCGCCTCTTTACGCACGGTGGCAAAACTTTGGGCATAGATCGACTGCGGATCTTTCTCGTAGGGGCGCACCGGAATCAGACCTTAGACTTGCGCGCGGATTCGGGTCCGTGCGGGTGCTTGGCATGCGGGTATTCCGGGTGGACGTGGTCATGAGAGTGATCATGGTCGTGATCGTCAAAATGATGATCGTGGTCATGGCCGTGAATATGGCTGTGTGCATGATCGTGGCCATGGTCATGACCATGGGTGTGATCATGGTGATGGTGCTCATGCGCGACCTTTTCCAACCGACAAAGCCCCGTGCAAAACGTATCACAAAGCGCACAATCGGCCACGTTTGATCCGGGGGCCGAGGCCCCTTGGCCTTCGACATGGTGATGGTGGCTCTCCTGAACCGCACCGATCTCGGCCTCAAACCCAAGAACCTGCGTGCGGTATTTGCACAGCACACAAGTCGGCGGCGGCACATCGCCAAAAGCCGGGTGACCCTTGCCGTTTTCACGCGCTGCTGCGCGCTCATCGACGGTGATTTGACGGGCCTCTTGACCTTCAATCGCAAGCACTTGGGTACGGTAGGCACAGATACCACAGTTCGGGATCGGCACGTCACCGTCCTGTTCCAACACCCGTTCCGCAAAGGTTTGAAGCACTTTCGGATGATCGTTCAGATAGCCCGCTTTGACAAATTGAATGTCGGGATGCTGGACTGCGACCTGGTCAGTGAAACCGTAAATTCGATCAATCAAGATGCCCGTGAACAGGAAATACGGAAACACGATGACGCGTTTGTAGCCCAGCTTCGAAACATGTTGCAGGCAGGGTTCGACAAGCGGGAAGGTGACGCCGGAATAACCGACCTCGCACCAACCAAAGCCCATGCCCTCCCACAACATCCGTGCGATTTTCGAGACATTGCCATTGGCGTCGGGATCAGACGCGCCCCGCCCGATCACGACCAACGCGGTCTCATGCAGCGGCAAGTCGCCCAGCTCGGCATTGGCCCGGTCCACCGCTTCACGCACCCGCGCACCGGCGGCTGCGATCATCTTGGGATCGACCCCCAATTCGCGACCATAGCTGACAGTGATGCCATGTTTGGCGGCATAGGTGTTGAGCACCGTCGGGATGTCATTTTTCGCATGCATCGCGGCAAACAACATGCCGGGCACCGCCAGAATGCGCTCGCATCCGGCCTCACGCAGGCGGTCCAACCCGTCACGGATCACCGGATTGGCAAATTCAAGATAGCCGTAATCCACCATCCAATCGGCGGGCAAAAGAGCGGGAAGTTTCTCTGCCAAAACGGCAAATTCGTCCACTGCGGCCTGGCTGCGCGAGCCATGACCACAAATCATCACACCAGTTTTCATCTTAAATTATGCCTCCTGCGGCTCAGCCTCATGGTCGGTTTCTGTCGCTTCAGGCTCTTGTTTTTTGCCTTTGAGCGCCCCCCAAATGGCGGTCGCAATCGCGCCGCCAATCAAAACACCCGCAAGCCAATGATTATGGCCTGCGGCCTCAGCGATATGGCCGGGATGGGCCAATGCAGGAGCAGCAAAAAACGTCAGCGTGAGCGTCATAACGCGAAACATGTCATATCCTTGTCGTTATGCCCAAACAGGGCGATCGTGGTTCAAGGAGGCTGGGACACTTGACGATGCTGCGCGCAATCCCCGGTTTGGGTCGATCCGCCACTGCCAACCTCTCTGGCCCCGTATCGGGGCGTCGTCATAGGTCTCATCTATAGGCCGAGGGTCGGGAGCGCGCAAATGCTTTAGCGCCAACGGGGTGGGGCAAATGTGCACAAGCGCACCATTTCTGCGCTCTCACACCTGTTTGCGCGCAAACTCGTCCCGTTTAGGGTGGTCGCGAACAGTGAGGAGCCTTTGATGGGACATTTGAAAGACGGTATCTGGCATGACGAATGGTACGACACGTCAAAATCAGGCGGCAAATTCGAACGCAGCACAGCTGGCTTTCGCAACTGGATCACGCCCGATGGCGTGGCGGGACCGTCCGGCAATGACGGCTTTGCGGCCGAGGCCGGGCGCTATCACCTCTATGTCTCTTATGCCTGTCCGTGGGCCCATCGCACGTTGATCTTTCGGGCCTTGAAAGGCCTTGAGGACGTGATTTCCGTCTCCGTTGTTCACCCCGATATGCTGAGTGAGGGCTGGACCTTTGCTCAGGATTTCCCCGGCGCCACCGGGACACCCTCTTTGGCAAGCCCTTCCTGCGTGACATTTATACCGAAGCTGACCCAAACGTGTCGGGACGCGTGACCGTGCCGATTCTCTGGGACAAAAAACGGCACACGATTGTTTCAAACGAATCCTCGGAAATCATCCGCATGTTCAATTCGGCATTTGATGCGATCACTGGAAACACCCATGATTTCTGGCCCCTCGCCCTGCGTGACGAGATCGAAACGGTGAATGCCCGCATCTATGACACGATCAACAATGGCGTCTATAAGGCCGGGTTTGCCACCACGCAAAAGGCCTATGACGCCGCCATCACGCCGCTGTTCGACAGTCTCGATTGGCTCGAAACCCATCTCTCAGAGAACCGCTATCTCATGGGAGATCAGGTGACCGAAGCCGATTGGCGGTTGTTCACCACGCTCGTTCGCTTTGATAAAGTCTATCACGGTCATTTCAAATGCAACAAACGCATGGTGAAAGACGACCCCGCCGTGTGGGCCTACACGCGCGAGCTCTATCAATGGCCAGGGGTGCGTGAGACGGTGAATTTCGATCATATCGTGCGGCACTATTACTACAGCCACGACACAATCAATCCGCACCGAATTGTACCGATCACACCGGATTTGGATTTTGATGCGCCGCATGGGCGGGGCTGAGCATCGCTCAGAACAGCGTTTTAAGAGGCCGCTTTGCCGTAATGTTCGACCATCGCCGACAGATCCTCTGGGTCCACCTGTTTGGTGACAAAGGCGCAGGCGTTGGCCGAATGTTGAAAGATGGAGCCGTCCGAGAAAAAACTGGCATTGGTGGTGAAAATCACCCGTGCGTCAGGGCAGCGGTAATTGGCGTAATCTGCAACGGCAAAGGCGGCGCCATCGTTCAAGACCAGATCCAAAACGATCAGATCAGGGGTCTCCTGCTGCATATGCTCAATCGCGGCGTCCTGACCCGAAACCAAAGCCACACTCATGCCCTGACGCTCAAGATGACGCATCCAGATCCGCCCCAGATCTGGATTTTTTTCAACGATCAATACCCGCATATTCTTCCTAAATCGTAACCGCCGATTGAACGCATTTGCGCAGGTTGTCCGATCTTAAACCTTGTGTAAGACACCCTTACGAACCCTTAAGATCGGGGTCAATCAAAGCTGCCACAGCAAATCCCTGATAAAAAGCTAAGATTTTAACTTGCACTCTCTTCGAGCTAAGGCAAAACAGGGCCCATGACACATCAAACCCCCACCTGGATCACCATCTGCGAAACCTGTAAACGACCCGATTGGGCTGAGCGCGGGATGGATAAAACCGATGGCGAAATTTTGGCCGAAGCGATCGAACCCCGCGCCGCGGCCGCTGGGATCAAAACCCGCCGTGTGGCCTGCACGATGGGCTGTGAACGTGCCTGCAACATCATTGTTCAAGGCACTGGTAAAATCGGCTACTCCCTTGGAAAATTTGACGGAAATAACGTGGATGCAGACGCTATTGTGAGCTACGCCTCACAACATGCCGCCTCCCCCTCTGGGCAGGTGCCGTTCCGCGACTGGCCGCAGGGCGTCAAAGGTCATTTCGTCTCCCGCCACCTTCCGCCCCCCTCTGATCCCGCCGAGGACGCATGAGTCGGCACCGGGATCATGGCGGCGGTCTTGATGCCGCTGTGGCGCGGTTTGGCGGTGAGAAATCCGACTGGATCGACCTCTCCACGGGCATCAACCCGACCGCCTATTCGATAGGCGAAATGCCGCCAAGCGTCTGGGAAGCCCTACCCGATGCCGCAGCGCAGGATTCGCTGATCCAAGCTGCGCGTGCCTTTTGGAACGTGCCACGAGGGGCCTCCATTTTGGCCGCCCCCGGCGCATCCGCCCTCATCGCCCGCCTGCCTGCGCTCTGGCCCAAAGCCCGCGTAGACATCAGAACCCCAACCTACAACGAACATGCCGCCGCCTTTGAGGCGCATGGCTGGACCGTAGACGGCACTGCCCCTTCCGTTCAGGTCGCTGTACACCCCAACAACCCGGACGGGCGGCTTTGGCGCGCAGATGAGTTGACCGCGCCGATCACGATCATCGACGAAAGTTTTTGCGACGTGATGCCGGAGATGAGCCACATCGGGCGCGTCATGGATGGGCATACGATTGTGCTCAAAAGCTTCGGCAAATTCTGGGGGCTGGCCGGTTTGCGGCTCGGCTTTGCCATTGGCGCGCCGGAATGGATCAATCGGCTTTCAACGCTCACTGGCCCTTGGGCGGTGTCGGGGCCTGCGCTTGCGATTGGCACAAAAGCCCTGAATGACCCGGATTGGGCGATGCAGACACGGATCAATTTGGCACAGTCTTGTGACAAAATGGATGTCCTTATGAAAAATAAAGGCGCGAAACTGATCGGAGGCACCGATCTTTTTCGGCTCTATGACGTCGATAATGCCCGTGCCTTTCAAGATCATTTGGCCAAAGGTCGCGTCTGGTCGCGCATCTTCCCCTATTCCGACAGATGGGTCCGCCTCGGCTTGCCTGCCGCGGATCGTTGGGACCAATTTGAGGCCGCGCTGTGACCACGGCTTTTGCCCTGTCTCTGGCCATGATCCTTGATGCCCTTTTGGGCGAACCAAAATGGCTTTGGGACCGTATGCCCCATCCTGCAGTACTGCTTGGTCGCCTCATTGGCTGGGCGGATCGGCGAATGAACCACGGGGAGAGACGCAAAGCCAAAGGCGTGATTTTGCTTCTTTCTTTGGTCGTGGGCAGTGGTTTTTTGGGTCTCATCCTTGACCAAATTCCCTTTGCGGATATCATCTTGGGCGCAAGTCTCTTGGCTCATAAGTCCTTGATCGAACATGTCAAAGCTGTGGCGCGAGCGCTTGAATCCTCGCTTGGGAGGGGTCGTGTTTCGGTGGCAATGATCGTGGGGCGCGACACCACCGACATGGACGCGTCTGCCGTGTCCCGCGCCGCCATCGAATCCGCTGCAGAAAATTTCTCTGACGGTGTGATCGCCCCGCGTTTTGGTTTTTGCTGCTCGGTCTGCCCGGCATCCTGATGTACAAAGCCGTCAACACCGCCGATAGCATGATCGGCTATCGCACCGATCAGCACCGCGATTTTGGCTGGGCCTCTGCCCGGTTTGACGACCTGTTGAACCTGATCCCGGCGCGGCTCACCGCTGTGTTGCTGTTCCCCTGGGGCAAGCCCTTGTCGCTTTGGCGGAGTATCACCAAAGAGGCGCGCCGCCATCGCTCGCCCAATGCCGGTTGGCCAGAAGCCGCCCTGTCACGTAGTCTGGACGTCGCCCTGTCCGGCCCGCGCGCCTATCATGGCACGTTGCGCGACTATCCATGGGTCAATCCAGACGGGCGACCCAAAGCTATGCCGCGCGACATCGACATGGCCTGCGCGCGTCTTTGGGCCGCTTGGGCCGTCGCTCTGGTCTGTATCATCACTCTGTCATTTGCGTAATTTGCGCCTGATCGCTATCGTGGCGCGCAACTCAATGTAAAAGGTAAACCCATGCGTTTTCTGAGCCTTGCTCTTGCCCTGACCCTCGCCGCCCCTGCTGTCGCTGACGTGCCCTGTGGCGGATCATTTTCCTCATTTGTTGGCAAAATGAAATCCGAAGCCCTGTCTAAAGGCTATGACAAAGCCACGGTGGATCGGTTTTTCGCCTCCGCCCAGCAAACGCAATCGGTGCTCAAAGCCGACCGCGCCCAAGGGTTTTTCCAAAAACCGTTCATCGACTTTTCCCGCGCTGTGATCAGCCAAAACCGCATCGACAATGGCCGCACATATTCGCAAAAATACAATGCCACCTTTGACCGCATTGCCCGCGACTACGGCGTCTCGCGCGGCGTGCTTTTGGCCTTTTGGGCGTTGGAAACCGACTTTGGTCAGGTGCAGGGCGACTTTAACACATTGAATGCGCTGATGACTTTGGGGCACGATTGTCGTCGCCCCGAATTGTTCCAACCACAAATCTTGGCCGCGCTTGAACTTTACAAACATGGCGATTTCGATCCGACCACGACCAAAGGTGCGTGGGCCGGAGAAATTGGCATGGTGCAAATGTTGCCGAAAGACATCCTGCAAAACGGTGTGGATGGCGATGGCGATGGCCATGTCCGGCTTAAAACATCCGCACCTGATGCGTTGATGTCAGGTGCGAAAATGCTCAAACATTTGGGATGGCGCGCGAATGAGCCGTGGCTGCAAGAGATTGTTGTGCCGGCCGATCTCGATTGGTCCAAAACCGGGCTCAATCACAAAATGACCGTTGCGCAATGGGCAAAGCTCGGCGTCAAACCGCGCGCGGGATCGTTCGGGCCCTCCTCGCTTAAGGCCTCCGTGCTGTTGCCAATGGGGCGCAAAGGCCCGGCGTTTCTCGCCTATCCAAATTTCGAGGTCTATTTTGAGTGGAACAAGAGCTTTGTCTATGTGAC
Source organism: Celeribacter baekdonensis (assembly GCF_003047105.1). NCBI lineage: Bacteria > Pseudomonadati > Pseudomonadota > Alphaproteobacteria > Rhodobacterales > Roseobacteraceae > Celeribacter > Celeribacter baekdonensis. Next base: position 2,365,844 of record NZ_CP028475.1, read on the forward strand.
CACTGCGGCCTATTTCGCCGCCCGCCTCGAAGGCGCACCGGTCTACAATGCCGGATCTCCTGAGACTGGATTGTCCGATGGGCAGATGAAGCAGTTGCAACAAAAGCTGCAAAGCCGGGGGCATGATGTGGGCGGCGTCGATGGCATTTTAGGCGAAAAGACACGAGAGGCCGTGCAAATGGAACAACAGCGTCTTGGGATGCCCGCCGATGCTTGGCCGACACCCGCGCTATTGAGCAAGCTCTAATCATCTAAACATCAGAAAATCGGCTTTGGTCGCGAAAAATATCAAGCGACCAAAGCTTCTGCCTTTTTCAAATCCACCGACACAAGCTGACTGACGCCCTGTTCTTGCATGGTCACACCAAACAGGCGATCCATCCGCGCCATGGTGACGGCGTGGTGAGTGATAACCAAAAACCGCGTATCGGTGCGCTGGGTCATCTCGTCCAACATATCGCAAAACCGCGTGACATTGGCGTCATCCAAAGGCGCGTCGACCTCGTCCAGCACACAAATTGGGGCCGGGTTGGCCATGAACACCGCAAAGATCAGCGCAAGCGCGGTCAGCGTTTGTTCACCACCAGAGAGCAGAGAGAGCGTAGACAATTTTTTGCCCGGCGGCTGGCACATAATCTCAAGACCGGCCTCCAGCGGATCGTCGCTCTCCACCATCATCAACTTGGCCTCGCCGCCGCCAAACAGGTGGGTGAAGAGGGTCGAAAAATTCTCGTTCACCTGTTCAAACGCGGTCAAAAGACGTTCGCGCCCTTCGCGGTTCAGCGAGGCAATCCCCGCACGCAGGGTCTTGATCGCCTCTTCCAAATCTTGTTTTTCACTCACCAAGGTGTCGTGCTCTTCGCGCACTTCCAAGGCGTCTTCTTCGGCCCGCAGGTTCACCGCGCCAAGACTTTCGCGCAGGCGTTTGAGACGGTTCACATCGACCTCAATCGCTTCATGCGGCGGGATCGTGTCGGGATCAACGTCCAGTTCCTCAAGCAGCGCAACCGGCGTGCTGTCCAACTCTTCGCGGATGCGTTCCACTGCGGCGTCCACCATCTCGCGCGCGGCGTCGCGACGCGCCTCGGAGGCCGCGCGGATTTCGCGCGCCTCAGAGGCCACACGTTCCGCATCGCGCTCGGTTGACACCGCCTCGCGCAGCGCGGTTTCACCGGAAGCAAGCGCATCGGAGGCCTGCTGCCGACGGCTCTCAGCCTCGGCAATTTGTTCCAAAAGCGCTTCGCGTTTCTCAGCGATTTCCTCGGGTTGCGCCGATGCCTCAAACAATTCCTCCTCGGAGGTCTCTTTGCGCGCCTGAAGCTCCGCCACCCGTTTACCCGCAGTTTCAAGACGGTGCCGCCAGCCGGACAACTCCTTGGTCACCTCTTGCGAACGCCGCGTGCGCGCCTCGCCTTCGCGACGAATTTCGTCATGTGACGAACGTTTCGTCATCATGGTGATCCGTGCCGCTTCGACCGCGAGTTTGACCTCTTCGATATCTGAGCGCGCCGCACTCAAATCCGGCAGTTCCGACACGGTTTTTTCCGCCTCGCGCAGACGCACCTCGGCACCGCGCGCATCCTCTTCGTGGCGGGACACGGCCAGCCCGAGGTTTTCAACCTTGCCCTCGGCCAAGGTCCGATCATTTTCGGCCCGCGACAGTGCGCGCGCCGCCTCGGACAGGGCGCGGTCTGCGGCCCGGCGGGCTTCGCGGGCGGCGTGATCGGCCTCGCTCAACCGCGTCAATTCCGCCTTCAAATGCTCATGCGCCTGAAGCGCACCTGCTGCTTTGGCCTCAGCCGCCACGAGGTCCTGTTTGAACCCTTCCAACCGATTGAGCTGTTGCAGGCGCAAAGCCGCCGTTGAGGGCGCATCCTCGGCCCCCGCGCGATAACCATCCCAGCGCCACAGGTCGCCCTCGACCGACACCAACCGTTGCCCCGGCTCCAAATCGGCCTGAAGACGCGGACCATCTTCGGCGCGGACAAGTCCGATCTGCGACAAGCGCCGCGACAGAACCGCTGGGGCCGAGACATAGTCGCTGAGCGGCTCCACGCCGTAGGGCAGATCCTGTTCATCCGCATAATCCGGCAAAGTGACCCAACCTGAGGCTTGATAAGCCTCAATCGCGGGTTGGCGCAAATCATCCGACAGTGCGGCACCAAGTGCCTTTTCATACCCCGAAGTCACGCGGATCAGATCCAGCACCTGCGTGCCCGCAATCTGATCACGATCCAGCATCCGCCCCAAAGCCAGGACTTCGGCCTTGAGCGCGCCGACCTCACCCTCCGCCTCAGATCGGGCCGCACGTGCCGAGGATTCGCGGGTCTGCGCTTCGGTCCGCGCCTCATCCGCCTCAATCAACGCCGCCTCGGTGTATTCCGCCCGCTCGCTGGCCTCGCTCTGTGCCTCTTCCGCCATCGCCAGCGCATCCGCCGAGCGAAACAGCGTCGATTTCGCGTCCTCAACGGCCGCCTTGGCCCGGTCGGCATCGCCGCGCGCCCGTTCCAAGGTTTTGCGATTGTCCTCGACCAAACGATTCGCCGATTGGTGACGCGCAGCCAACCGGGCGACATCTTCGGTCATTTCGGTCAGCGTGGTTTCACGATCCGCCAAGATTTGACTGGCCTCGGACGCCTCCGCACTCGATTGTGTCAAGCGTGGCCCGTGGCCCTCCGAGGCTTTGATCAGCTCCTTTTGTTCCCATTCAAGCCGCGCAATCGTCTCAACTGCGTCGCGGTTGAGTTGCTCCTCGCGGGCCATGTCGGCGACCAATTGATCAATCCGTCGAGCCAGAGTTTCGATCATATCGCGGGCGCGCTTTTCCTCGTCGGCCAGTTGATCGCGCGATACGGTGAGACGCTGCAATACCGCGCTGGCGATGGCCTCTTCTTCTCGCAGCGGCGGCAGGGCCGCTTCCTTGGCCTCACGTTGTGTTCCGGCATCACGCGCAAGGCGTTCGGCCTCAGACGCTTGTTTGAGACGGGTGCGCAACACATCCTCGGCCTCAACACGGGCATGGTCGGCATCCCGCCACCGGCGATAGTACAAAAGCCCCTCGGCCTGACGCAATTCAATGCCAATCTCACGATAGCGCGCCGCCTGTCGCGCCTGACGCGCCAGGGAAGCCAATTGCGCCGCAAGCTGTTCGATCACATCATCGACACGGGCCAAATTGGTCTCCGCACCTTTGAGTTTCAACTCCGCTTCATGGCGACGTTGATAGAGGCCGGAAATCCCCGCCGCCTCCTCAAGGATGCGTCGCCGCGAGGTTGGTTTGGCGTTGATCAATTCGGAGATTTGGCCCTGACGCACCAGCGCCGGAGAATGCGCGCCGGTGGAGGCATCGGCGAACAACATCGACACATCGCGCGCCCGCACGTCCTTGGTATTGACCTTATAGGCGGACCCTGCGTCGCGGGTGATCCGGCGGATGATCTCAACCGTGTCGCTGTCATTAAATCCGGAGGGGGCCAACCGATCCGAGTTGTCGATCATCAACATGACTTCGGCAAAATTCCGCGCCGGTCGAGAGGCCGCACCGGCAAAGATCACGTCTTCCATCCCAGCGCCGCGCATTGCCTTGGGACGGGTTTCCCCCATGACCCAGCGCAGCGCCTCAAGCAGGTTGGATTTGCCACAACCGTTCGGTCCGACAACACCCGTCAGCCCATCCGCGATCACAAGATCGGTGGGGTCTACAAAACTTTTAAAGCCATTGAGACGCAGGCGGGTGAAACGCAAATGGGGCCTCGATGTTGATTCCTTTGTGGATAAAACTGTTTGGGACTGCGACGGATGTGTCAACCGGGTGACACCGACATCTGGGCAAAACACCGAAGTTATCCACAAAATATTGCGATTTAGCGCGCACTCTCTTTGAGCAGGGTCATAGAAAGTCGATGCAAAAGATCAAAGCGCTTGACCCTGCACAAGCCAATGCGCCAAATAGGCGCGTTATGGTTCCCCATCACGACGCCAAGCGTTTAGGGGAGAAATGGGAATGTGGTGCGCGAGACCCAAATCGGGGCGCAAAACCACAGCCGCCCCCGCGACTGTAAGCGGTGAGTGCCCGTCGACATGCCACTGGAACACATAGTTCTGGGAAGGTGACGAAGGTGCTTTGACCCGCGAGCCAGGAAACCTGCCGTGACCTCATACCAACCCGCCGTCGGGGATGACGGCCTAGGAGGACTTGTCGATGCATATCGAACCCGGAATCGTGACTGGTGCAAAAATTGCGCTGTCTTATGCCACCGCCGCTGGCGCTGGTCTTTACACTCTCAAACACTCTATCGCTGCTTTGGGCGAAAAAGGCGTGGCCTCTTTTGTGGCCCGTGCAGCCCTGTCGACCGCCGCGGTGTTTACCTTTTTCCAAGTGCTGCCACATCACGCGGTTGGCGTGTCTGAGGTCCATTTGATCCTCGGCTCCACGCTCTTCTTGCTGTTTGGCGCGGCCCCTGCCGCACTCGGTTTGATGCTTGGTCTTTTGGCACAGGGTCTGTTTTTTGCCCCCTTCGATCTGCCGCAATACGGCATGAACGTCACCACCCTGCTTGTACCGCTCTTTGGTATCAAAGCGGTCGCAGATCGCATCATCGCACCGGGCACTGCCTATGCCGATGTCAGTTACAAACAAGCCCTCGCGCTCTCGACCACCTATCAGGCTGGGATTGTGGCCTGGGTTGGTTTCTGGGCGCTCTACGGCCAAGGCGTCTCCGCCGCCACGCTGGCGTCTGTCGGCACCTTTGGCGCCGCCTACATGACCGTCATTTTGATCGAGCCTCTGGTGGATCTGGCCGTTTTGGCAGGAGCGAAAACAATCAAAGGTCTGGGCAACACCGGCCTGGTGTCGCCGCGCACTTTGGCCGCCTGAGACTGCTCATTTCGGTGATTTCACGCCGGGGCTCGGGACATCCTGTGGCTCCGGCGTTTTCATAAAGGACATTATAAAATGGCTGCGAAAATTCCAGCAACGGTTGTGACCGGCTTTCTTGGTGCGGGCAAAACCACCCTCATTCGTCACATGTTGGCCAACGCGGGCGGCAAACGCATCGCGTTGATTATCAACGAGTTTGGTGATCTGGGCGTCGATGGTGACATCCTCAAAGGCTGCGGCGACGAGACCTGTACCGAGGACGACATCATGGAGCTCTCGAACGGCTGCATCTGTTGCACGGTCGCGGAGGATTTCATCCCGACAATGCAAAAACTGTTGGAGCGGGACAATAAACCCGACCATATCGTGATTGAAACGTCGGGCCTCGCGCTGCCGCAACCTTTGGTGCGCGCCTTTAATTGGCCCGAGATTTCGACCAAAGTCACCGTCGATGGTGTAATCACCGTGGTTGATGGCAAGGCTGTCGATGAGGGCCGGTTCGCCCATAATGTCGCCGCCGTCGATGCCCAACGCAAACTGGACGAAAACCTCGACCACGAAACCCCGCTCTCTGAACTGTTCGAGGATCAAATCGCCTGTGCCGATATGATCGTGGTGAACAAAGCCGATCTTTTGGGCGAGAATCATGCCGACGCATTGGTTGCCAAACTCAAAGACGAGGCACGCGGCGGTGTTCAGGTTGTTCGCGCAAGCATGGGCGTGTTGCCGATTGACGTTCTGTTGGGTCAGGGGATTGGATCAGAAGGCGATATGGACGCGCGCGGCGAGGTGCATCACCATCACCACGATGACGACCATGACGACGGGGGGCACGACGATCACCACCATCATGATCACGACGAATTTGAAAGCTTTGTGGTGACACGCGGCGAAATCAAAGACCCAAAGGCCTTTGCCAGCCAAATCGCCGAAGTGATCCGCGCCCACGACATTCTGCGCCTCAAAGGATTCGTGGCGGTCGAGGGCAAACCAATGCGCCTCACCGTTCAGGCCGTTGGCCCTCGCGTCGATCACTATTTCGACCAACCTTTTGGGGCCGCTGCCCGCGACACTCGACTGGTCGTCATTGGCGAAGCGGGCCTTGATCGTCACGCAATCGAGGCCGCGCTGAGCGCCTAAATGAGAAGAGAAAAGCGGTTTACGTGTCGCTTTTCTTTGCCTCAGCCGCCGCTTTCATCCTGGCCAAAAGTTCCGCCTTGGGCGTCTTTGTCCCATAGGGGTTTTTCGATGTCCCCTTGGCGTTATGTTCATCATGCTTCGGTGCGTTCTTGCCACGTTTTGGGGCGCCCATTTTACCATAATCCATTGAGGGGTCTCCTGAGAGTTTCCCCGCTCATGACGCAAGACGCGCGCTAAGACAAGGAAAGAGAAAGCGATGCACCTGCTCGCGGCCACCCCCGGCTCCATTGATGACGGCAAAGATGCCGTCGATCTGGGTCAAACCCCCGCCGATTTGGTGGTGATTTCCGCTGCGGACACGGAGCTTGCTCTGCTCGCTGAGGCGCGCACCATGATGACTGAGCCCCCTGCGATGCGCTTGGCCTCGATGTTGCATCTGCGTCACCCGATGTCGGTCGACATGCATCTGGATGACTGCGCCACCAAATCCAAACTGGTGATCGCGCGCGTGCTCGGCGGATCGGGCTATTGGAAATATGGTGTGGAACAATATGCCGCGCGACTGCATGAGGCGGGCGTGCCTTTCGTGGCCCTGCCCGGAGATGACAAACCCGACGCGGAATTGGCCGCTTTGTCGACCATCCCGACAGAGGATTATCATCAACTTTGGGCCTATCTGACCGAAGGCGGGGCGGATAATGCGGTCGCGTTTTTGTCCTATGCACGCGCGCTGATCGACGGTGGCGACAAGCCCGGCCCAGCCAAACCGCTGTTGCGCGCGGGGCTTTATTGGCCCGGCGACGGGATAGCTGACCTGGATCAGCTAAAATTGCACTGGCAAGAGAGCGCCCCCGTTGTACCGTTGATCTTTTATCGTGCGCTGGTTCAGGGCGCAGGTCTTGCGCCGATCAACCGTTTGGTGAAATCACTGTTGCGTCAGGGACTCAACCCGATGCCGATCTTTGTCGCCTCACTCAAAGATCCGATTTCCGCCGCCACATTAGAAGCCCTGTTTTTGGACGCGCCGCCAGATGTCATCCTCAATTGTACAGCCTTCGCAGTCGGCACTCCCGATGGCGGAGGCCCGGACAATCCCCTCGCCGCCCCCTCGGCCAATCAGGCCCCAGTGTTTCAAGTCGTGCTTGCGGGGGCGTCGCATGAGGCATGGGACGCGGGCACAACCGGACTGTCGGCCCGCGACATCGCGATGAACGTCGCCTTGCCGGAAATCGACGGACGCATCCTGTCTCGTGCCGTCTCATTCAAAGGTGAGGCTTATTTTGACGCCGCCACAGAATGCACCATCGCCACCTATCACGCTGACGGATCGCGCATTGCTTTTGTTGCGGAACTGACCGCCCGCTGGGCCCGCCTGCGCCGGACCGATAAGGCGGAGCGCAAACTGGCGCTGATCCTTGCCAACTATCCAAACAAAGATGGACGCTTGGCCAATGGTGTCGGCCTCGACACACCCGCCGCCACGGTGAACACCCTCAAAGAGCTTGGTGCTGCGGGGTATTGCATCATAGGTGCGCCCGATGACAGCGATGCATTGATGCAAGCGGTCTTGGCCGGACCGACCAATTGGCTGACAGATCGTTCCACACGCGAAGGCGGTGTACGATTGTCGCTCGACGCATATAAAAGTGCATATAATTCTATACCTTACGAGGTTCAAAAAGAGATTGAGGCGCGTTGGGGCCCCCCGAAGACGACCCGTTTGTGGGCCAAGATGGCTTTGCCCTTTCGGTGCTGACCTTTGGCAACGCGGTCGTCGGCATTCAGCCCGCGCGCGGGTATAACATTGATCCAACTGAAACCTATCATGCCCCCGATCTGGTCCCGCCACACAACTATCTGGCCTTTTACTTTTGGCTCCGCTTTGAATTTGGAGCCGATGCACTGGTCCATATGGGCAAACATGGCAACCTCGAATGGCTGCCGGGCAAAGCGCTTGCGCTCTCGGAAACCTGTTATCCCGAGATCATTATGGGGCCGATGCCGCATCTCTATCCGTTTATCGTCAACGATCCGGGCGAGGGCACACAGGCCAAACGACGCACGCAGGCGTTGATTTTGGATCACCTGACCCCACCTTTGACCCGCGCCGAAACCTACGGTCCTCTGCGCGACCTTGAAGCCTTGGTGGACGAGTATTTCGAAGCCGCAGGAGTCGATCCACGTCGCATTGTTAGCCTGCGCAAAGAGATTTTGAGCCTCTCGTCCGTGACCGGGTTGGACCGCGACGTCGGTATGACCGGGCGCGACGAAGATGGAGATCTGGCGAAACTGGACGCCTATTTGTGCGAACTCAAAGAAGCGCAGATTCGCGATGGGTTGCACATTTTTGGCACAGCCCCCAAAGGCCGTTTGGCGCGGGATTTGGGTCTGGCTTTGGTGCGCGTGCCTCGGGGCAATGGTACTGGGCCAGACGCCTCCTTTGTGCGGGCCTTGGCGCTGGATTTGGCTCTCAAATTCGACCCGCTGGACTGTGACTTGGCCGCACCATGGAAGGGGCCGAAGCCGGACTGCCTGACCGAAGTCAGCAATTCAAATTGGCGCAGTCATGGCGACACCGTTGAGCGGTTGGAGCTGTTGTGTGCAACCCTTTTGGATGAGCACGCTGACGCCCCCGGCCCGGCCTCCGCACTGGTATTGGCACATCTGCGCGATACCGTGTTGCCCACGGTGACCGCCTGTGGTCCCGCCGAAATGTCCGCACTTTTGACCGGCCTTGATGGCCGTTTTGTACCGCCCGGCCCTTCTGGGGCACCCACACGCGGGCGCTTGGATGTCCTACCCACCGGGCGCAACTTTTTCTCCGTCGATGCCCGCGCCGTGCCCACCCAAACCGCGTGGCAACTGGGCTGGAAATCCGCCAATCTTTTGATTGAACGGCATTTACAGGACCAAGGCGACTGGCCGCGCGCGATGCTGGTGACCGCTTGGGGCACTGCCAATATGCGCACGGGCGGCGACGACATTGCCCAGGCTTTGGCCCTGATGGGGGTCAAACCCACATGGGATGCGATGTCGCGCCGCGTCACCGGATTTGAAATCCTACCAGCGTCCGTTTTGGGGCGTCCGCGGGTGGATGTGACGCTTAGGGTTTCCGGCTTTTTCCGCGATGCGTTTCCACAACTGATCGCGCTGGTCGATAGCGCTGCGCGCGCGGTTCAGGCTTTGGACGAACCTGAATTGGACAACCCCGCCGCAGCGCGGGCGCGCCGTGGCGAAAGCACGGCACGGGTGTTTGGGTCAAAACCCGGCGCTTATGGTGCGGGGCTTCAGGCGATGATTGATGAGCGGATCTGGGACAACCGATCCGATCTGGCCGATGCCTATTTGGAATGGGGCGGATATGCCTATGGTGCAGGGCAAGAGGGCGTCAAAGACCGCGCCGGATTTGCCGCACGCCTGTCAGAGGTCGAGGCCATCGTGCAAAACCAAGACAACCGCGAACATGACCTGTTGGACAGCGACGATTACTACCAATTTGAGGGCGGTGCAGCGGCGGCAGTGGCGACATTGCAGGGACAAGATCGGCCGATTTATCACAACGACCATTCCCGCCCGGAACGCCCGGTGATCCGTACATTGGACGAAGAAATCGGTCGGGTGATCCGCTCTCGTGTGGTCAATCCAAAATGGATCGACGGGGTCAAACGTCATGGCTACAAAGGCGCGTTTGAGATCGCTGCCACGGTTGATTACCTCTTTGCCTTTTCGGCCACGACCCATGCGGTCAAGGACCACCATTTCGATCTGGTTTACGGCGCTTTCCTTGAGGATGACGAGACCCGCACATTTATTGCGGATCACAATGCACCTGCGCTAAAGGAAATGGCAGAGCGGCTTTTGGAAGCGATAGGACGTGGGCTGTGGCGGCCTCGATCCAATTCGGCGCGCGCACTTTTGGAGGGGCTTACATGATCCCGGAACGAATTTTAGCACATGATTCACGTGTGCCGGAGGTTTTGCGACTGATCCAAGCGGAATTTGCCGATATGGATGGGCGGGTTGATCCGCCCTCCTCGATGCATCGCCTCACTTTGGAGACGCTTGTGAAGGAGGCCGATATTCATGAAATTTGGGCCATGGGCACGCCAATCGGCGCCTGTGTGATCCTGACGCAAATGGCCGGACGACTTTATATCGGCAAGCTTGCGGTAGCAAAAACCCTGCGTGGACAGGGGCTTGCCCGTCAGCTCATTCGTCACGCCGAAGCGCGAGCGTTGGACATGGGGCTTACGGTCTTGGAACTTCAGACCCGGGTGGAATTGGTCGAAAACCACGCCACATTCCACGCTTTAGGCTTTGAAGAGCATGGGCGCACGGCACATGAGGGATATGATCGCCCCACCTCGATCACCTTTCAGAAACGCCTCAACGCCGCCGCCAAGGCTTGATGTTACAGGTCCCCGCAACCCACTCTTTGGCCGCAGTCCCAGTGCTGCAATCCAGCTGACCTTTGGACATAGCTTGATCGCCAACGAATGTTCCCTTTTTGAGGGTGCAACCCGTCACCTGAACCGCAGCTTCTTCCATTTCCAACAGAATTTGCAAACGTGAGGGAGGGGGGAACACCATGTTCACCCGGTGCACTTCGACACAATTGCGGGTCTCTTCAGTGTAGACCCTGTAGGTATTCCCCCCCAACTCGACGGTCGAAAACCCCGCGCGGGAATAGCCCAAGGCAGGGCTGTCGATCGCGCAGGCCGGGAGGATCAAAAACGGCAGAAGGGCGAGGATGTGTTTCATCCCCCCAGATTGGTCGGACATGGTTAACAGAGCGTTAAAATGTCTCTGTCAATCGCACTCACACAGCGTAGTGAGCTAAAATGACTGCGTGTCGCCCCGTTTGGGGTCCAAAAGGTTCGAGGGGCCACTTTCCAGCACTTCAACCTCATCCCCAAGCACAATGCTGCCCGGTTCTTCGACCACAAGATTTTGGCCAAAGATGATTTTGCCAGTTACCGCCCGATGAATGCGCCGCAGGGTTGCCAGCGGCTCGTTGCGATGGGTCTGCTCGCCGGTGCTTGGATCTTGCGTGACCATGACGCAACGCTCACAGGGTTTGACCACACGGAAAATCGTCGACCCGATGCGGATCACTTTCCATGTGTCTTCGGACCAAGGTTCGATATCGCCGCCGACCACCATATTCGGACGGAAACGGCGCATTTCTACGGGGATTTCAAGCTCCGCATTGAGTTCGGCCAACGAGGCTTGCGTGGTCAAAAGCACAGGAAACCCATCCGACAGTGCCGTGAAATGGTCACTCGGCGTATAGGCGCGGTCCACGACACGCTGTGCCGTGTCGGGAAAATAAACCAGCCTCACTTCACGTTCGAGAGCGGAGGACAGGAAATGCGAGGCGTAGTTTCCAGCATCCTCAACCCCCTCGATTTCGGTCGAAAACACTTTGACCTTGCAGGGCGCACCCGACGGAAACGGGATATCGAAACGATCACTTTCAAAAGACAAAGAAATCCCGTGTGGCGTGGTCACCGCACTCAAATGGGCAAGCTTTGGCAACTCCCGACGGGTTGCGACCACGCCGTTCGAATATATAACAGCCCAGCGCCGGTCGCCTTCCACGCCCAAACCATGCACACGCGCCGCGGCCATATCTGTGCCGCTGACGCTTTTGACAGGGTATGTTGTGATGCGTGCAAGTTTCATTGGCTCCTCGGTCGCCGGTGCAAGACAGGCCCACTCATAAGTGATTCGCTTGGGAAAGAGCAGTTGGCTCAAAAGACAGGCGTGCCAATGCCTTTGGGCCTCGACATGCGTCCCCGACTCATCTGCAAATCGTTTCTTAGAACCCTACGCGACTTTGGCAGTGCGCAAAACGTTCCACTCTCAAAAGCCGACACAATCGGCATACTCCCGGCCATCCTTGCTTGCAGCCCTTAGCCCGCGCTGCGATGATGCGCCTTGATGCGAAGGCAAACAAAGGGCGCAATATGATCCTACATTTCGGGCTGTTTTTGGGCTTTCAGCTTGTCGGAGAAGCCATCGCACGGGTTTTTACATTGCGCTTGCCTGGCCCTGTGATTGGCATGATCCTTTTGGCCGTGTTGCTTTTGGCCCGTCCTAAGATCGGCACAGCCATTGAGAAGACAGCGACCGGATTTTTGTCGCATCTGTCCTTGCTATATGTGCCCGCAGGCGTCGGCATTGTGCAATATCTTGATCAAGTGTCTGAAATCGGCCTGCCTTTGGCAGCGGCACTTGTCGGCTCGACCGTGCTGGCCATTGCGTCCGGCGCGTTGACATTCAAATACATCAACCGGCTGCTGGGCGTCGCCGACGAGACACCGCTATGACCGATATTCTCGACATTTGGAGCTATCTGGCCGAAGGGCAATTGCTGTGGCTGACGCTGACACTTGTGGCCTATCTGATTGGTGATGGCTGTTTCCGCCTTGCCGGGCGCAAACCCTTTGTGAACCCGGTGTTGATCGCGATGATCCTTTTGACCGTACTGTTGAAGGTCACCGACACCTCTTATTCGACCTATTTTGAAGGCGCGCAATTCGTCCATTTCATGCTTGGCCCGGCCACCGTCGCCCTCGCCGTGCCACTCTGGTCCAACTGGCAAAAGGTCAAAGACGCGGCTGTGCCGATGTTGGCCGCCCTTCTGGTCGGAGCCTTTGTCGCCATGGGGTCGGCTGTGGCAATCGGTGCCGCCTTTGGGCTACGCGGCGATGTGCTTTTGTCGCTGGTGCCCAAATCCGCCACCTCGCCGGTCGCCATTGGCGTGGCCGAAGCCATCGGCGGCTTGCCGACCCTCACCGTCGCTCTGGTACTGATCACCGGGGTGATCGGCGCAGTGGTGACAACGCCTTTGCTCAATGCCATCGGTGTGCGCGACTACCGCGCCCGTGGTTTTGCCACAGGGGTTGCCGCCCACGGCATCGGCACCGCTCGCGCCTTTCAGGTCCATGGCACAGCAGGGGCGTTTGCCGGAATCGGCATGGTCCTCAACGCAATTCTCACGGCGCTTCTTGCACCGCTTTTTGTCCAACTCTTTATGTAAATGGAGGTCCCTATGGTTGACCAATCCGACAGTGAACGCCACGCCAGCAAAATGGCTAAGAAAAAGGCCGCGCGCGATAAAATCATGGCCACCAAAACAGATCAAAAGGGCCTGATCATCATTCACACCGGCAAGGGCAAAGGCAAATCCTCAGCCGCTTTCGGGATGATTTTCCGCTGTATCGCCCATGATATGAAATCTGCCGTGGTGCAGTTTATCAAAGGCGGCATGGACTGCGGCGAACGCGATCTGATCACCGCAAAATTTGCCGATCTGTGCGAATTTTATACGATGGGCGAGGGCTTTACTTGGGAGACCCAAAACAAAGATCGCGACATAGAAATGGCCCAAGCCGCGTGGGAAAAGGCCAAAGAGTTGATCCGCAATCCCGAGAACAAAATGGTGCTCTTGGATGAAATCAACATCGCGCTGCGCTATGATTATATCGACGTCAACGATGTGGTTGCGTTTCTGAGCACAGAAAAACCGCCGCTCACCCATGTTGTCCTCACCGGCCGCAATGCCAAAGACGAGTTGATCGAAATTGCCGATTTGGTCACCGAAATGGAATTGGTCAAACACCCGTTCCGTTCCGGCATCAAAGCCCAAATTGGCGTGGAGTATTGAGATTATGACCCTCAAACTGCTTGGCATCTCTGGCGCTCTGCGCGCCGCCTCCACCAATACGAAACTTATGCATGAAGCCGCGCGCGTTTTTGGCCCCTGTGACTTTATCGTCGCCGATCTGCGCCTGCCGCTATATGATGGTGATCTGGAGGCTGAGGGCATCCCGGCGGATGTCCTACGTTTGGCCGAACAGATCCGCGATGCCGATGCGGTGGTGATCTCGACGCCTGAGTATAACAAAATGATCCCCGGCGTTTTGAAAAATGCGCTTGATTGGGTCAGCCGCACCGAGCTGTCGCCTTGGACGGCCAAACCCGTCGCCATCATGTCAGCCGCAGCCGGGCGCGCTGGCGGCGAGCGCTCGCAATATTCGCTCCGTTGGGCGATGACGCCGTTCAATGCTCATCTGTTGCAAGCCCCCGAGGTGCTGATTGCCGCAAGTTCTGGGGCCTTTGATGAGGCGGGTCATCTCAAAGATGAGCGCTCGATCAAAGGCTTGGAAAAGCTGATGAGCGACCTGAGATCTGTGGCGTCAAAGTGAGGCTTCGACCTTAAACTCAGCCGGGATCGCATCGCGATCTTCCAACACCAAATCCATCAACACCTTGGCGGCCATGGGTGCCATGCCAAAGCCGATTTTAAAGCCGCCATTGGCGATGAAATGACCGGGGCGCGCGGGCCAAGCGCCCAACATCGGTGCGCGCGATTTGGCGCGGGGCCGGACCCCGGCCCAACGCCGGATTTCACGCCCTTCACGCAAGGCCGGGATCAGCGCCCGCGCCCGCTCTAACACTGCATCGGCCTGTTCATCGGTTTGATCAGGACTGTCAAAAAACCTCTCCGAGGTTGATCCAATCGCTGTGGTGCCGTCTGAATGCGGGATCACATGCAGGCTCTCACCATAGAGCTGCGGCGCATCATTTAGAGCCAAATCCAGCAGAATTGCCTGTCCTTTGACCCCATTGCCGACCTCGCGTCCAAAGGCCGCGTTCAAATCCTGCAATCCCCACCAGCCGCTGGCATGGATCACAGCGCCCTCCACCGCCCCCTCGCGCACGACCTCGCCGCCCAGCGCCGTGATCGCCGCCGCCAGCGCCGCGCAGGCCCGCCACGGATTCAGCCGTGCAGACAGGGTATCGTGGATCAGATAGCCGGTGGGGCTGATCGGAGCCCAATATCCGGTCTCGCCTTGACTGATGACCTGCCATAGGGCCTTGCCCTGCCATAGCGTTTTTGCCTGTTCCGCACGCTCATGAGCGAGGCCCAATTGACGTGCATCTGCAATCGCCTGCACCCGTCCCATCGGACCGTAGCCAGACGACACGCCGCCCATGTCTTCAACCTCAGGCCAATGGGTTCGCGCCATGATCAAGCTTTGAAATTGAAACTCCTTTTTTGAATTCCAACGCTCCGGCGTGTGCGGAGCCAAAGCACCGACAACACCACCAGAGGAGCCAAACCCAACCCCGTTGGGATCAATCACCCGCACCTTCGCGCCACGTTTCGCCGCCTCATAACCACAGGACAGGCCAAAGGCCCCGGCCCCGTAGATGGTGATCTCTGCTGTGCCCATGTGCGCAATTATCCATTGTACTCGCGCGCGTCGATCTTCATGGTCGCGCGTAATCAATCCTTTCATAAGCCATCCCATGACTGACCACCAGACTGCCCAAATCGAATGGCGCGACGGCACCATTCCCGTCTCGACCCGCTTTGATGATCCGTATTTCTCGCTCGCTTCGGGGCTTGAAGAAACGCGACATGTGTTTTTGGCGGGCAATGACTTACCCGCGCGGCTTCGTGAGGGGTTTCATGTGGCAGAGCTGGGATTTGGCACCGGGCTGAACATGCTCGCCTTGGCCTTGATTTGGAATGGGCCCGGCGTGGTGCGGTTTACCTCCTTTGAGGCCTTTCCAATGGACAGCGCCGACATTGCCACGGCACTCAACGCCTTTCCCGAAGCCCGCGCCATTGCCGATCCGTTTTTGGCGGCTTGGGGCACAGGCGCGCGGCAATTTCGGCTGGGCCAAATCGAGGTAGACGTCAAAATCGGCGATGCCCGCGACACGCTGCTTGGTTGGGACGGACAGGCCGATGCGTGGTTTTTGGACGGGTTTTCACCCGCGAAAAATCCCGAACTTTGGGGCGAAGACATCATGACCGACGTCGGTCGTCACACCGCGCCTCACGGCACATTTGCGACCTATACGGCGGCCGGGCATGTACGACAAAAACTCACCGATGCCGGGTTCACCGTGTCACGCATTCCCGGCCATGGCCGCAAACGCCACATGAGCGTAGGGGTCAAATCATGAGCGCGCTCAAATCAGAGGCCAACCCGCGTCTTGGCGTTCTGCTCATGGTCCTCACCATGTTCATTTTCGCCATGCAAGACGGCATTTCCCGTCATCTCGCGGGCGAATACAATGTTTATATGGTTTTGATGATCCGCTACTGGGTCTTCGCGGGCTTTGTTGTGTTGTGGTCGATGCGCGCCCAAGGCGGTTTGCGCCGGGCCATGCGCAGCGCCCAACCCAAATTGCAATTCTTTCGCGGCGCGATCTTGGCCGTTGAGGTCATCGTCATGGTGATCGGCTTTGTCAAACTTGGCCTTGTGGAAAGTCACGCCATGTTTGCCTCTTATCCGTTGATCATCACCGCCCTGTCCGCGCCAATCCTTGGTGAAAAGGTCGGCTGGCGGCGTTGGCTTTTGGTGCTGATCGGTTTTGTCGGCGTGTTGATCATCCTCAATCCCGGCGGCGGCGTCATGTCGCCCGCCGCGATCTTCCCACTTGGCTCTGCGGTCTTGTTTGCGCTCTATGGCCTGCTCAACCGCTATGTTGCGCGCAAAGATCCCGCGTCAGTGACCTTCTTTTACACCGGGATCGCGGGTGCCGTCGTCACCACTTTGATCGGCATGTGGCATTGGGAGGCGATGACCTTGGCCGATTGGGCCTGGATGGGATTGCTCTGTGCGACCTCCACCACGGGACATTATTTATTGATCCGCGCCTATGAGCTGTCCGAGGCCTCCGCGATCCAACCTTTGGCCTATTTCCAACTGGCCTTTGCGTCCATTTTGGGGGTGGTGGTATTTGGCGATGCGGTGCGGGTGAATGTCGCCGTGGGCGCGAGCCTTGTGGTCGCCGCCGGGGTGTTCACGTTTTTGCGCAGCCAAATGAAAAGCCGCAAACGCGCCTGACGCGCCTTACTTCGACGCCAAATCTTTGGACAGGGTGATCTGCCCGGTTTCGCCATGCAAACGCGCGCGGTAAACAGGCAGGCTTTCCGCCACCCGCATCACGTAATTCTGTGTTTCTCGAAAGGGGAGATGTTCGATCCAATCGACCGGATCGACCTTACCCCCACGCGGATCGCCAAACCGCGTGATCCAATCGCGCGCACGTGACGGACCGGCGTTATACCCCACGGCAATAAGCGGAATGTTATGCCCGAATTCCTCTTCGAGCTGCGCCAGATAGGCCGAGCCAAGCTGCGCGTTGAGGATCGGATCATCGAGCTGCGCCTCTTCAAAGCCCTCAATGCCCAATTTCTCCGCCATAGCCGCCCCGGTGCGCGGCATCAATTGCATCAGCCCACGCGCCCCCACGCCAGAGCGTGCTTTCGGGTAAAATTCACTTTCACGCCGGGCAATCGCCATGGCCAACTCCGGCTCCACTGGCAAATCCGCCTGCGCCAACGGATGAAGCGGGTAATAAGCGCGGTTCAACACAATACCCTGATCGGCGGCAAATTTCGCCACCAAAACCGCCAAGTATGGATCAAGGTCCAGCGCCATGTCGCCCAGTTGACCCAATTCCTGCGGCGAAAGGCTTTCGCCCAAATGCCGCAGGAATCGCGCGGCCAAAGGCGCGTCCCCGGCTTCATCCAACAACACGGCGGCTTTGAGCACCGAAGACCCCATGAACGCCGCCTGTTTGTAATCGGCAAAGCGCAACTCTCCGGTCAGGGCAGGATCAAGGCTGCGGCCAATTTTCTCCGCCGACAACAGCCCATAAAATGCAGTCTGAAACTGCGCGCCAAAAGCATAGGCGGCAGCGGCATCATCCGCGGCCCCCATCGCCTCCAAGGCGCGGCCTTCCCAATAGCCCGCCCGACCCAAAGAAATCGGCGTGCTCACAGAAACCCGAAAACGGTTGAAATGATCAAGCGCCAGCGCCGGGTCATCCAGATAGCGCAGAGCAATATAGCCCGACAGCCATTCGAGATCGGCATAATGGTCCTGATCTGCGCTCAGCCCATGGCGAGACGCGGCAGCATAGGCGATTTGCGCCTTGCCATCACGCATCATTTGCCGTGCCAAAGTGCGCCTGCGATTGCCCCAGTCTTCGGGCCTACCCAAACCGTCGCGCCCAGTGGAGCGTTGCAGCAAAAGCGTCATCGCATCCTCATTGCGCCCGCGCCGCACCCGCCATTCAAACCGCGCATGGGCCAAAGCCGGATGCTCAGCCAGCGCACCGGGCACCTCGGCCAGCGCCGCATCGACGCCCGCCTCATCGCGCATCAATTTGCGCGTGGCGGCAATCAATTTGTCCCACCCGGTCGGCAAACGCGGAATCATCCGCGCCGCATCGTCAAACCGCTCGGCCCAAAGCAGCATTTCGGCCCGCGCAACATGGTGCGGCGCTAAAATGGAGGCGTAGCGCGCCGCCAGCCAGTCTTCGGATTTGGCATCCATCGGCAGGGTGTTCCACACCAAAACCGTTTGCGCCTGCGCATCGGCATTCATGCCACGCGCCTCATAGGCCGAAATCATCCGAACAGCGCCTACACCCGTTTGCGGCGGATAGGCGTTGAGATAATCCAAAACCACATTTGGGTCAGCATTGGCCGGGATCGCCGCCTCGCCTTTTTCAGCCAAAAGCGGCAGGCCCGGCCAATCTGGATTGCGCTTCAAAAAGGTTTGATACTCACCAAATGTCCCGCGCCCTGCGCGCAACCGGTTCCATTCAATGATATCGACCCCAACGCCCTGCGCCTCGCTTTTGGCCAGATCCCAATCGCCAGACCACTGTGCCTCATAGGCACGCATCAACGCATCCGATTGCGGTGACGCATCAGAGGGAACGGCAAAAAATAAAGATATTCCAAAGGCATATACTGCCTTTGCCGGGGAAAAACGGTGCATGATATGGTCTAAGTCTTTTGAGGCTGCTCGGGCTTTTGCCCATAGC
Organism: Celeribacter baekdonensis; assembly: GCF_003047105.1. Classification (NCBI taxonomy): domain Bacteria; kingdom Pseudomonadati; phylum Pseudomonadota; class Alphaproteobacteria; order Rhodobacterales; family Roseobacteraceae; genus Celeribacter; species Celeribacter baekdonensis. The sequence goes on from NZ_CP028475.1 coordinate 2,384,730, forward strand.
TTAACAACCGCACGATCCGCAGCAATACTGATTCTTGGCATTGCCCGCGAACACGGCTAGTTTCCGCCGGACAATTCACGGGCGACTCACGCCCAATTTATCTAAGACGAAAAGGAGCGTTCGATGTTCAAAGGATCCATTCCTGCACTGGTGACGCCGTTTAAAGACGGCAAACTGGATGTCGATACACTCAAGACCCTCGTTGAGTGGCATATCGACCAAGGCTCGAACGGGCTTGTTCCGGTCGGCACCACGGGCGAATCTCCGACCCTGAGCCATGACGAACACAAACGCGTGATCGAGATCGTGGTCGAAACGGCTGCGGGCCGTATTCCGGTGATTGCGGGCGCGGGATCAAACAACACGGTCGAGGGCATCGGGTTTATCGAACATGCCGCCAAAGTGGGGGCCGACGCCGCCCTCGTGGTCACGCCTTATTACAACAAACCGACCCAAAGAGGCCTGATCGCGCATTTCACCGCCATGCATGACGCTGCCGAATTGCCGATCGTGATTTACAACATTCCGGGTCGTTCGGTGATCGACATGACGCCTGCGACTATGGGCGAATTGGCGAAATTGCCGCGCATCATCGGTGTCAAAGACGCCACCGGCGATCTGTCGCGTGTGCCGAAGACCCGCTTGGCCTGTGGCACCGATTTTGTTCAGCTCTCCGGCGAAGATGCCACCGCACTTGGCTTTAACGCCCATGGTGGGGTGGGCTGTATCTCTGTGACCGCCAATGTCGCGCCGAAACTTTGCGCTCAGATGCAAGCGGCCACTTTGGCGGGCGATTACGCCACGGCCTTGGAGATCACCGATAAGTTGATGCCGTTGCACATCGCGATTTTCGCCGAACCCGGCGTGGTTGGCGCAAAATATGCACTGTCGCTTTTGGGCCTGTGCTCGGACGAAGTCCGTTTGCCGCTGACCCCGCTTTACGAGGACACAAAAGACTTGATCAAAGAGGCGATGGAACACGCTGGTTTGCTCTAAACCATCTTCATTCCCTCAAACAAAAGGGGCCTTTCGGGGCCCCTTTTTGCATCAAATCTGCCCATCCACATTACATCCGGTGACGGCTTTCCAATTGGTTGCGCCGCACATGGCGCAGCACTTCCATCAACAGCGCCGTCATCATCCCGATGTTCAACAACCCGTTGGTCGCCGCCATCCCAGACAAAAGCCGCCACTCCTCAGGCAGTAAAAGATCGCCAAAGCCCAGCGTGGTAAAGGCCACGAGCGAGAAATACAGCGCCTCTTCAAAATGTGCGAAAAGTCCAATCGCCCGAAAGGCAATCGCCCAAATCCACACACCCGCCGTGATCATCCACAACACCGCAACCACCGCCGCCATCAGCACCAGTGCCAATTTCGGCCCATGCGGTTCACGGATCAGCCAATTGTGCGCCCTTTGCAGCACAAGTTCGAGCAACAAGAACCCCAAGGCGGCAACAAAAACCGACAGGACGATCAGGCCCGTGCCTACGAAAATCTGAAGAAACATCTGTGCTCCAAGCCAAATTCATGTCGAATTTCGGCGAACTTGGCAGAATTGAGCCACGCAGGCCAGTGGACAGATCGCCTCTGAATGCTTATCTGACGCTCTACCATGGCCAATAAAAAACAAACACCCGAAGAAAAGAACTACAAGGTCATCGCCGAAAATCGGCGGGCCCGCTATGACTATGCCATCGAGAATGACATAGAATGCGGCATTGTCTTGTCTGGTTCCGAGGTCAAATCCATGCGGACCGGCCAAACCAACATCGCCGAAAGCTACGCCTCGGTCGATGATGGCGAACTTTGGCTGACCAATTCCTACATCGCGCCCTATCAACAGGCGATGTTCCCACATGAAGAACGCCGCAAGCGCAAACTCTTGGTCACGAAACGCGAGCTGTCCCGCCTTTGGCAGGCCACAGGACGACAAGGCATGACGCTTGTCCCTTTGGTGATGTATTTCAACCATAAGGGTCGGATCAAAATCAAACTCGGCATCGCCAAGGGCAAAAAGAACCACGACAAACGCGCCACCGAGGCGGAGCGCGATTGGGGTCGGCAAAAACAGCGACTGTTGCGTCACGGCGATTGAGATCCCGAGGCTGAGACCGGTCTGTGCCCAGTTTTGCGGATGCGCGCGCATTTTCGTGGCCGCAATCGCCCCGAGAGCCACCGGATCGCTTGCGCGAGCGCGCCGGGACCGCTAAGGCAAATCCGACCGCCCTCCAAGACCGGAAAGGCAAATCATATGCCCTACAGCGACCCGAAAACTTTGGTTTCGACCAAGTGGCTCTCTGAGCATCTCAAATCCCCGGAGCTTCGGCTCATCGACGCAAGCTGGTATATGCCCGCCGACAATCGCGATTGCCGGACCGAGTATGAGGCCGAACATATCCCCGGCGCCCGGTTTGTGGATGTCGACGAAGTGGCCGACCTGCGCTCTGATTTACCGCATATGCTGCCACCCGTTGAAAAATTCATGTCCCGGATGCGCGAGCTTGGCATCGGTGATGGTCATCAGGTTGTGGTTTATGACACGACGGGCGTGTTTTCCGCACCGCGCGTGTGGTGGATGTTCAAATATTTCGGCCAAGACAATGTTGCCGTGCTTGATGGCGGATTGCCGAAATGGAAGGCCGAGGGCCATCCTGTGACCGCCGAGCCGCCGACCGTCCGCGACCGCCATATGATCACCGAGGTGCGCCCCGAACTTCTGCGCGATGTGACGCAGGTCGCGGCGTCCTCGAAGCTGGGCGATTATACGATCATTGATGCACGCTCCGCCGCACGGTTCAAAGGCGAGGCCACTGAGCCCCGGCCCGGTCTGCGCTCTGGTCATATCCCGAACTCCCGCAATGTGCCCTTCCAGGACCTTTTGACCCCGCAAGGCACGTTGAAATCCACTGACGACCTGCGTGCCGTATTTGTGGCCGCGGGGGTCGATCTTTCTAAACCGGCGATCACAACCTGTGGATCGGGGATAACCGCCGCCATTTTGGGCCTCGCGCTCACCCGTCTTGGGGCGACATTCTCGCTCTATGACGGATCTTGGGCAGAATGGGGCATGTACGGCGACCTGCGTGTCGCAACTGGAGAAGCGTAATGCTGAGCACTCTGAAACCGCAACCTGCGGATAAAATCCTTGAACTGATGGCGCTGTATCGCGACGATCCGCGCGACACGAAAATCGACCTTGGCGTTGGCATTTACAAAAACGCTGACGGCGAAACCCCGGTGATGCGGGCGATCAAAGCCGCCGAAAAGCAGCTTTGGGAGGTTGAGACCACCAAGAAATACACCGCCCTGTCTGGTGATCCGGCCTTTGGTGCGGCAATGAAAACGCTGGTTTTGGCGGATAGCGTGGACCACGCCCGCGTTGGCGCGATTGCGACGCCGGGTGGCACTGGTGCGATCCGTCAGGCGTTTGAATTGGCGAAATTGGTGAACCCGGATGTGACCATCTGGACGTCAAACCCGACCTGGCCGAACCATGTGTCGATCATCAAATTCATGGGCCTGACCAACAAATCCTACGCCTATTTCGACGAGGCCAATTGCACCGTCGATTTCGACGCGATGATGGAGAGCCTCAAAGAGGTGAAGGCGGGCGACGTGGTGTTGTTGCATGGCTGCTGTCATAATCCGACCGGCGCCAACCTGACGCTCGAACAATTTGATCTGGTCGCTGATCTGATCCTTGAAAAAGGTGCGACAGCGCTGGTGGATATCGCCTACCAAGGCTTTGGCGATGGTCTTGAAGAAGACGCCGCAGCAACCCGCCTTCTGGCCTCGAAGCTGCCGGAAATGTTGATTGCGTCAAGCTGTTCTAAGAACTTCGGGATTTACCGCGAGCGCACTGGCTGTCTCATGGCAATCTCCGAGAAAGCCGAACAGACCGCCGTGACCCAAGGCACGTTGAACTTCCTCAACCGTCAAAACTATTCCTTCCCGCCCGATCACGGCGCGCGGCTGGTGACGATGATTTTGGATGATGCGGCCTTGCAGGCCGATTGGATGGAAGAACTTGAAGAGGTCCGTTTGGGCATGTTGGGTCTGCGCACGCAACTCGCCGATGAACTGCGTCGTCTGACCAATTCGGATCGGTTCGATTTCATCGCCAAACACCGCGGCATGTTCTCCCGCATTGGGGCCACACCCGAAGAGGTTCTGAAACTGCGCGAAGACTATGGCATCTATATGGTCGGCGACTCGCGGCTGAACATCGCCGGGTTGAACGCCGAAACGGTGCCGATTCTGGCGGCGGCTGTGGCGAAAATCTGTAAATAATCTGCGGACCTGATCACGACACAACATCAAAGGGCGCTCCTGCGGGGGCGCTCTTTTTTCATGGATTGGCCCCACAGCGCCAATTGCGGCCTGTCACACAGGAAACACTTTCAAAGATCATAATCACACCTATCTATATATCAGACTTTCCAATTTTCCCTTCCAAAGGACTCAGCATGAAAACCGAAACTGTAGACGGCGCGGCTTTTGAAACTTGGACCGTAGACGAGGTGCAAAAGGCCTTTGACGCCAATGACATCGTCCTGATCGACGTGCGCACGCCGCAAGAATACATGTTCGAGCATATCGAAGGCGCATTGTTGTTTCCGATGTCATTTTTTGCCGCCGACAAACTCCCAAGCCAGGACGGCAAGCGGATCGTGTTCCATTGCGGCTCCGGCGTGCGCTCGGCGCGCGTGGCCACGGCCTGTGCCAAAGCGGGGATCACCCCCATCGCGCATATGGAAGGTGGCTTTGGCGGCTGGAAAGCGGCGGGCAAGGCCTACATGGGCACCGACATGGCCTCCGGTGCCCCGACAAAAGTCGCGGCGAAGTAATCCGCTGAATGAACCGTCGCCAAGGGCATCCTTTGGGGTGCCCTTTTGTGTTTAGCTGGCAAAAATGCGCGCCATTTCGCGCTCAAACTCGGCCCAGCTCATTGTCGCCTTGTTGCCCGCATAGCCATCGTAATGGGATTTGCCCGTAGAGGTCGGCAGCCCGGCCCAGATTTTGGCCAAGTTGTTCATGAACTCGCGCCGGGGGATTTGCCCTTGGCGCGCTTCATAAAGCCCCGCTTCCATCAACAACATATCTGACAAACGATCCTGAACGGCGGGGGTAAAGATCACCTCTGGCCCCAAATCCAATTCGGTGACGAGACGGGCCAGTGTTTTAGGAATAAATTGATAGCGTCCAATGGCATGGGGTTGCCCCGGCGTGGCCTCAATCCATGCGAAAATCTCCCCCAAAGTCATCTGGGTTGGAGGTTTGCGTGGCAACACCTTGGCCGCATGTTGGATCGCGTCATAGCCATCCCGCCGCGACTCGGCACGGCCAATGACGTTGCGGATCACCGCAAGATACCCCGACTCATCATTGGGCACAAAGATCGACGGCGTGGACGGAAGGCGTGGCGGGGCAGGATCAAACAGGCTGCCGGACACCCGCCCGACAAAGAGGCTCGGCCCGAAGGCCGATTCTTGGCCAAGAGAGACCGGCACAAGCGCTTGCGGGGCCATTCCGATCAGAGGCGCACGATCCGCAAACAGGGATTGAGGGTCCGCATGACCACGCGACACGAAACTCACGAGCATCACCACAGACATCAAAAAACCGGGCGCACACCGCCAAACGCAATTCTTGCGACACATATCATCCTCATCGGCTGGCCTCCTTTAAGAAGGCCCAACAAGGAATAGGAAAAACTGGTTTAGATTCGGTTTAGACGCCCCAAAGCGACCCGCAAAACACGCAAAGGCCCCAACACTTTCGCGCCGGGGCCAATCTATTTGATCTGCTAAAGGCGATTAGCCTTTGTAGAACTCAGGGTAGGCTTCCATGCCAAGCTCAGCTTTGTCGAGACCAGTGATCTCAGCTTCTTCGGAGACGCGGATGCCACCGAAGGCTTTGAGCACGATCCAGAGCACCAAGGAAACCACGAAGGTGAAGGCGCCGATGGACACGATACCGACGAGCTGAGTGCCAAAAGAGGTGTCAGCGTTGGTCAGCGGAACCGCAATGGTGCCCCAGATGCCGCACATCAGGTGAACCGGGATGGCGCCAACAACGTCGTCGATTTTCAGCTTGTCGAGGAACGGCACAGCGAAGACCACGATGATACCGCCGATGCCACCGATGATCAGGGACATAAAGAGCGACGGAGCAAGCGGTTCAGCGGTGATGGACACAAGGCCAGCCAGCGCACCGTTGAGCACCATGGTCAGGTCGATTTTGCCGTAGATGATTTGCGTCAAAACCAAAGCCGCGATGGAACCGGCAGCAGCGGCCATGTTGGTGTTCACGAAGATACGGCCAACGTCGGTGATGTCGCCAACAGTACCAGCAGCAAGCTGCGAACCACCGTTAAAGCCGAACCAACCGAGCCACAGGATGAATGTACCCAAAGTGGCGAGCGCCAAGTTGGACCCCGGGAAAGCCGTGACTTTGCCGTCTTTGTATTTGCCGATACGCGGGCCAAGAACCAACGCGCCAGCCAAAGCAGCCCAACCACCGGCAGAGTGCACCAAGGTGGACCCAGCGAAGTCGGAGAAGCCCATTTCGGAGAGGAAACCGCCGCCCCACTGCCAGGAAGCTTCGATCGGGTAGAAGAAGCCGGTCAGCACGATGACAAAGATGAAGAACGGCCAGATTTTGATACGCTCAGCCAAAGTACCGGACACGATGGACGCGGTGGTCGCACAGAACATCAACTGAAAGAAGAAGTCGGATGCGGTGGAGGCATAATCCAAAGCCGCATCAGCAGCGCCGAGACCAACAGGTTCCATTGTGGCGGTGCCAACAGCACCGAGGAAGCCCGGAATGATCCAAGCATCGCCCGGGTACATCAAGGAGTAGCCGATGAGCCAGTACATGATGGCCGCGATGGAAAACAACACAACGTTTTTCAACAACTGTGTGGTCACGTTTTTGGAGCGTACGAGGCCAGCCTCCAACATCGCAAAGCCCGCAGCCATCCACATGACGAGGAAACCGCCAATGAGGAACAGCAGCGTGGTCATGATATATGGGCCGATTTCGTCAAAGCCCGGCGCAGCCATTTCGGCATCCTGCGCAAAAGCCACAAGCGGAAGCAAAGTCGCCACCGCAGAGGCCGGAATGAGTTTGGTGAGTTTCATGTGTTTCAAGTCCCTTTCGTCTCGGGTAGCGCGACTCAGATCGCGTCGTCGTTGGTTTCGCCGGTACGGACGCGTGTTGCGCCTTCCACGTCGAGAACAAAAATCTTGCCGTCGCCGATCTTGTCGGTTTTGGCAGTGGATGCGATGGTTTCGACAACCTGCTCGGCCATGGCATCACCCACGACGATCTCAAGTTTCACCTTCGGCACAAAGTTCACGGCATATTCTGCGCCGCGATAGATTTCGGTGTGACCAGACTGCGAGCCAAAGCCCTTGATCTCGGTCACCATCATGCCCCGAACGCCGATACCAGTCAGCGCTTCACGGACTTCTTCAAGCTTAAACGGCTTGATTGCAGCAATAATGAGTTTCACGTTTTTCCCCTTCCGTTTGAGCGGGTGACCTCCTCTGCAGGGAGGGCCACGGATGAAGCAAAACGATGTTAAGAGTTCCTTCACAAGGAAAGGCATCGTTGGTACTGCATGTTTTCAGGGCACTTCTGCACAAAAATTATACATTTTGTGCGACGAGATTATTTTTTAGGCAATAAATAAAGCCATCACAGCGACTCGTTTCCCCTCAACATTCCGACAAGCTCTCTGTAAGCTGGTTCATAATTAAAAACGGCAATGATCGAGCAAAGCCCATGACCGAACCCAGACGGGGCAAGAGTAAACTTGTCGCGGAGCGCCGCTATCCTGCGAAAAAGCAGGCTCCAAAGGCACAGACCCAAAAGGCTGCGCCCCAAAAAGCCAAAGCGAAGAAACCCGCAAGATCGCGCAGATCGCCCCGCAAGGCCCCTTCGTCTTTGTTTATGCGCCTGTTTGGCGGGCTGTTCGGGTGGGTGTTCCGTCTGATTTGGATCGTGACATCGCGGGTCGCGTTGGTTGGCGCACTCGTGCTTGGGATTGCGGTGTTTTACATCTACACAACCCTGCCGCAGTTTTCCGACCTCTTGGACGGGCGCGCGCGCGGCTCAGTCACGCTTATGGACCGCAACGGCTCGGTCTTTGCATGGCGCGGCGAACAATTTGGTGGCCAAATCACCGCCGACACCGTGTCGCCCTATCTCAAAGAGGCCATTATCGCCACGGAGGACCGCAGGTTCTACAAACACTTCGGCGTCTCCCCACGCGGGGTTGCCTCTGCAATCAAGATCAACCTGTCCGAAGGCCGCAGTGCGCTCTCCGGTCACGGTGGATCGACGTTGACGCAACAAACGGCCAAGCTGTTGTGCCTCGGCGTGCCTTTTGATCCCAAAACGTGGAAAAATCAGACGGAATACGAAGCCGATTGCCGTCAGGGGTCTCTGACCCGCAAGATCAAAGAGGCTGTCTATGCGCTTGCAATGGAAGCGCGCTATTCCAAGGATGACATCCTTTCTATCTACATGAACCGTGCCTATTTGGGCGCGGGCGCAAACGGCTTTGAAGCCGCCGCACAACGGTATTTTGGTAAATCCGCAGCAGAGGTGAATATTGCAGAATCCGCCATGCTGGCGGGGCTTTTGACGGCACCGTCCCGTTACGCACCCACCAGCAATCTGGAGCGTTCTCAGGAGCGCGCGGGCATCGTGTTGTTGCTGATGAACCAACAGGGCTACATCACCGACGATGAACGCGCCTATGCCAAGGCCCACCCCGCCGAACTGTCCGATACCGCCGAAAAACGCGCGGGCGGGTATTTTGCCGACTGGGTGATGGGGGCAGGCCCGGACTTTTTGACCCGCGACACCACAGAAGATGTGGTGATCGACACGACCTTCGACCAGCGCATTCAAACGGCGGCGGAAGACGCGTTGACATGGGTGTTTGAAAACAAGGTGCGCGAAGGCTCCAAAGCCCAAGCCGCGATCATCGTCATGTCCGCAGACGGCGCCGTGCGCGCCATGGTGGGTGGTCGCAAACTCAAGGTCTCTGGTGCCTTCAACCGCGCGACTCAGGCCAAACGCCAACCCGGCTCCTCATTCAAACCCTTTGTCTATGCCACGGCGCTGGACATGGGTTGGTCCTACGACAGCCCGATTGTCGACGAACCTCTGACCCTTAGCATCCCCGGTTCCGGGCCGTGGTCGCCTCAGAACTATGACCGGAAATTCCACGGCACCGTGACGCTGACCGATGCACTGCGCCACAGCTACAACATCCCGGCGGTGAAACTCGCGATGGATGCGGGGCTGGAAAACGTGCGCACCGTGGCCGAAATGTTTGGCATCGAAAGCGATCTGGCCCAAGGCCCGGCTTTGGCGCTTGGCGCCTCGGAAACCACGCTTTTGGAAATGACCGGCGCTTATGCCGGGATTCTCAATGGCGGCTCTTCTGTGACACCCTATGGTCTCAAATCCCTGCGCCTGAAAGGCGATGACACGCCGTTGATGGGCCAAGATGGCGGGCTTGGCGAGCGGGTGATCACGCCCGAATCCGCGCAAGAGTTGATCTACATGATGTATAACGCGGTCCAATCCGGCACCGGCGAGCGGGCGCAAATTCCGGGTGTCGAAGTGGCGGGTAAAACCGGCACGACGCAGGCCGCGCGCGACGCATGGTTCATGGGCTTCACCGCCGATTATGTTGCGGGCGTCTGGATGGGCTATGATGACAACGCGCCTTTGACCGGGGTCACAGGCGGCGGTCTTCCGGCCGAAATTTGGCAAAAGACGATGGAAAAGGTGCAGGAGGGGCTTGAACCGAAACCCCTGCCAATGATCCGCCCTGCCGCACCGCCCACAGTCAATCCGCAGTTTCCGGGCAACACGGCCTCGTCCAACAGCCGCTCTGGTGACAAGGCCGACAATGTGTTGCTTGATCTGCTTGGGGCGATCTTTGGTGGTGGCAATAACTGATATGTCCAGACCCTAGACACGGACCACAAAATGGCAAAATTCGCCCTGCCCAACCTGAATCGCGGCCATCTGCGGCGTTTGCCGCGCGGGATTTGGGCGTTGGGACTGGTGTCGCTGTGGATGGATATTTCCTCCGAGATGATCCATGCGCTGTTGCCGATCTACCTGGTCAGTGTGATGGGGGCCTCGATGGTCACCGTCGGTGTGATCGAAGGCATGGCCGAGGCCATTGCGGCCATCACCAAACTGTTCTCCGGTGCGCTCAGCGATTGGTTGGGCAAGCGCAAAATCCTTGCTGTGATCGGTTATGGATTGGCCGCCGTGACCAAACCGATCTTTCCGCTGGCCCCAACCATCGGCTGGCTGATTGGCGCACGGTTTATTGACCGGGTGGGCAAGGGCATTCGCGGTGCGCCGCGTGATGCGTTGATCGCCGATCTGGCCCCTGCCGAGTTGCGTGGGGCCAGTTTTGGTCTGCGTCAGACGCTGGACACCATCGGCGCGTTCCTTGGCCCGCTCATCGCCGTTTTGTTGATGTGGCTGACCGCCAACAACATCCCTTTGGTGTTTTGGTTTGCCATTCTTCCGGCCTTTATCGCCGTCACCTTGCTGATCACTTTGGTCCCCGAACCCGAGCGCTCGAAAGACCTGCCCAAGGTCAAATCCCCGCTCAACCTGCGCGATCTACGCCATCTTGGTGCACCGTTTTGGAGTGTCGTCGCGGTGGCCGCAGTATTCACTTTAGCGCGGTTCAGCGAAGCATTTTTGATCCTCAAAGCCCATGCGGAAGGCGCACCCACTGGGTTGATCCCCATCGTCTTGGTGGTGATGAACGTCTTTTACGCACTGGCCGCCTACCCCGCTGGCGTACTGTCAGACGGCACCAGCCGCCTGCGGGTTTTGGCCATTGGCATGGGACTTTTGATCGCGGCGGATCTTACCTTTGCCATGATGCCCGGATTGATCGGCGTTTTTGCCGGACTTGCGCTTTGGGGCGTGCATATGGGATTTTCCCAAGGCGTGTTTTCAAGCCTCGTGGCCGACACGGCCCCCACCCATCTGCGCGGCACCGCCTTTGGCATGCTGAACCTGATCACCGGGGTCGCCATTTTACTGGCCAGTGTGCTCGCCGGTCTTTTATGGGACACAGTGGGGGCGCAAGGTACGTTTCTTGCGGGCGCAGCTTTGGCCTGTGTGGCGCTTGTTGGCCTGATGCCTATGCACCGGATGTTGCATCCCGCGTGACCCTCACAACATAAAAACGCGCCCCTGAGGGCGCGCTTTTCGTGTCAGTTGAACTGCGATTTAAAGCAAAGAGGCCGTCAGCTTGTCGATATTACCACCAACCTTATCAAGTTTTGCGCCGATTTCAGCGCGCTCAGATTTCAACAAAGAAATCCCCTCAATGGTCAGGTCGATAAACTTGCCGGATTTGTCGGCCACGATGAAAGAAATCGCAAAAGGCGGCTCGCCTTTCAAAATCGCAGTACAGCGCACGTCATAGATCGAATTGACCTTTTGCGTGGTGTTGACCTCGATCTTGCCACCGATGAATTCGCGGAAGCGCGAGCCATACTTGCGCGCGATATAGGTTTGAAACGCCTTGGTGAAGGCCGCCATTTGTGCCGAAGAGGCCGACCGCGCTGGCGGGCCAATCACGGAGCGTGAAATATTTGGCATATCGGCGTAACGCACCAAAGTGCGTTCGAAATCAACATACATCGCCGCCTCGGATTTACCCGAATTGATGATGGCGTTGATGTCGCCCACAACCTTGTCGATCAACACCTCTGCCTGACCTGCTGAAAAGGCAAACCCAGCCGTCGGAAAAACGGCAACGGCCGCCATAGAGGTCAAAAGCGCCCGACGGGACAGCCCAAAGTTACGCGAGAAGTTACTCATAGAAATCCTCATAAATATCGTAGGGTGTGGCCTGACCCTCGGCGCTGTCGCTTGCTCCGATCGGAGTCCCAAGCTCATAGTGGCGATTGTCCAGATAGGTCAGACGCATCTGTGCATAGCCATCGGCGCTGTCATACACGAGAGACTCGTAAAGGTCCGAATAACGATAGCGTGTGTCGGCCAATTTCGCAACTTTCAGCCCGGTTTTGTAGCTGCTTTCCGGTTTGCCAAACACATGTCCAATCGGGTCCAGTGCGATATCGACAACCAAGCCCAAAGCATCGCGCTCGGTCGAGGGTCCATAGACCGGAAGGACAACATAGGCCCCCTCGCCCACACCCCAGCGATGCAGAGTTTCGCCAAAATCACTGTCGCGCGGTTCAAGCCCCATGCTGGTCGCCGGATCAAACAGGCCCGCGAGTCCAACGGTCGCGTTGACCAAAAAGCGCGCCGTGTTGTGCACCGCATCGCCCAATTGCACCTGCAACACATCGTTGACCACTGTGCCCGGGATCGACAGCGTATCAGACACATTCGCCAAACCTTTGCGCAACGGGTCCGGCACCACCGTGCCGTAGGCCGTTGAGACCGGTTTGATCACCGCACGGTCCAGCGCCACGTTGGTGTCATGCCAACTGCGGTTGGTTTCTTCGTAGGGGTCATTGATCCCGCCCACACTGTTTGGGCCGGAACAGCCGGCCAACAGGGCAACAATCAAAACGGGCGCTAGGCGAATTACGTTGAATTTTATCATGGATTGATCTGGTGACAGCCCCAAATGAGAACGCTATACCCGCCACATAATGGTGATGTGGCGAAAGCCCAATGTTAACACTGTTTGTGTTATCGAGATGTGACAAAGATTCAACAGGTGGTGACGCCAGAGCGGCGAATAAGCCCTCAAAATCGGCAAATTGACGCAAATTGAGCGAATGACTCCCCTATGACGCAAGACCAAACCCGGCAAGGCCAACATGAACTCGCCTCGGTCCGCCGCCGCTCCCGGGGCCTCTTTTGGGCCACAGGGGTGTTTTCCGTCTGCGTCAATCTGTTGATGCTCACCGGCCCGTTGTTCATGCTCCAAGTCTATGATCGTGTGTTGGGGTCAGGATCCGAGGCCACGTTGGTGGCGCTTTTCGTTATTGTTGCCTTTCTCTATCTGATGATGGGCCTGCTTGATGGCATTCGCGGCCGCGTCTTGTCGCGGATTGCCGCGCGGTTCCAATCTGATCTCGAAACGCGCGTGTTTCATGCCGCCATGTTGCGCGCCGCACGCAAGCCGCGCGACAAAAGCCAGTCGCGCGCCATGGACAATCTCGCGGCCCTGCGCCGGTTTTTCGGCTCGCCTGCGTTTTCCGCCTTCTACGACCTGCCTTTCACGCCGGTATTCCTTTTGGGCATCGGTTTGTTTCATCCCTATCTCGGCATGTTGGCCGTCGGGGGCGGTGCGGTTTTGGTCAGTCTTGCTTTGGTCCACCGCGCCATCGCCAAACCGGCACAGGGCGCAGCGCTTCAGGCCGAAACCGAGGCCGCGCAAATGGCCAGCCGGATGACCACCGCCGCCGAAGCCCTTCAGGCGCTGGGAATGCAAGAGGCCGCCTATCGCCGTTGGATGCGCGCGCGCGGGGCCGCCCTGTCCCGTTCTGTGACCAGCGAAGACACCACCCACGGGTTCACCGCCACCTCCCGCGCGCTGCGGCTGTTTTTACAATCGGCCATGCTGGCGCTTGGCGCGTGGCTGGTGCTGCAAAAAGACGTGTCTTCGGGCGCAATGATCGCCAGTTCAATCTTGTTGGGACGCGCATTGCAGCCGATCGACGTTTTGATCGGCCAATGGAATCTTGTGCAACATGCCCAACGCGCTTGGGTTGATCTCTCTGAACTGTTGGGCGCCTATCCGCCCCTGCCTGTGCGCACCGAATTGCCCCGCCCCAAGGCCGCGTTGACGGTACAAAATCTCACCATCGTTCCGCCGGGCCAAACCCAAGCCTCACTGCGAAGCATCAGCTTTGATCTTTTGCCTGGCGAGGCGCTCGGTGTGATCGGGCCTTCGGGAGCAGGCAAATCGACGCTTGCGCGCGCGTTGACAGGGGTCTGGTCCCCCAACACCGGCTCGCTACGCCTCGATGGCGCCAAACTGTCGCATTTTGCACCCGAAGTTCTCGGCTCCTACATCGGCTATTTGCCGCAACAGGTGCAATTGTTCGACGGGACTATCGCGGAAAACATCGCCAAACTCGCCCTCAGCCCGGATGCGGAAGCGGTGGTGCTTGCCGCCAAAAAAGCCGATGCGCATAATTTGATCCTATCGCTGCCAGAGGGCTATGACACCCAAGTCGCCTCTGCTGGCGGGCTGTTGTCGGGTGGCCAGTTGCAACGCATCGGATTGGCCCGCGCCTTTTACGGCAATCCGGTGATCGTGATTTTGGACGAACCCAACTCGAACCTCGACAATGATGGGTCTTTGGCGCTCAACACTGCGATCCGCCGCCACAAAACCGAAGGCGGGGCCGTGTTGATCATGGCCCACCGCCCGTCAGCCATTCAGGAATGCGAAAAGCTTTTGGTGCTGGACGGCGGATTGCGCCGCGCCTTTGGACCGCGTGACGCTGTGCTCACCGAAATGGTCAAAAACTCCAAAGACATCCTGCGTAAAAGCGCCGGCCAAGGGGGCATTCAATGACACAGCCCGATCCAAAATGGTCTGCCCGTCGCCCCGTCTGGCTTGGCCTGTTTTTTGTCGCCCTGCTGATCTGCGGCTTTGGCGGATGGGCGTTGCTGGCGCGGATTGACGGGGCCGTGGTTGCCTCGGGTCAGGTCCAGGTCGAACAAAACCGCCAAGCTGTGGCGCACCGCGATGGCGGCGAAGTCGCCGCCGTGCATGTCACGGAGGGCGCGCAGGTGGCGGCAGGCGATCTGTTGCTCGAACTGTCTCCCGATGAGTATCTCAACGAAATCGCCGTGCTCGAAACCCAGCTGTTTGAGTTGTTGACCCGCAACGCCCGCCTCGAAGCGGAACGCGACGGGGCCGCCAAGATTATCCTCTCAGAGGCGCTCATCGACCGTATGGGCACCGACCCACAGGTCTCGCGCGCCGTGGAAGGTCAAAAGGATTTGTTCGCTGCGCGCCAACTCACCGCCCGCGCTGAAATCAGTCAGCTTGACAAAAAACGCAGCCAGATCGAGGTTCAAATCAGCGGTTTGGAGGCGCAAAAATTGGCCCTCTCCGAAGAGGCCGCTTTGCTGCAAGAGGATCTCACCGCACAGGCCGATTTGCTGACGCGCGGTCTAACTCAACAAAGCCGGGTGATTGCCCTGCGTCGCGACACCGTGCAATTGGCCGCCGATATCGGCGAATTGGAAACGGCGCAGGCGCAAGCGCAGGTTCAGATCACCGAAATTGATCTACAAATTCTCAAGGCGGGATCAGATCGGCGAGAGGCCGCCATCACCGAGCTGCGCGACATTCAGGCCTCTGTAGGGCGGTTGCGCGAACAGGTCCGGGGCCTGACGTCAAAGCTTGACCGGCTTGACCTGCGCGCGCCCGTCTCAGGCGTGGTCTACGGGCTCAAAGTCTTTGGTCCCGGCGCCGTGGTATCGCCGGCGACCCCGGTGCTTTACATTGTGCCACAAGACCGGCCTCTCATCATCACCGCCAAAATCAGCCCGGTGCATGTGGATCGCGTCTATCCCGGCCAACCCGTGCGCCTGCGGTTTTCAACCTTTGATCGCCGCACCACGCCCGAACTGATCGGCACGGTCACACGGGTGTCACCCGACGCCTTTATCGACGAGGCGACCCGCGCCAGCTACTACAGCGTCGACATCAATATCACTGAGGAGGAGCGCGCCCGACTGCCCAAAGGTTCGGTGCTTATTCCCGGCATGCCGGTGGAGGCCTATATGTCCACTGGCGAACGGTCGCCTTTGGCCTATCTGACCAAACCACTGGCCGATTATTTCATCCGTGCGTTCCGCGAAGATTGAGCGTACCAAGACCAAAATGCGACCTCCCCAATTCGACCTACCCAAGTCGACCCAAACACGCCGCCGCTAAAACGCGGCACTGACACAAAGGAAGCCTTCTATGTCCATCGACCTTATGGCCAAACTTGCCGACCTCGGCCTGACTCTGCCTGATGCCCCGGCCCCTGCGGCCAACTACGTGCCCTATGTGCAAAGTGGTGCGCAGTTGTTTGTCTCCGGCCAGATTTCCAATGGGCCGGACGGGTTGATCCTTGGCAAATTGGGCGCGGACATGACCACCGCAGAGGGCGCGGCTGCGGCTCAGACCTGTGCTTTGGCGCTTTTGGCCCAAGCCAATGCCGCCGTGGGTGGGGATTTTTCCAAAATCAACCGGCTGGTGAAACTCGTGGGGTTCGTCAATTCGACGCCTGAGTTCACCGAACAGCCCAAAGTCGTCAACGGGGCCTCCGATCTTATGGTCGCTGTCTTGGGCGACGCGGGTCGTCATGCGCGGTCCGCCGTCTCCGCCGCCAGCCTGCCGTTGGGCGTCGCGGTAGAGATCGAGGCCATTTTTGAGCTGAAGTGATGCCAGACCTGCCAGCCGCCTTTCTTGGCGCTCCGATCGCTCACCGCGCCCTGCATGATGACAACATCACCCGCGCCGAAAACAACTTTGCCGCGATTGACGCTGCCATAGCAGGTGGGTTTGCCATTGAGATTGACCTGCAACTGTCCGCCGACGGGGTGGCCATGGTGTTTCACGACTATGCCTTGGGTCGGTTGACGACGTCCGCAGGGGCTTTTGCGTTGCGCAAGGCGGATGAACTGGCCGATGTGCGGTTTAAGACCGGGGAAATTGGCGTACCAACTTTGGAACGGGTTTTGGATCATGTCGCCGGGCGTGTGCCGCTTTTGATTGAGGTAAAGGATCAGGACGGAGCGATGGGGCCAAACGTGGGGGCGCTCGAACGCGCCGCCGCCGCCGCCTTGTCGTCCTATGACGGCCCCGTCGCCTTGATGTCTTTCAATCCGCATTCCGTGGCCGCCTTGGCCGAGGTCTGCCCACAGCTGCCACGCGGCATCACCACCTGTGACTGGACCAATGGCGAGGCGGGGTTGATCCCGTCGGCTTTGCGCCCCCCTTTGCGCGGCATTGTCGATTTTGACCGGGTGGGCGCGTCTTTCATTTCCCACCAATGGTCGGATCTGACCGCCCCACGGGTGGCTGAATTGAAAGCCGCAGGCGCACATATCCTGTGCTGGACCATCAAATCAGCCGAGGAAGAGGCGCAAGCCCGACAGATCGCTGACAATATCACATTTGAAGGCTATGTTCCGACTTGACGCATCGCACCTGAGCCCCAGTTCTATAGCGATGTTGGAGAGCCGGGCGTGACAGAACAGATCGAGATCAGCGTGAGCACGACGATCACTGAGATCGCGCGTGAAGATTGGGACGCCTGTGCCGCTCCAATGGAGGGGCGGCCCGATGATCCGTTTGTCACTCATCGCTTTCTCTTGGCCTTGGAGCGCTCCGGCTCCGTTGGTCCGGGCACGGGATGGTTTCCGCGTTATCTGATGGCCAAAGCAGCGGGGGACATCATCGCCGTCGCGCCACTGTATGCCAAGACCCACAGCCAAGGCGAATATGTGTTTGATCACGCCTGGGCGCAGGCCTATGAGCGCGCCGGTGGCGATTATTATCCGAAACTGCAAATCGCGGTGCCCTTTACCCCGGTCACGGGCCGACGACTTTTGACCCGTCCGGGATTTGAGGAGGTTGGTCAAGCGGCTCTGGTCCAAGGGGCTGTCGAAGTCGCAGCGCAAAACCAACTCTCCTCCTTGCACATCACCTTTTGTTCTGACGCCGAGGTTGACGCGGGCAAGGCCATGGGCCTGATGCATCGCACTGGGCAACAGTTTCATTGGGACAATGCCGGATACGCCAATTTTGACGACTTTCTGGACGCGTTGTCCTCGCGCAAACGCAAGAACATCCGCAAAGAAAGGGCGCAAGCGCAGAGATTTGGCGGCGAGATTGTGCAACTGAGCGGGGTCCAGATTGAGCCACACCATTGGGACGCGTTTTGGACCTTTTATCAGGACACGGGCGCACGAAAATGGGGTACGCCTTATCTCACCCGTGCCTTTTTTGACCATATCCACGAAACCATGCGCGACGATGTTTTGATGGTTTTGGCGCTGGACCAAGGGCGCCCCATCGCAGGTGCCCTGAATTTCATCGGCCAAAATCGCCTCTATGGTCGCTACTGGGGATGCACCGAACATCACCCCTGCCTGCATTTCGAGATCTGCTATTATCAGGCCATCGACTATGCCATCGCCCATGGCCTGTCGCGGGTTGAGGCGGGCGCGCAAGGCGAGCATAAGCTGGCGCGTGGATACCTCCCCAATACCACCCATTCGCTGCATTGGATCGCTGATCCGGGCTTTGCCCGCGCCGTGGACGATTACCTTGTGGCCGAACGTGCCGCTGTGGATGAGGAAACTGAATTTCTCACCTCCTACGGCCCTTTTAAACGCACAGACAGAGAGGACGATCATGACTGAACTGCTCTCAAACGCAGCCCGCACCGAGGCCCTTGCGCCGCTTTTGGCCACAGGATGGGCCGAGACAGAAGGCGGCACTGCGATTTCAAAACGCTTCCTCTTCGCAAATTTCATTGAGGCATTCGGCTTTATGACCCGTGTCGCGATGATTGCGGAGAAAATGGATCACCACCCGGAATGGACCAATGTCTATCGCTCGGTCGAGGTGATCCTATCCACCCATGACGCGGGCGGATTGACCGAGAAAGACATCAAACTCGCAAGAAAAATGGACAAGGTGGCCGCCGATGATTGAACAGATTTTGAACTATCCGATTTATAATGGACAGACGGTCGGGGACTATCTTTCGCTTGAATTTCTGCTGGGAGTTGGTGGCTCGATTTTGGGGGCGGTGTGTCTTGTGGTCCTCGGCATGCTTATTGCCGGATGGGTCGCACGGCGTATTCGTGGCATTGGCTCGAAATATGAGAAGCTCGACAACACGCTATTCAATTTCCTCGGCAACATTGCCCGCTACGTCATTCTGGCTTTCACCGCGCTGATCGTTCTCAACACCTTTGGCATTCAAACCACCTCAATCGTCGCCGTTATCGGTGCCGCAGGTCTTGCCATTGGTTTGGCGTTGCAAGGCACCCTGTCCAATGTCGCCGCTGGCGTAATGATCATCCTGTTTCGCCCATTCAAAATCGGTGATTTCGTCGATGTTGCGGGCAAAATGGGCACGGTCAAAGACATTTCCCTGAACTTCACCGAATTGGCCGATCTGTCCAATGTTCAGGTCATCGTCCCCAACTCTCAGGTCTGGGGCAACATCATCACCAATTTTTCGACCAACCAAACCCGGCGCGCCGAATGGACATTTGGGGTGGGTTACGGCGCCAATTTGAAAACTGCCGAAGAGGTCATTCGCACGGTGATCATGTCCGACCCGCGTTCGCTCTCTGAGCCAGAACCGTTCATACAGGTCAACAATCTGGGCGATTTCTCGGTGGATTTCTTGGTCCGTGTTTGGGTCAAATCCAGTGATTTCTTTCAATATCAGGCCGACATGAAACGGCAGGTGAAAGAGGCCTTGGATGAGGCGGGTGTGGATATCCCCTTCCCGACTCGCACATTGTTGAATGCCGCCGAATAAGCGAAACGCCCGGGGAACCATATCCCCGGGCGTCTTTTGTCAGATCGCTTCCAAAAGCGATTCACCGGCCGAAATCGTGCAATTGCCCGGGCTCTCCTCGACTTGTAGCACCTTCACAACACCGTCTTCGGCATAAAGCGCAAAGCGTTTCGAGCGCCCAAACAGGCCCGCGGGAGCGGCGGTGAAGTCAAGCCCCAGCGCCTTGATAAACGCGCCTTCTGCATCGCCCAACATCGACAGCCCGGCCACATCCGCGCCGGTGTCTTTGGCCCATGCCCCATCACAAACGGGTCATTCACAGACACACAGATCACATCATCCACACCTTTCGCCTCGAACGCCTCTTTGGTGCGAATGAAACTTGGGACATGGGCCGTGGTGCACACGCCCGTATAGGCACCCGGCAGGCCAAAAATCACCACTTTGCGGCCTTTGAACTTGGCTGCCAGATCGACGGAGGCCGGTCCTTCTGCTCCCAACTCAAACAAGGTTCCGTCCGGAAGCGTGTCTCCAACAGAAATTGTCATTCTTGATCCTCTTCGCGTTGTCATTTTAACTCATCACGATATAGGGTCAGGGCGTTTTCAGACCAGTCGAAAACGCAGGAGGAGCAGATATGAGCCATTTTATCGTCATTGGTGCCGGGCAGGCCGGGCAAAGCATCGTCACGACTCTACGCGGTCAGGGGTTTGACGGAAAAATCACGTTGATCGGCGACGAACCCGTCCCGCCTTATCAGCGCCCGCCGCTGTCAAAGGCCTATCTCTTGGGCGATGTGGATTTGGATCGGCTGTATCTACGGCCTCTGAGTTACTATGACGATGAGACCATTGATTTGCGCATGGGGGCCTCTGTCACGGCCCTTGATCCGATTGCAAAAACCATCACGGTCGATGGCGCCCCCCTCTCCTATGACAAGCTCGCATTGGCCACCGGCTCAGCGCCCCGGCTTTTGCCCGCCTCCATCGGCGGCACCTTGCAGGGCGTCTACACCATGCGCACGCTGGCCGATGCCGATGCGATTGAACCCGAGTTCAAAGAGGGCGCGTCGGTGTTGATCGTGGGCGGTGGGTACATCGGGCTTGAGGCGGCGGCCGTTGCAGCGAAAAAGGGGCTGAAAGTCACGTTGGTCGAAATGTCCGACCGGATTTTGCAACGCGTTGCCTCGAAAGAGACCTCCGATTATTTTCGCGCTCTGCATCAAAGCCACGGCGTTGATCTGCGCGAAGGGGTGGGCCTTGAAACCCTTGTGGGCGAGACCCGCGTGAGCGCCGCCAAACTCACCGATGGCACTACACTGGACGTGGACTTTGTCATCGTCGGCGTCGGCATCACCCCCAATACGCAATTGGCGGAACTGGCGGGGCTGGTATTGGACAACGGCATCATGACGGACCGCCATAGCTGCACCTCCAACCCGGATATTTTTGCGGCGGGCGATTGCGCCTCCTTCCCGCATATGGGGCATCAAATGCGGCTTGAAAGCGTGGGCAACGCGATTGATCAAGGTGCAGTTGTGGCCAAAAACATGTTGGGCCAAGAGGTGGAATACACGCCGAAACCGTGGTTCTGGTCGGATCAATTCGACGTCAAACTGCAAATTGCCGGTCTGTCCACCGGCCATGATCAGGTGGTGATCCGCGAAACAGAAACCACGCGCTCGCATTGGTACTACAAAGAGGGCACGTTGATTGCGATTGATGCGATCAACGATCCGCGCGGCTATATGGTGGCCAAGCGTTTGATCGAGGCGGGCAAGTCCGCAGACCCCGCGATGGTGGCCGACCCTGCAACCGATCTCAAAGCGCTGATGCGCAGCTGATGCGGATCATTGCCGGAGCGTTTCGTGGGCTGGCATTGGCCGCCGTTGGCAAAGGCGACCTGGGCGCGCATTTGCGGCCCACGACGGACCGTGTCCGCGAAAGTCTTTTTAACGTGCTGATGGGTGGGAAATACGATGATCCCATCATTGAAGCACGGGTGCTTGATCTGTTTGCGGGCACCGGGGCGCTGGGGCTTGAGGCGCTGTCACGCGGGGCGGAGCATGTGACATTTGTCGATGACGGGCGCAAGGCGCAGAGCCTTGTGACGCAAAACATCGCCCTGTGCAAAGCCACAGATTGCACCACCTTGATGCGGATGGACGCCACACGTTTGCCCGCAAATCCAGACGCACCCTATGATTTGATCTTCCTCGATCCGCCCTATGGTAAGGCTCTGGGTGAAACCGCCATGGCCGCCGCACTCACTGGAGGCTGGCTCACCCCGCGCGCCTTGATCGTCTGGGAAGACAGTGCCGACATCATCGTCCCCGAGGCGCTGAACCTTTTGGACACGCGCAGATATGGCGAGACCAAAATCAATATTCTGGAGCCCAAATGACCCCCAATCTCGTGATTTTCGACTGTGACGGTGTGATCGTTGACAGCGAACCCCCGCTTTTGGACTTTCTTCTGACGGAGTTTGCCACATATGGCCTTGAGCTTTCATTGCATGAGCTTGAAACCAAATATGTCGGCGGCACGATCTATTCCACGGCACAGCGTGCCCGCGAGGCCGGGGCCAGCTTGCCAGAAACGTGGGAAGCCGAAGCCTACCCACGGATTTTTGAGGTTTTGCGCGCGGGCGTGCCCCTTATCCCCGGCATCGAAGCCGCATTTGATGCCTTGGACGCGGCTGGCATCCCCTATTGCGTTGGTTCCAATGGTCCGATGGAAAAAATGGATGTCACCTTGGGCGCGCATCCGGCGGTGTTTACCCGTCTCAAGGGGCGCATTCATTCGGCTCACACCCATGGCGTGGCCAAACCCGACCCAGGCCTGTTTTTGATCGCCGCTGAGACCATGGGCGTTGCGCCGGAGGCCTGTGTCGTTGTCGACGATAGCCCCTCGGGTTGCATTGCCGCGCGCCGCGCCGGAATGCGCTGTTTTGGCTTTGATCCGCACGGCGATGGTGCCCGACTGATCTCTGAGGGGGCCGAACACCTTGCCGATATGCACGATCTACCGCGCCGCATCGGCATATAATCACAAACAAAAGGGCCACCCAAAGAGGCGGCCCTTTCTATATCCGAACCTCTCGGTCAGATCATTTTTCAATGACGTGATAAGAGGCGCCATATGTGTCGATCCAGGGATGCTGGTTCAATGCCGCAGCCATATCTGAACGCGCATCCGCAACCAATTTCGCCCCGTCATAGCCTTTGCCATCCATTTCGATGATCCAATCGGCAATCACCTCGTCGCCCAAGGCTTTGATCTTATCGGTCTCATCTTTGCTTATCACCGTAATCGGATTCCCCGATGCGACCATGACTTTGACGCCATCTTCGTCGCCCTGATCATAGGCAGCACCGGCCCATTCAGAGGCCATCAGACCCGAATTGTTGTCAATCACCGCCTTCAGATCATCGGGCAAGCTGTCATATTTCGCCTTATTCATCGCCCAGATGAAATAGAGGTTATAAAAGGACTGATGCCCTTCGACGTCGGTGTGGCTGTCGGTCAATTCGTCCAGTTTCAGTGAGGGCGCCATTTCGTAGGTGATCACGCCACCGTCCAAAACGCCTTTGGCCAAGGCTTCGGGAAAGGCCGGAACCGGCATCCCCACAGGGGTTGCGCCCAGTTTTTCCAGCAAAAGCGTCGAGGTCCGTGTCGGCGCGCGCAGTTTAAGGCCTTTGAAATCCTCAACCGTTTCAACCGGCGTGCCCTTTTTATGAACAAGTCCTTCGCCATGCATATGTGCCGCGAGGACATGCACGTCTTTGAAGTCATCCATCAGGTGTTGTTGGGTGAAATTCCACGCCGCAATAGAGGCCAGTTCGCCGGATTTCTCCGTGACAAACGGCAATTCCAACGCCTCCGCTTCGGGGAAACGCCCCGGTTGATAGCCCGGGATCACCCATCCGCCGTCAATCGCACCGTCACGGATCAGGTCATATTGATCCGGTGCTTTACCACCCAATTGCATCAGCGGATAGATTTCGATCTTGATGCGGCCCTCGGATTCTTCTTCGATTTTCTTGGCCCAAGGTTCCATGAAATACATCGGAGAACCGGAGTTAGGCGACACGAAATGTTGAAAGCGAAGCGTCACCTCCTGCGCCAAGGCAGATGTGGTGCTTGTGGCTGCGACAAGTGCCGCCACAGAAGCGGTTTTAAACAGGTGGTTCACGGGCAGTCCTCCTTATGGGCTGTCTCATGCGGGCCGACTGTGGCCCGCGCCCAATTGACCTAGGGGTTTGCGAGTCTAGCTGCAAGTCACTCGCAACAGGAGGTCGTGAAGATTTCTCTGACCCTTTGGTCAGGTCATTGAAATAAAACACTGTTTCTAAAATAGCCGCGTTGCCGTCTTAGCCCGGATAAAACAAACCCGCCGGGGAAAGCGTGAAAATCTCACACCCGGTCGCCGTCACCCCAATGGAGTGTTCAAACTGCGCGGAGAGTTTTTTATCCTTGGTGATGGCTGTCCAATCATCCGCGAGGACTTTGGTTTCTGGGCGACCAAGGTTGATCATCGGCTCAATGGTAAAGAACATACCTTCTTCGAGCACCGGAGCACTGTCGCCCGGACGCCGCATCGGCACATAGTGAAGCACATTTGGCGGCGCATGAAACACCCGGCCCAGACCATGGCCGCAAAAATCGCGCACCACCGACATGCGGTTCTTATGTGCGTGCTCCTGAATCGCGCCTGCAATGTCATCAAACGTGTTGCCCGGCTTCACTTGTTCGATCCCAAACATCAAACAGTCATGGGTGACCTGCACCAAACGCTCGGCAAATTTCTTGGGCTGGCCGGCAAAATACATCCGGCTTGAATCCCCAAACCAGCCGTCTTTGATCACCGTCACATCAATATTGACGATGTCGCCATCGACGAGCTTGTCGTCTTTATGGCCCGGAATTTTCGCGCCCGGAATCCCGTGGCAGACCACATAGTTTACCGAAATACAGGAAGCGTGTTTGTAGCCTTTATAGTCGATGGTCGCGGACACGGTGCCAAGCTCGACCACCCGGCGGGTGATAAACGCGTCGATCTCCTCAGTGGTTGCACCGGGCACGACAAGCGGACCGACCTCATCAAGGATCTGCGCGGCAATTTCACCTGCCGCGTGCATGCCTGCAAAATCGGCATCCTCGTAAATCCGAATTCCGTCTTTGGTGATGCGGCCGCGATGCGTCTCGTCCAAGGGTCTACTCCATCTCTTTGCGGCATTGATATAAGGGGTTCGGTCGCGAAGGGCCAGTGCCTCAAGCGGAGTTCTTATGCAAAGCTGCCCGCGTCAAAACGCACCTGTTCGGGCGTGATGACGACAGAATAGACACGAATATCGACACCCGCTTGGCGCGCCTCCGCTTCGGCTTGGGCATATGTGGGGTCAATGTCGCCTGCCGGAGCGAAGCGATTGCAATCGTCACGCGACACCAGATAGAGCATCACTGCGCGGTCGCCCTCCGCCACACGCGCCGCCAATTCGCCAAGGTGCTTCGCCCCGCGTGCAGTTTTCGCATCCGGGAATTCGGCTAAGCCGGTCTCGCGCGACAAGGTCACGGATTTAACTTCGACCCAAATCTTGCTCTTATTTTGCAAAATCATGAAATCGGCCCGTGAATTAACGCCATATTTGACCTCGGCGTGAACCTCACCGATCAAATCCGGGATCAAACCCGCCCGCAACGCCTCACCCACCACCTTATTGGCAACACCCGTGTCGACCACCACCATCGCCCCCGCAAGCTCGACAAGCCGCAGGCCGTATTTGAGTTTTTTCTTCGGATCGTCATTGGGTTCGACCCAGACCCGCATGCCCGGTTCCGCGAGGCCCATCATCGAGCCTGGATTGGGGCAATGCGCCGTCACCTCGCGCCCGTCGGGCAACCGGACATCCGCCAAAAAGCGTTTATATCGACGTAAAAGTGTCGCGGAGATCAGTTCGGTTTGAAAGCGCATGAGCACAGGACTATACCCTAAGCAACAGCCGCTCAAGGAGGTCCTGATGCCCAACCCAACCGCCGCGATTCTGATCATCGGGGATGAAATCCTTTCGGGACGCACCCGTGATGCCAATATGTATCTGCTTGCGGGCGAATTGACCCGCATTGGGATTGATTTAAAGGAAGTCCGGGTGATTTCCGATGATCGCGAGGCGATTGTCACGACGGTGCGCGCGCTCTCGGATGCCTATGATCACGTCTTTACCTCCGGCGGCATCGGGCCAACCCATGATGACATCACTGCCGATTGTGTCGCCGAGGCCTTTGGCCGTCCGATCGGTGTGCGCGACGATGCCCGCGCTCTATTAGGGGCGCATTACAAAGCCCGTGGCGTTGAATTCAACGAAGCGCGGATGCGGATGGCGCGGATTCCGGAGGGGGCGACTTTGATCGAAAACCCGGTCTCGATTGCGCCGGGGTTCAGCCTTGAGAACACCCATGTCATGGCCGGTGTGCCCAATGTGTTCGCCGCTATGGTCGCCTCGATCCTGCCGACGCTCACGGGTGGCAAGCCTTTGCTGTCGCAAACCTATCGCATCAATCGCGCAGAAAGCACCGTGGCCGAACCTTTGGGCATGTTGGCACAGAAATATCCCGACCTGTCGATGGGCTCTTATCCGTTTACCAACAATGGCGCATTTGGCACCAATATCGTCATTCGCGGCCAAGACGGGGCAAAGGTTGATGCCGCCATTCTGGAACTGGCGGCCCTGTTTCCTGCGCATGAAAATGGCTGACCCCCTCGGCTGCCTCGACGACTATATCACGGCGTTCGAGGCAACATGGCCCGCACGCAGTCGCGCCCCCGTCGGTCCTTTTATCTATCGCGACGGTGCGGGGGGCGGCAGCCGCACCTCGGCGGCCACGCTTGCCGGGGATGTGTCCTCGGACGCGCTGGATCAGATCGAAGCGCGGTTTGCTGCGGATGCCCGCCCCGCTTTGTTTCAAATCCGCACAGGGGAGGCCACCTTTGACGCGCTGCTCGCGGAGCGCGGCTACACGATGTTTGATCCAACCCTCTGTCTTGCCGCGCCGATTGAGGCCTTTGCGCCCTCTGACCCCAAATGCAGCTATGTGTCTTGGCCGCCTGTCTCAATCCAACGCGAGATGTGGGCCGAGGGTGGCATTGGCCCGGCGCGACTTGCGGTCATGGATCGGGCCTGCACGCCGAAAACCTCCCTGCTGGGCCGCATCAAGGATCGCCCTGCCGGGGTTGGCTTTGTCGCACTATCTGGGTCCATCGCCGTACTGCACGCCCTTGAAACCACCCCATCAGAGCGCCGCCAAGGCATGGCCCAAATCTTAGTACGGCTGGCCGCCGACTGGGCCCGCGCCCAGGGTGCCACCGCGCTTGCGCTTCAGGTCACACGCGCCAACACTGCCGCCTTTGCGCTCTATTCTTCGCTTGGACTGCATGAAATCGGCCAGTACCACTATAGAACCAAACCGATGACCGAGGCCTGATGATCTTACCTTTCCCTCGCCTGTTTTTGCTGACTCTGAGCCTTGTTTTGTCTGTCGGGGCCAAGGGCGCACGCGCGTTTGAGCTTGATCTGCCGGGCGCCTCGGTGGAAACCGCTTCACGCGACGATTCCCTGTCGGCTCAGCCGTTTCCATCCAGCGCCTATCAAGGTGAGGCCACGCAAATGGTCATGGCTGAAGGCGCAGTCCTCCACCGCGCCTACCGCCTGCCCAGCACAAGCCTGACGCCGTTTCAATTGATCGCACCGCTGCGTAAGCAATTGGAAACCGCCGGATTTCACATCTCTTTTGCCTGCGCCGATAGCCTGTGCGGTGGCTTTGATTTTCGCTACCTGCTGGATCTTTTGCCGGAACCCGCCATGCATGTGGACCTTGGCAATTTTCAATATCTCTTGGCCCAGCACCCGGACGGGCGCACCATCGCCATTGTCACCAGCCGCGCGACCAGCGCCGGGTTTGTTCATATCAGCACGGTGACCCCCAGCGATGCCCCTGAGGTCGAATTGATTGCCCCCTCGCCTGGGCCAGAGACCCCTGCTGGCACCCTGCCGCCCAACCGCAATGTGATTGCCACGCTTGAAACACGCGGGCGGGTGGTTTTGGATGATCTGTCGTTTGAAACTGGGGCCGCCGGGCTTGGAGCCGGGCCTTTTGCCTCTCTCACACAGATCGCGGCCTATTTGACCGCCCATCCTTTGACGAAAATCGTTTTGGTCGGTCACACTGACACCGTTGGCGGACTGACCAACAACACCGCCCTGTCGCGCAAACGCGCCGAGGCGGTGCGGGCGCGGCTGATTTCGGCCCATGGCGTATCCCCCGATCAGGTCAGTGCCGAGGGCATTGGCTATCTCGCGCCCCGCGTGTCAAACGCAACGCCAGAGGGTCGCGAAACAAACAGAAGGGTCGAAGCGGTGATCGCCTCGACCCAGTAATGGCTTTCGCCTTCTCTCCACGAGAATTCGTTTGGGTGTCACATCACCACTTGTCAGGCCCTTTATCGGCAAAGGAATGCACAAGAAAATCAATGAATGCGCGCACTTTCGGCTGGGTAAAGCGCCCCGGCGGATAGACGGCATAAATGCCTTGGGTCTCTGACGGCAGTTCCGGGATCGCCTCTTCGATCAGGCCCGCATCCATCGCATCCGCATAGAGGAAAGAAGGCAGATAGGCGATGCCAAGGCCCGAAATACAAGCGTTGAGCAAGGACTGACCATCATTCACGGTCAACCAGCCAGCGGTGCGGATTTGCCGCTTTTCGCCGGAGGGCGCAGTCAGTTTCCACACGGCACCGTTGGATTGGTTGGAATAATGCAAAAGCTTGTGATCATTCAGATCGTCGATCTTTTCGGGCCGACCATATTTTTCAAAATAGGCGGGAGAGCCGACCATCCGTTTGGTGGTCTCGGTCAATTTACGGGCGCGCAGGGTGCTGTCTTCCAGCTCGCCAATGCGCACGGCCATATCAAAGCCTTCGGAAATCAACTCCACATAGCGGTTGTTGAGCACCATATTTACGGTGATGTCGGGGAATTCGGACAAGAACTCGCCCAAGACCGGCGACAAATGATTGACGCCAAAATCGGTCGCCACCGAAATGCGCAACAACCCAGAAGGCGCGCTTTGCATTGAGGTGACCAGCGCATCCGCCTCGCCCGCATCGTTCAAAACCCGACGCGCACGGTCGTAATAGGCCAATCCGATCTCCGTTGGGCTGACCCGGCGGGTCGTGCGGTTGAGCAACCGTGCGCCCAAACGCGCCTCAAGGGCAGATACATGTTTGGAAACGGCAGATTTGGAAATCCCCATTTTCTTTGCTGCATCCGTGAAACCGCCTTGGTCCACAACGGTGGCAAAGGCTTCCATTTCCGTCAGTCGATCCATGTCTATCTTACCTACAATCTTGACCCTACAAGCCACATCAATGACGGCCAATTCGGGCAAGAATGGGGAAGATGGGAGACAATAGCGTGGTGTTTCGAGGATCGTTCCACGTCAGGAAACGCGGAAACAATCCTCAAATGGTCCTTTTACCCCACCGAAAGCGTGCCTTCGGCGAGAGTATTTTGACCAAAAAGACGCCCCGTCAGAGCGTAGCCGCAAGCCGTGCCCCCTGATCAATCGCGCGTTTGGCATCGAGTTCCGCGGCCACATCTGCACCGCCGATGACATGGCAGGCCACGCCCTGCGCCATCAGCGCATCCGCCAAGCTACGCTCGGACAATTGCCCAGCACACAAAACAATTGTGTCTGCCTCAATCAACTGACGTTCATCGACCTTGGTGACCCAAAGCCCTTCAGACGTGATCTCATCATAGGACACCCCGCCGATCATCTTCACGCCCTTCATGGCAAGCGTCGCGCGGTGAATCCAACCTGTGGTTTTGCCCAGCCGCTTGCCGGGTTTCTCGGCCTTGCGTTGCAACAACGTGACCTGTCGCAGCGGAGCGTCAGGTTTTGGGCCATCGGACGAAAGGCCGCCACGATCACGCGTTGGATCGGTGATGCCCCATTCCTCTTTCCACTCTTTGAGGTTCAAGGTCGGGCTATCGCCTGTGGTCAGGAATTCGGCGACATCAAAGCCAATGCCCCCGGCCCCAATCACAGCCACGCGCGGGCCGACCGGAACCTTGCCACGCAAGACATCTATATATGAGACAACCGTGTTGTGATCATTCTGGCCCGCAATCTCGGGGTCGCGCGGGCGCACGCCTGTGGCGATGATGACCTCATCAAAGCCCGCGAGCGCCTCAGGCGTTGCCTCCGTATTGAGACGAGCAGTGATGGTGGAGCGGGCGACCATGGTTTTGAACCAATCGACCAGCCCGTGAAATTCCTCTTTGCCTGGTACCTGACGCGCCATGTTGAGCTGACCACCCAATGTATCGGCTTTGTCAAACAGCGTGACCGTATGACCGCGATCAGAGGCGACCAAAGCGGCCATCAGACCAGCAGGTCCCGCACCTACGACGGCCACGGTTTTGGACGTTGCAGCGGGGGAATAAGTCAGTTCGGTCTCATGACAGGCGCGCGGGTTGACCAAACAGGAGGTCAGTTTCCCAGCGAATGTGTGATCCAAACAGGCTTGGTTACAGGCGATGCAGGGCGCGATCTCATCCGCTTTGCCCATCGCGGCTTTGTTGACGAACTCAGGGTCGGCTAAAAACGGTCGGGCCATCGACACCATATCGGCGCATCCCTCGGCCAACACATCCTCGGCCACCTGTGGATGGTTGATCCGGTTGGAGGTGATCACCGGGATCGAGACCTCGCCCATCATCCGTTTCGTCACAGAGGCAAAGGCCGCGCGCGGCACAGAGGTCGCAATCGTCGGCACGCGCGCCTCGTGCCAACCGATGCCCGTGTTGAGAATCGTCGCCCCCGCGGCCTCGACCGCTTTCGCCAACAGAACGACCTCGTCCCATGTCGATCCGTTTGGCACCAGATCAATCATCGAAATACGGTAGATCACGATGAACTCCGGCCCAACAGCGGCGCGCACGCGTTTCACCACCTCAATGGCAAAGCGCATCCGGTTTTCATAGGAACCGCCCCACGCGTCGTCGCGTTTGTTGGTATGGGTCACCAAAAATTGGTTGATCAGGTAGCCTTCGGACCCCATCACTTCGACGCCATCATAGCCAGCGTCTTTGGCGCGCAGAGCGGCGGTGGCATAATCCGCAATTTGTTTTTCGATGCCGGCCGCATCCAATTCGGTCGGTTTGAACGGCGAAATCGGAGATTTGATCGCGGAGGGGGCGACGCAATTTGGCCCGTAGGCATAGCGCCCGGCGTTCAAAATCTGCATCGCGATCTTGCCGCCCTCGGAATGGACGCGGTCCGTGACGCGGCGGTGATTGGCAATATCTTGATCGGTGAACAATCCTGCCGCACCGGGGAACACCCCACCTTCGACATTCGGTGCCATGCCGCCAGTGACAATGATCCCAGCCCCGCCCTTGGCGCGCGCCGCGTAAAATTCGGCCACAGCCGCCCAATCGCCGCGCTCTTCCAACCCGGTGTGCATCGACCCCATCAGGGTCCGATTGCGCAGGCTGGTAAAGCCAAGATCAAGCGGTTCAAGCAGATGTGGATACAGTTCATGCGTCATGTGAGGGCCTCCCTTGCCCGCGCTAAAATGCGCTGAGCCGGAGGAGATGTCACTCGAAACGCGGCGTCAGCGCGACGGACCCGCGTCCTCAGTTTGCACCGACCTCAAGACAATGCCGCCGAAACGCCCGTTTGAGCATATCCAATTCCTGACGCAGCAAATCCATTTCGGCGCGAATATCATCGGCCAAGCCATCCCCCGCGATCAAGGCAAAAGACCCAAGCACCTGCCCGCTGTCCCGATCCGTGAAAACAAAGGTCTGCACACCGTCACTGATCACTTCTGTGGGTACGGCAAAGCGGAAAAACCAAACTCCGGCGCGGTCCGGGTCCTCAGAGAGCGTGTGCCCCGGCAACGGCTGATCGAGATAGCTCACCTCGATCTCCGGCAACCGTTCAATCGCCTCGGGCACATGCAATTCGCCTTCCCAAATCCCCGCCTGAAGCCGCGTTTTGACCAATGTCACCTTGTCCATCTTGCTCTCCGTCAAAGTTCCGCGCGCGGACGGCGCGACAGGGTCAGGTCCCGCAGGACAATTTGGTTCATTTCGGGGCCTTCAAAGATCAAATCGACCCAAAGTTTTTCAACCCGCTTTTCATTCAGCTTGGTGTAGGCCAAATCAAAATCGACAAAGCCTTCGTCAGAGTGCAAAGGCAATTCCCGCACCAATTGTTCAAGGTTTGGCCCGTGTTTCACATTCAACCGTGCAAAAATTTCGATCGGCTTTTCAAGGTCCACCGAAAAATCCAAGCGTACCAAATGACGCAAACTCAACCCGTGGCAGACCTCATCGGGCATATTGACCGACAGCGACAAAAATGAGCCGTCGAAACGAAACACATCCAAGCGCAATCCAAACGGTGCAAGATCCGACTCCGAACTGTTGCGCATTTGCCGGTAGGTCAATTCCGAAATTTGGCAATCGTGAAACAGCGTCGCCTCAGAACCGATCGACGTTTTCGTCGGCACCGCGGAGACCCCTTGTTGCGCAATCGGACCGCGCCACAATTCAGGTCGATGTGACCAATCGGTATAAAGCGGCAATTGCATCGCATTCGATCCAATCAGCGGCAATGCCAATCGGCCTTCGGCGACAAAAAGGAATTGATCCAATTCCCACCGCAGGCTGCGAGCCTGAGCACGCAGCCACCGCAATGTCGCCACATCAAGTGTCTCCGCAGAACGTGCGCGACGCGCCCAACGCGAAATGGATAGTTTGTTGAAACGCTTTTCAAACAGCTTACCGACCCGACTGCTCATAACCTTAAGAAACCTTTCTGTGGTGCCAGCCTTTGACCATGCCCATAGCTTTGCCAGTGGCTTTGCCCAATTATGGCCGACAAAGGTTTCATCTCAACAAACGCTCGATAAATCCAGCGTTTGGTTCCATTTTGGCAACAATTTCTACCCATTACGTCGGGTTTTTACGCGCCAAAACACCTGCGAACTGTTTCAAGGCGATTTTCAACCCCTCTGAGGACATCGGTGCCTGAGAGAACGGCGTGGCCGTCGCTGTCATCAACCGCCCCCCTGAGACAAAGAAGGCGCGCCAATATTCATCGTCAAGCCCATTGATCATAGGGGCGGAGGTGTCGCGGGCATGCACAAAGACGGTGCCCCCTTCGATCGCACTGCCCAAAAGCGTGACCGTTGCCATGTTCCCAGACCGCGACAGGACGGTGCGGCCTGCGTCGGAGACAAAAAAGGCCTGAACGCCCGCCGCATCAAAAGGCGTGGCATCTGTCAAAGGGCCAGAAACCGACAGGGTCAAAACCGCCGTGCTGGCTTTGCGGCCCAGATTGGAGCCGCCGCTCAGGCCGGTGCAACTGCCCAAAAGGACGAAACTTCCGCCTTGCTCGTCTTTCACCGAACCGGGGTCGATGCAAAATCCCGTCGGCCCGGCCACAGCCAAGCCACTACTGGACAATCGGATTTCTCTTGGCGCGGCTTTTGTTGCGGTCGCAGGTGTCGGCACCGCCATTTGACAGGCCGACAGGGCCAAAGCCAGGCCGAGCACAAAACCGCCCCAAAGCCCCATTTTGAGTCTGTCCATGTGCTGCCTCACCTTTACCAAAACCCCGAAAGCCTCTTCGCGATCGCGCCATAACCGAGCTTGGCATACATGGGATGCCGCCCCGCCTGCAAGCCATCCTTGCCGGGTGTGGCGGCACACTGCCGACTTGCTTTCGGACCACCGCAGGCCGTGCTATCGGTTTGGCCAAGACAACCCGCCGCACATAGAAAGAACGCCATGATCCCGCCCCGCCCTCATCCCTATGATGCGATCCTGCGGTCTGCGGCGCGGTGCCCCGAGCTTTGGCGTATAGCAGTTCAGATCTTGGCTGCTTTGGCGCTTGGGGCTTTGGTCACACCTTTGCTCTATGCGCTGATCGGGCGCATGGCCCCCGCGTTGATGCCGATTAGCTTTGGCCCGAACGGGGTTGTCATCGGGGCCACGCCCGGTGGGATGTTTGTGTTGCTCTCGGGCTATGGCGTGCTTTTGGTCGGCAGTGTGATTTTGGCACGTCGGTTGCACAGGCGCAGCCTGCGCGAGATCACCGGACCGGCGAACGTGATGCGCAGGCAATTTTTCGCAACCCTCAAATGGATCGCACTCCTGAGCTTTGTCACCATGTTGCTGCCATGGGACAATCCTGAGTCTGAGCTGTCTGAAAATCTAGGCCTTGGCCTGTGGTTGTTTTGGATGCCCTTCGCGCTTTTGGGTCTGATGATCCAAATCACCGCCGAAGAGGTGTTTTTTCGTGGCTATTTGCAAAGCCAACTGATCGCCTCGACCAAATCCTATACGCTGGGTGTGCTGGCCTCCTCCGTCTTGTTCGGACTGGGCCATCTCAGCGGTGCGGCCGAGGGCGCGGCGGCGATCTTCCCCGTTGTCTGGGCGATACTGTTCGGGCTTGTCGCGGGCGATCTGACCGCGCGCTCGGGCACAATCGGTCCGGCCTGTGCGCTTCACCTGATGAACAACGCCACCGCCATGTTGATTGCACCGCAACAAGATATGATGTCTGGCTTTGGTCGCATGGTCCAAACGCTTAATCTCACCGACGCCTATAGCGACCCAAAAGTGATCGTCTTTCAAACGCTGCTTTTGTTGGCAACTTGGCTGACCGCAAGGCTTGCGATCAGGCGCTGATTGCAATTCTTCTCTCATGGCCTTATCTGAGGGCCAGTAACGTTACGTCCAAAGGCTCCCCGTATGAACTGGATTTCCAACTACGTCCGTCCAAAGATCAATTCGCTGTTTTCCAAACACGATACCCCGGACAACCTTTGGACCAAATGTCCTGAATGCAACACCATGCTGTTCCATCGCGAATTGGCAGACAATCTCAATGTCTGCACCAATTGCGATCACCACATGCATATCACGCCGCGCGCGCGCTTTTCGGCGCTGTTTGATGGCGGGGTGTTTTCTGAGATCAAGGTTCCCGAACCGATTGAAGACCCTTTGAAATTCCGCGACCAAAAACGCTATCCCGAGCGGATGAAAGCGGCACAGCGTTCCACTGGCGAAAAAGAAGCCATGTTGGTGGCTGAGGGCGAGATGGGCCGCACGCCGATCGTGGCCGCGGCACAGGATTTCTCGTTCATGGCTGGCTCCATGGGCATGTATGTCGGCAATGCGTTCATCGCCGGTGTTGAGCGCGCCATCGCACTCAAACGCCCGTTTGTGATGTTCTCCGCCGCAGGCGGTGCCCGGATGCAGGAGGGGATTCTCTCCCTCATGCAAATGCCGCGCACCACCGTGGCCGTCGAGATGCTCAAAGAGGCGGGTCTGCCCTATATTGTTGTGCTCACCCATCCGACCACCGGCGGTGTCACCGCCTCCTACGCCATGCTGGGTGACGTGCAAATCGCTGAACCCAATGCGCTGATCTGTTTCGCGGGTCCGCGCGTGATCGAACAAACGATTCGTGAAAAACTACCCGAGGGCTTCCAGCGCGCCGAATATCTTTTGGATCACGGGATGTTGGATCGGGTGACCCACCGAGGTCAGATGAAATCCGAATTGGTCACGATCCTACGCATGTTGGGACAAATGACCCCGGCCGTTGCGGGGGATCTTCCGGCACCGGCTCCCGAGGTCAAACCTCTTGAGGCCGCAAAGCCCCAAACGCCCCCCGCCAAGGACGCGCAAAAGTGACATCCCCCTCGTCGGACATCATCCTTGATCGGTTGATGTCACTTCACCCCAAGATCATTGATCTTGTTCTGGATCGTGTCTGGCGTTTGCTGGACGCTTTGGATCACCCCGAACGCGATCTGCCCCCGGTGATCCACATTGCCGGCACCAACGGCAAAGGATCAACCCAAGCGATGATCCGCGCCGGGCTTGAGGCCGCTGGAAAATCGGTGCACGCCTATACCTCGCCACATCTGGCGCGGTTTCACGAACGCATTCGTTTGGCGGGCACGTTTATTTCCGAACCCGCGCTGATGCAGGTGTTGGAAGAATGTGAAATCGCCAATGGCGGCGCGCCGATCACCTATTTCGAAATCACCACCGTTGCGGGCATCCTCGCCATGGCGCGCACGCCTGCCGATTATACCTTGCTTGAGGTCGGCCTTGGCGGGCGGCTGGATGCGACCAATGTGGTCGAGTCCCCGACCCTAAGCATCATCACCCCGATCTCGATTGATCACACCCAATATCTGGGCGAAACTCTGGCCGAAATTGCGGCGGAAAAAGCCGGGATTATCAAACGCGGTGTGCCCTGTATCGTCGGCCCGCAACCCGACGAGGCGATGGAGGTCATCGAGGCCCGCGCCGCCCGTATGGGCGCACCGCTTATGGCCTATGGTCAACACTGGCATGTATGGGAAGAACGCGGTCGCTTGATTTATCAGGACGAACACGGGCTGCGCGACCTGCCGTTGCCGCGTCTGATCGGCCATCACCAAATCATCAACGCAGGCGCGGCCATTGCCGCCCTGCGTCAACTTGGCGTTGACGATACCGCCCTTGAGGCTGCTTTGACCGACGCCTATTGGCCCGCCCGTATGCAACGCCTTGCTACCGGGCCCTTGACCGATGCTGCCCCGAAGGCCGAGCTTTGGCTCGACGGCGGGCACAACCCCGCCGCGGGGATCGCCTTGGCCGAGGCTCTGGACCGTTTGCCAAGACGTCCAACGTATATGGTCTGCGGCATGCTGAACACCAAAGACGTGGGCGGATACCTCAAACCGCTCGCGCGCCATGCCGAGCGGCTTTATGCCGTGTCGATCCCCGACGCCCAAGCCACCCTGCCCGCCTCGGCCACCGCCGAAACCGCCCGCGAGGATGGCATGGACGCCGTTGAATCCGAGAGTGTTTTGACCGCAGTGCAAGAGATCGTCAGCGCCGCCCCCGAGGCACGTATTCTGATCTGTGGCTCGCTCTATCTCGCTGGGCACATCCTGCAAGACAACGCGTGATCTGAACAGTCTCTGTGCGCTCGCGCATGTAGGCGCACAGGTGATTTGGCTGTATCTGTGCGTCAAGCACAGGAGATGCATCATGTCTTTGGAATTCGGAATCGACACGTTTGGCGATGTCACTTGGGACGCTCAGGGCCGCGATCTGTCGCATGGCCAGGTGATCCGCAACGTCATTGAAGAGGCAAAACTGGCCGATGCGGTTGGCCTCGACATTTTCGGTCTGGGCGAACATCACCGCGACGATTTTGCGGTCTCCGCCCCGGACACGATTTTGGCCGCCATCGCCGCTGTGACCTCAAAGATCAAACTGACCTCTGCGGTCACCGTGTTGTCCTCTGACGATCCGATCCGGGTGTTTCAGCGATTTTCCACGATCCAAGCCATCTCAAATGGTCGCGCCGAAGTCACGCTTGGGCGCGGATCATTTACCGAATCTTTCCCGCTCTTTGGTTTTGATCTCTCAGATTATGAGATGTTGTTTGAGGAAAAATTTGAGATTTTTTCCAAACTGACCAGCGCGGAGAAAATCAGTTGGTCGGGACGCCATCGCACCCCGTTGAAATCTCAAGCGGTTTATCCGCGCCCTGAAAAACCAATCCCGGTTTGGGTCGGCGTCGGCGGAACGCCCGAATCCGTGGTGCGCGCCGCCACCAATAACATGTCGATGTCTTTGGCCATCATCGGCGGTCCGCCCGCCCGTTTTGCGCCTTATGCCGGCTTGTACCGAGACGTGCGCGAAAAAATGGATGCGGCAACCTTGCCCATTGGCTGTCATTCGCCGGGCCATATTGCCGCCACGGACCAAGAGGCGCGGGATCGGTTTTTTGACGGCTACCGCGTGATGCACCAACGCATTGGGCGCACACGCGGCTGGCCGCCGCTGACCCGGGACGCATTTGAGCACGAGGTCGAAAATGGCGCGCTTTACGTTGGCTCGCCCGACACGGTGGCGCGCAAAATCGCCGCCACGGTTCAGGCGCTCGATGTGCAGCGGTTTGATTTGAAATATTCCGCTGGGCCGGTCAGCCATGAGGTGCTGATGGACAACATTCGGCTTTATGGCGAAGAGGTTGTGCCACGGGTGCGCGCGATTTTGGGCCTCACAACCTAAGTCACGCGCCCTCTTCGGCCTCGCCCCAGCTCGCGTCCTGCATCTCGCGCAGGCGCGATGCGGTGCGTTCAAATTCGAATGCCCCAGCCCCTTCGACATAAAGGCTCTCTGGCTCGTCCACAGCACTACACACCAGCCGCACCTTGGCCTCATAGAGCGCATCAATCAGGGTCACAAACCGTTTGGCCTCGTTGAAGTTGCTCCGGGTGAGGCGTGGAATATCTTCCAATATCAGAAGCTTAACAGCTCCCGCGATGACAAGGTAATCGCCGGGACCAAACATTTGGCCGCAGAGATCCCAAAAACTCGCACGTGCAATGCCGTTGTGAAACCTGGGCAAAACGACATCGCGTCCCTTGACCTTGAGTGTCAGAGACTCGGTCGCACCGCCGGTCAAATCCGTCCAAATATCCTCAATCGCCGCCCGCGCCTCTGCGTTCACCGGCTGAAAATACACCGGCGTGCCGGTCAAACGGCCTTGGCGATAATCGACCGGAGAATGCAGATGATGCACCTCCAACCGCTCTTTCAGAACCGCGATGAAGGGCAAAAACAGCTGACGATTAAGCCCGTCTTTGTACAAGTCATCGGGCACCCGGTTCGATGTGGTCACGACGGTGACGCCCTTGGCAAACAGCCCCTCAAACAAACGCCCCACGATCATCGCGTCGGCGATATCGGTGATTTGCATCTCATCAAAACACAAGAGTTTGATTTCACTGGCGATCTCTTCGACCACGGGCGCGATCGCATCCGGCGTTCCGGCCCTGCGCGCGGTGTTGATGCCGTCTTGGACCTCTTGCATGAAGGCATGAAAATGCACGCGGCGCGCGGGCACCGGGGCGTGGTCATAAAACAGATCCATCAACATGGATTTGCCGCGGCCCACACCGCCCCAAAGGTAGAGCCCGGTGATCGGTTCGGGTTTCTTGCGCCCGCCAATCAGGGACATAAGCCCCTTTTTCCCGGCGGGCTGGCTGGCCAGTTGCGCCCGCACCCGCTCCAGCATCGGCAGCACAGAGTCTTGCGCCGCATCCGCGCGCAGCGTGCCCTCGGCCACGCGGGCCGCATAAATATCCATAAGCGTATCCATGCCCTCCCCATACTGCGTCCCGGATCATAAGAAAAGATGATGTGTTTCATGCCAATCATTCAATTGACGCGCGTGCAGGTTTTGCCGAAAGCTGAGACAAAGGAGACCAAAGATGTCCACCGCACGCACACCGCTTCTCACCCCCGTCCTTTTGGCCGGGTGCATCGTCATCATCGTCAGCTTCGCGATCCGCGCCTCCTTTGGTGTGTTTCAGATCCCAATTGCCACCGAGTTCAATTGGCCCCGGTCGGAATTTTCATTGGCCATTGCGTTACAAAACCTGTTTTGGGGCATCGGCCAGCCAATTTTTGGTGCTTTGGCCGAGAGGATTGGCGACCGAAAAGCCATTATCATCGGCGCTTTGATCTATGCGGCGGGGCTTGTGCTTTCGTCATTCGCAGTGACACCTGAGGCGCATCAGCTCTATGAGGTGCTGGTCGGATTTGGCATCGCAGGCACGGGATTTGGTGTGATCTTGGCAGTCGTAGGACGGGCCTCCTCAGATGAAAACCGGTCAATGTCCTTGGCCATTGCCACAGCGGCGGGATCCGCCGGACAGGTGTTTGGCGCGCCTTTGGCGGAATGGCTTTTGGGTATGATGGCATGGCAAAACGTGTTCATTCTCTTCGCTGCCGCCATTTTGTTGACGCTCTTGGCGCTGCCGCTGATGCGCTCGCCACAAATGGCCAGCAAAGCCGAATTAGAGGAAAGCCTTGGCGCGATCCTTGGCAAAGCCTTTCGCGACCCAAGCTACACGTTGATTTTCCTGGGCTTCTTCTCCTGCGGCTATCAGCTTGCCTTTATCACCGCGCATTTTCCCGCGCTGGTGACCGAGATGTGCGGTGCGATTGACCCCTCGGGCACGCTCGCATCGCTCGGTGTGACCTCGACCTCGGCTTTGGGCGCGGTGTCGATCTCGCTGATCGGCTTGGCCAATATTTGCGGCACTCTGTTCGCCGGATACCTCGGCAAACGCTATTCCAAAAAGTATTTGCTGACCGGGATTTACATTGGACGGACCTTGGCCGCTGCGGCCTTTATTGCCTTCCCGATCACCCCCACATCTGTGCTGGTGTTCTCGGTCGTTATGGGCGCGTTGTGGTTGGCCACGGTGCCACTGACCTCCGGCCTCGTGGCCCATATTTACGGGCTGCGTTACATGGGGACGCTCTACGGGATCGTATTCTTTTCTCACCAACTGGGCGCGTTTCTGGGCGTGTGGTTGGGGGGCGGCTCTATGATGTCTACGGCAATTACACCGCCGTTTGGTGGGTTGGCGTCGGCATTGGGGCGTTTTCCGCCATCGTTCATTTGCCGATCAAGGAGGTCCCTCTGGGCAAACGTGTGGCAAACGCCTTGGCTTAAAATCCTGCGGCTTTGAGGTCTTCTGCCGTCAAAAGCCCCTCAGACACAAGCCGATCGGCCCAGCCTTTCGGCCCGTCAAACAGATGCGTCTGCCAGCCACGGCTGGCAGCAATATCAAGGTTTTCAGGGCGGTCATCGGCGAACAAAAGCGCCTTTGGCGCGATGTGACAGTCCGCTTCGACCATCTCAAAGATCAAAGAATGCGGTTTGACACACCCCATGCGCCCGGAGACATAACGGCGGTCAAACTCCATCAAAAACGGGTACTGCGTTTCGGCAAATTCGAAACTCTCAATCCCGAAATTGGTCAATGCAAACACCGGAATGCCCTTAGCCCGCAAAGCCCGTAAAAGCGCGACAGAGCCGGGAATGGCGGGGGCGGCCATTTTGATCCAATCGAAATACCACATCAGGATTTCGTCTTTGAATTCAGGGTAGTGATCCGCCGTTGCCGTAATGGTTTCGCGAAAATTTGCCCCCTGATCGACAAGATCGTTCATCGCGTGCAAGTCAACGGTTTCAAACATCGCGCGCCGGCGCGCCTCGCCGATCACCGCATCGTAATGGCGCTCCGGCTGCCATTCGATCAACACATTGCCAATGTCAAAAATCACCGCCTCGATGGTCATAGAGCATCCCTTTTTGCGCCTTGCACGGCGCGTTCCAAAGCGTCCAAAAACCGCGAACGATCCGCCTTTGAAAACGGCTTTCCACCACCTTGGCGAAACGGGTCCGCCGCGCGTAAATCATACATCAAATCGCGGGTCGCCAATGCATTGCCGATGTTCGAAGGCGTAAAGGCCTCGCCGTCATGTTTGATCACGCGCGCGCCCGCTTCGACCGCTTTGGCAGCCAACGGAATGTCACCTGTGACCACCACATCCCCGACGCCCGCGCGCTCCGCAATCCACATGTCGGCCACATCTGGGCCATCGGGCACGATAATCAACTCGACATAGGGATTGGGCGAAGGCCTCAGCCCGCCGTTACACACAAAGAGACAGGGGATTTGGTGCCGGGTGGCAACTTTTTCAGCCTCGGCTTTGACCGGACAGGCATCGGCATCAATGTAGATTTTGGTCACAGATGCCTCCGAGGCGCTGGCTTATAGGTCAAATCCGCATCAACCGCCGCCGATCAATGCCCCCGCAGCGAACACCAGCGCGCCGCCAAGCACAACCTGAAAAGCCGCCCGCAAGAAGGGGGTTTCCATGAATTTGTTTTGAATCCACGCAATGGCCCAAAGCTCGATAAAGACCACGATGAAGGCGATGATTGTTGCGGTCCAGAAATCGGTGATCAAATAGGGCAGCGCGTGCCCCAAACCGCCAACCATTGTCATGATGCCCGAGGCAAAGCCGCGTTTGATCGGAGACCCGCGCCCTGAAATCACGCCATCATCATGCGCGGCCTCGGTGAAGCCCATGGAAATCCCCGCGCCGACAGAAGCGGCAAGGCCGACAAGAAAGGTGGTGTGGGTGTTTTGGGTGGCAAAGGCGGTGGCAAAAATTGGCGCAAGGGTCGAGACTGAGCCATCCATGAGGCCCGCAAGTCCGGGTTGCACCCAAGTCAGCACAAATTGGCGATGCGCGGCTTTGTCTTCCGCCTCACGTTCGTCCCCATCGAGGAACTCTTTCTCCAATTCCCCGGCTTTTTTGTCATGCCCGGCCTCTGCTGCGGCCAAATGGCCCAAAAGCGCGCGGGTGTCGGCGTCGGTGGTGCGCGCGGCGGCTTTGAGGTAAAACTCTTCGGCGCCACGTTCCATCGCCTGCGCTTCCGCACGCATCCGCTCAAGCCCGAGATTTTCGATCAACCACACCGGATTGCGCGCATAATAGCCCGACACATGTTCGCGCCGGATCAACGGAATCACAGTGCCGAACCGTTTTTTATGCAATTCAATCAAAGAGGTGCGGTGGCCGTCTTCCTCTTTTGCCATAGCTTCGAACACGGCTGCGCTGCTGGGAAACTCTTCGCGCAGGCGTTCAGCATACATGCGGTAAATCTGCGCATCATCCTCCTCAGATGAGATGGCAAGAGCAAGAATTTCCTGTTCTGACAGATCAGAAAAGCGGCGGCGATTGGCAAAACCAGGGATCATATGGGCCTCTATTTTAGAATGGTTCTAAATTATAAAACTTGCTGATGGTTCGCAACCATCAATTGCGCCTAAAACTAAACCGTTGCGTTTAGAAAGACTTGCTCATCTGTACCGATCAGTTTAGTTTTCAAACGGACCGTGTGTTGTACGGCTTTCTATCGACATCCCTGTCGAGCACTGGGCGGGCCTACGGGCCTGCCTTTTTTTCTTTATCATCCAAGGGCGTAAAAGGCACATCTGTTTTCTTATTTCGCCATTCAGAAAACCCAAAAAGCGCACTATTATACCCAGACACGGAGGGGACCCATGGGCGACACACACCCGATGATCAAAAAGGGGCGCAAATTCGATCAGGTTGTCGAAGGGGCGCGCACTGTGTTTCTACGCGACGGGTTTGAGGGCGCATCAGTCGATGACATCGCCCGCGAGGCTGGCGTGTCCAAAGCCACGCTCTATAGCTATTTCCCCGACAAACGCGTGTTGTTTTTGGAAATCGCGGCACAGGAAACCAAACGGCAAGCCGACGCGTTTGAAGAGCGGATGGACGAGAACCTTTCGCCTGAGGCGCTTTTGCCAAATGTCGGGCGCAAGATCCTTGATTTCATTCTCTCGGATTTTGGTCAGGCTGTGTTTCGCATTGCCGTGTCCGAAAGCGATCGCTTCCCCGAACTGGGCCGCAAATACTATGAAAGCGGCCCGGCCTTGGTGACCCATCGCTTGTCGCAATATCTCGCCAGTTGCACCGCACGCGGCGAATTGGCGATTGACGACATCGAGCTGGCCGCCGATCAATTTGCCGAATTGTGCAAAGTCCGCGTCCAATCCATGCGCCTGTTTCAAACCTGTTGCGACATCGACGAGTCCGACAAACAAAAGGTCATCGACGGCGCAGTGACCATGTTTTTACGATGCTATGGAGTACGGAAATGATCCGCCCAACCGCTCTCACTCTCATCCTCGGGGCATTTGCCCTGAGCGGATGCAAAGAAGACACCCATGTTTCCGACAAAGGTCCGGCCCCCATGTCTGCAACTGAATGCGCTTTAGAAATCCTCACCCCACTGATCGGTCAGGACAAATCCGCGCTTGATGCGTTTGATCTTCCTGCAGGCACCCGCATCATTCCTCCTGGGCGCATGGTGACAAAGGACTTCCGGCCTGAGCGCACGAATATTGATCTGGATGCGACGGGTCGGATCATCCGTGTTTGGTGCGGCTAACCGCAGCACATCCCCCAACGCAACGCCCCATAAAGGAAAAGCCGAGACAGCGTGCTGCCTCGGCCTTACAAGTTGGTTTTGAGCGAGATCCCCGGGGTCACGAACTGGGTGGGGGCTGTTAAACCGTGACACCGGGGCAAAGCGTTCTCGCTCTGCCTAACGTTTTGCACCAACACCTTGGCCGAAAAAGGGATGAAACAAGAAAAGTCACGGACCATTTCATGGCCTCATTAAGGCAACCCGATCACTGACGTGAGAACTGCGCCGAGTTTTCTTGATTTTCGACAGTTTTGTGACCAAGCTGAGAGCATGAATGCACCTACTCCCTTTCCCGGCCCCGCGCCTCAACAAGACAGGGTTGCCTTTGATCGCCAAGAGCTTGGCACGATCTTGGGGCTTTATGGCCGAATGGTAGCCGCAGGCGAATGGCGCGACTATGGCATGTCGTTCCTCAAAGAGGTTGCCGTGTTTTCCGTGTTTCGACGCACCGCAGAACATCCGATTTATCGGATCGAAAAACGGCCAAAACTGCGCGGGAAACAGGGGATGTATTCGGTCATCGCCATGGACGGGCAAATCCTCAAACGCGGCGGCGATTTGCGCGCGGTGCTGCGGGTTCTCGACCGCAAACTGATCCGCGCGGTCGAATAGCCTCCTCCCTACATCCGCCGATGCGCTGTGACCGGACCATC
Organism: Celeribacter baekdonensis; assembly: GCF_003047105.1. Lineage (NCBI taxonomy): Bacteria > Pseudomonadati > Pseudomonadota > Alphaproteobacteria > Rhodobacterales > Roseobacteraceae > Celeribacter > Celeribacter baekdonensis. Next base: position 2,428,902 of record NZ_CP028475.1, read on the forward strand.
GCCCTGTGCGTCAATTCGCGCAATCGCTCGCAAGATCGGCTCATAGGCCACGGCCATGTGATGAGCATTGGCGTGAATCAGAACCTCATCATCAACGCAAAGCGCCACATGGCCCTTCCAAAACAAAAGATCGCCACGCCTGTAGGGCGCTGAGGCGGTTGCGCCCATACCCATTTGCATATCGCTGTCACCCGGACAGTCGATGCCACAGGCCAAAAACGCCGCCTGGACGAGGCCCGAACAATCAATGCCAAAGGTGGAATTGCCACCCCAAAGGTAAGGCGTGCCAAAGAACAGTTGCGCAACTGTGACCGGATCGGAAAAGGGCCGCTCGATCGGGCGGATATGCGGTTTCGGAACGAAAAGCCCGCCCTCAATCTCCATGAATTTGCGCCGCTCATCCACGACGCGCATGCGCGCGCCGAAAGACAGGCTGCTCACCGCTTCGGATTTGAAATCATCGGTGGGATAAAGATGCGTGGCGCGCACGGAAATCAGGTGGGTTGGGATCGAAACGGGACCGAGTTCGGCCTGCGCCACATACCCCACGTAACCATCGCGCCGCGCAACACCAAAGGCCCATCCGTCCCGCCGCTCCAGCACATCAAACCCCTCGCCCCACAGCAATTGTCGTTCCCGCGCACCGTCCGGCCCGGCCCGCAAATCGGCAACGGGGACGCAGACCGTGGTGGTTTCAGGGCACACTTCGCTCTGGCCCTGAGAGGCAAACCCCGCAAGGGCCACACGAGTATTGGCAGGAGTCAGGCGGCGATCTGTCATAGCGACAAAAGCTCAGGCAACGCGGCCAAAAGCGCGCGCGCCCCTTGGCCAACGCCGCCTTTGGGTCGGGCAGGTGCGGCGGTCGGGTTCCACCCATAGATGTCAAAATGCATATAGCGCGGGGTTTCCGTCACGAAGCGCCGCAAAAACAGCGCGGCAGTGATTGACCCGGCCATTCCGCCCGACGGCGCATTGTCGAGATCGGCGATTCCCGGCTCAATCATGTTCTCGTAGGGCTCCCAATAGGGCAGTTGCCAGACCGGGTCGGCCACCTTCGTCGCCGCTTTTGACAGCGCCAAAGCGTCCGTCGAATCAGTGGCAAAAAACGGCGCGAGATCCGGCCCAACCGCCACGCGCGCCGCCCCTGTGAGGGTCGCCATCGAGATCAACAAATCCGGCGGGGTTTCATCCGCCAGCGCCAGAGCATCGGCCAACACCAAACGCCCCTCGGCGTCCGTATTGTTGATTTCAACAGTCAATCCTTTGCGCGAGGTCAACACATCTTGTGGCCGGAACGCATTGCCCGACACCGCGTTTTCCACCGCCGGGATCAACACCCGCAACCGTAACGGCACCTCCAGCGCCATGATCATTTTCGCCAGCCCCAAAACCGTGGCTGCCCCGCCCATGTCCTTTTTCATCAAGCCCATGGAAGACCCCGGTTTGAGGTTCAGCCCGCCGGTGTCAAAGCACACGCCTTTGCCCACCAACGTCAGCGTCGGCCCCGCCTCGCCCCAGCGCATGTCGATCAGGGCAGGAGCGCGCGGGGACGCGCGACCCACAGCGTGAATCATCGGGAAGTTTTGCGTTAACAAAGCCTCGCCCACTGTCACTGAAATCTCTGCTCCATGCGCCTGTGCCAGATCGCGTGCGGCCTGTTCCAACTCAGCCGGGCCCATGTCATTTGAGGGCGTATTGATCAAATCACGGGTCAGTGCCTCACCCGCTGCAATGGCCTCAAGCCGGGCAACATCTACGCCCTCAGGCGCAATAAGATGCACGGCGGGTTGTGATTTTTTTACATATTTATCAAAAACGTAACCGGACAAAAGCCACGCCAAAAGCTGCTCATCCAAAGCCTCACCCGTCAACGTTGTGTGCAAGGCATAGGTGCCGTCCGATAATTTCGCACGCACCGCACCAAAGACAAATCGACCCCGAGCCCGCGTTTTTTTGGTGCCAAACCCCGCGACAACAGCGGCAATTTTCCCCTCTCCTGGAATCACACAGACCGATCCCAAAGCGGCGGAAAACCCATTGGTTTTGAGCCAGAGCTGATCGTCGTCGGACCGGCTTGCGAGAAAAGCGTCAAGATCGTCAGCGTCGATCAAGAACAAGGGAACAGCGGACTCTGTGGGTGAGGCAAAAGAAAGTGGCATCGGACGGGCCTTTCATTGGCGTTGCGCCAAGACTAAAGCGTTTCGATATGACGTTAAGATGCGATTCAACTTCGAAACGCGCGCAACATCAATACGTTATCCGCATGTCACGCCAAACTTGTGTGACAAGCCTGTCGTGAAACGCTTTCGCCAATCCGATACCACCTGCAAGCTGGTTCGCGGGACGGCTGTCCGGCGAACCAATCTCTTTGCTGTCACATCTTTTACGGGCGCGACTACCGGAACAGGTTAGAGCGATGCGCCCTGAAGATCCCATACCGCCAAAAGGGAATTTTCCCCGATCCGCATCAACCGCTCGACACAAGCGGCCAAGGCCGTTCCGTCATCGGACAGCGCCAATTCATTCACGTCACTTGCAACGCGCGCGAAACTGACCATCCCGATTTGTTCGGAAATCGCGACCATCGAGCGTGCTGCTCGCTGTAAATCTTCGAACTGGCCCTTTCTATAGCTGCTCTCGACTTTGGCCAATCTGACCGCCAGCTCTTCCATGGCGCGCGACACGACACCATCGGCCCCTGACGCGCCAAGTTGACCATAAAGTTGATCCAAACGATCTCGATCAACCTGCACAGCCCCATCGGGCCGCAGCTTTACCACCACCATTTTAGTACCCCACATATTTGAGCGCCCCCACGCGCTGTGGTCTGACTTTGCCTCAAGACCCTCAAGAAAAGGTTTAGTCCCAAGCTGATTTTCCCTCGAATTCCTCGAAAACTCTCATTACATTCGCCCAAACTGGCTAACGGCATCCTCAAGAGAGTTTCTCCGCGATGAAATATGCAAAACCCCTCCCAAGCTATATGGTTCAACGCTATCAAGGATGGAAAGCGACCACGTTTTCCGAGAACAAATCTTGGTATCGGCGTCTGGCAGAAGAAGGTCAGCGTCCTCGCGCGTTCATCATTTCCTGCTGTGATTCGCGGGTTCATGTGACATCCATTTTTGGCGCGGATCAGGGCGAATTTTTCATCCACCGCAACATCGCCAACCTCATCCCGCCCTTTACGGACGATGGGGACCACCACGGCACCTCGGCGGCGGTTGAATATGCCGTCACCGCACTGAAAGTGGCGCATATCGTGGTTTTGGGTCATTCCAATTGCGGCGGTGTTCAGGGCTGTTACGACATGTGTTCGGGCAATGCGCCTGAACTTGAGGAAAAATCCTCTTTTGTCGGTCGCTGGATGGACATCTTGCGCCCCGGATATGAGCGCGTCCTCGACAAGCCGGAAGGCGAACGCAAGCGGGCGTTGGAAAAGGAATCCATTCTGGTGTCGCTTGAAAACCTGATGACCTTCCCCTTTGTCCAAGCCGCCGTTGAAGCGGGTGATTTGACGCTTCACGGGCTTTGGACCGACATTGGCGAAGGCGATTTGCATCAGTACGACCCCGAGAGCAACAGCTTTTCTCCGATCTGAGCGGCTTTAGGCCACGAGCCGGAAAACAGTTTCAATCGTGTCATCTTCGACCGCGAGAGCATTGGTCAAAAGATAGGGCGCATCGGCGCTGTTTTCGGCCCGCGGTGTGCCAATCATCGCTCCGGTTTCAACAGAACTGGAGCGCACGAACATCGGTTTGCTCATCTGCGTGATCGCCTGACGAATGGCCGGGCGGTCACTCAGTTCCATTGCCTCGATCTCTTCGGGAAAGAACATCACAGCACCGTTTTGATGCAGGTTCAGAGCGATGGTGCGACCTTGGCGGGCTTTGTCGAAATAACAGGTCATGGCGTTTCCTTTTTCGTGTGGCTGTCGATTGGGATCAGGCGGCAAGCGCGATGCGCGCGCCTTGGTCCGGGCGAAAATCGGGGGTCTCGTGACATCCGCCCAAAAGCACAACATTGGAGCGGCGTGCATCGCGGGTCAAATTGTGGTTCGCCGGGCGGCATGCCGCCTCAAACGTCTGCACATCCCAGTTGAAAGAAATCGCGCCGTTTGCGGTGCCTGATTGGCCGGTTGTTTTCATCAGCATGATCATCGTTCCATCCTTTCGGTCCGTGCCCCCGGACCCCTTGAGATAAAGGGACCACAGAGCGTGGTTTGGCGGTAGGAAAGCATGGAAACAATTTGAGGTATTTGCCGGTTTTCGGCGGAGCAGAAAAACAATAGCTGTGTGAAATCAGACACCTAAACTAGGGTTAAAGGTCTGTTTGTGAAAGTTAAAATTTGGTGCAACCCTCAGGAAATGGTTAATTTCCGCAAAGGTTAGTGACGCGGGCCGGGCGAGGGTCGGGCAAGCCTGCGGCGGCTTTGTGGCGACTTTGTGATGCCCCTGTTTGACCGCGATATGGGCCGAATCGCGGACGATAGCGCGGGTGGCGCGCAACAGGGCACCACCCGCTTAGACTGTGTTATTTGGCTTACTCCAACATCATCCCTTCAGGCCAGCGCAGGCTTTCCTTCACGCTGATGTCCTGTGTTTCGCCCGCATCCAGATCGAAATGCCACGCCATCACACCGCGCTTGTCGTCCAAATCGGTCACATCGGGCATCCGCGTGGCCGACCAATCGAGTTTGAGGTCGTCTTGCTCCGACACAGACACCCGGTCGATCACCTCAATCGGCCAGGTCTTGGCCGTAAGGTTTTCAACGGAAATCCGCACCTCAGACGACATCTCATTCGATTTCGAAATCACCCCCCGATCGCCTTCATTTTTCGCCAACAAAGTCCGGGTCACGCGAATGCCATCAACCACGCCAAAGGCCAGATCGACCTCGGCCCCGTTCACAACCGTGTTCAAACGGGACTGACCAAGGCTCACCCCATCGCGGATCAACCGCACAGTACCGGGCACCAACATTTCGCCCGTGTCATTGGTGAAGCTCGCCATAAGATACCCTGTGTCCTCAAAAAGCGGCACAGCCCGCACCACAAGGTCCGGCGACAGGGCCACTTCGGAGAGGGCAAATTCGCTCATCCCCGCACCGGAATAGAGCGTCGTGGATGTGGGGTAGCTATAGGTCAGGCTGAGGCCGGTGAGGTTGGCTGTGGCCATCTTTTGCTCCATGCTGCCCATCGCTTCTATCACCGGTGCGGCATACCCGGCCATCTCTGCATCCGCGCTGCGCATCAATTCCTGGGCTGGCCGTGGCTCATAAATTCGACGCACCCAAGGGTAGACCTCATTTGGATCGCTTCGCCGGGCCGGATTGTCGGTGGCAAAACGCAGCATCACGTTTTGCCAATTCTCACCCGTCTCCTGTGATGCCTGCACCGCACGGGTCAGATCCAGCGCCCCGGTTTCGGTGTCCAACCGCGCCGTGTAGACCGGCTGCCAATAGGCATCATCAACGCTATAGCTAAAATCAACCGTCACATCGCCCGCCTGAGCCACATCCAGCGCGAGCGTGATCGACAGACGGTCACCCTTCGACGGGGCCAGACGGTGCAGAGCGTTTTCAGCGCGGCTGATCTCATCTTTGAGAGCCTCAAGATCGCGATCAGCCGCATCTGCGCGCGCGGTCGCATCGGCCATGGCAAGGCGTGCGGCCAGTGATTGTTCGCGGATCATCTCAGCCGTGGCAGCCATGGTGTCAACTGACGCCTCCGCTGCGGACAGCCGGCCCAAATAAGCCAATGTATCCTCAGCGGCGGCGACCTCAAGACGCACCGCATCAGCTTTGCGGGTCTCATCGCGCAACTGTGCCTCAAGCGCCTCCAGCGTGGCTTTCGCGGCCTTGGCCTCTGGCGATCTGTACAGCTCTGCATCGCCAATAGTGGGCGTGCTCGTGTACGAGACCGGACCCAGTGTCGCCCCCGTCACCTTACTTTGCAGGCTGGCGATGATCCGGTCGACAGAGTGGTCCACCGGAATGTCGGTGAATGTCACCTCATGTTGGCCAGTGGGAAGGTTGATCTGACCCTTTCGGGTCACTGTGGCGCTTTCTGGGTAAAGCGTCACGTCAGTGACGTCTGACTGGGCGGTAAAACTATCGGCCAGGCTCATGCCGGGCACTGTCATCGCGCAGAGCACAAGCGCGGATGTGGTCCAAATGGATTGTTTCGCAATGGGGTTTGAAAACATCGTTTCCTCCTGTTCGATCGGAGGAAAGGTCCAATGGGCACGGGCGAGACGCAAGTCATATTCCCGCGACGAGGGACCAAGACGGCGCACGCGGCAAAAGCCCGCCGATCAACGCGCCCAATCAGGCTACGGTTTTATATCCCTTGCCCGCACTGCCACCGAATTTATCCCCAAAGGTGCGGCACAGTTCCTCGCGCGTCAGGCGCGGCTGGGTATTTGCCATATCCTCGGCCCAATCTCCCATCCGATCTATCGCCTCCGCTTTCGGCTCGGAATGATCGTGACGAATGGCGCTGAGATTGATCTTCACCCGAAACATAAATCACCCTCCTCTTTCTTTGTGTGGCGGTGTCGTAAGTCGACCTGAACATAACAGCGCCACAATTTCTTCGCGCCAATAAATAAACTTTAAAGTTAACGCGCCATTCGAGGGGGATTTAAAAAATTATCATTTAATTTCAATATTATAAATAGATAAAAACTGCATTTTTTGATCCGCATAGGTTCCATCATTTCGCTCTCATTTGGCGCAAAAATGGCAAAACTGGACCCAAAATCCATTTAAAAGACGGCGGCGCTGACCGCCAGGAGGCGAATCGGCACCAAAAAGGGCGCCCGCAAGCGCCCTTTCTTTAAAGCGTTCCGCCTTTCCCCTGTCTCAGGTTAAAGGCGTGACGATTTAAGACTTTAATAACCAAAGATCAGAGGCTCTTTGGGCCTCCCTCCCTTAGCCTTTTTTCAAAACCCGACGGCCCAGAAGCTCGGCAATTTGAACCGCGTTCAGAGCCGCGCCTTTGCGCAGGTTGTCAGAGACACACCACAGGTTGAGACCATTCTCGATGCTCACGTCCTGACGGATGCGCGAGATGAATGTGGCGTAATCGCCAACGCATTCAACCGGAGTGACATAGCCACCATCTTCGCGCTTATCGACCACCAAAATCCCCGGCGCAACGCGCAGGATTTCGCGGGCTTCATCTTCGTCCAAGAACTCTTCGGTCTCGATGTTGATCGATTCAGAATGGCCCACAAACACCGGCACACGCACACAGGTCGCGGTGACTTTGATCGACGTGTCCAAAATCTTTTTGGTCTCGGCAATCATTTTCCATTCTTCTTTGGTGTCGCCAGAATCCATGAACACATCAATGTGCGGGATCACGTTAAAGGCAATCTGCTTGGTGAATTTCGCCGCAGGACGTTCCTGGCCCGGCACATACATGCCCTTGGTTTGATCCCAAAGTTCGTCAATCCCGGCTTTGCCCGCACCAGACACCGATTGATAGGTAGACACAACAACGCGTTTGATTTTGGCGCGATCATGCAACGGCTTCAACGCCACAACCATCTGCGCGGTCGAGCAGTTCGGGTTGGCGATGATGTTTTTCTTGGCATAGCCCATCACCGCGTCCGGGTTCACTTCCGGCACGATCAACGGCACATCGGCGTCGTAGCGATAGAGCGACGAGTTGTCGATCACCACACAGCCCGCTTTTGCGGCTTTCGGCGCGTAGATTTTGGTCGCATCCGACCCAACGGCAAACAACGCCATGTCCCAGCCGGTGAAATCAAAGGTGTCGAGATCTTGGGTCTTGAGGGTCTTGTCGCCAAAGCTCACTTCGGTGCCGAGAGATTTACGCGATGCAAGAACCGCGATCTCATCCACAGGAAACTCGCGCTCGGCGAGGATGTTCAGCATTTCGCGGCCCACGTTGCCCGTGGCACCTGCGACGACGACTTTATAGCCCATTTGGGTCTCCTCATCAGTCTAAAGCGTTTCAGCCTTCGGAGCGTTTCGACCAAAACCCGTGACTCCGGTTTTCTCGAAACGCTATAGGATGACTGGCGCGGAGCCTTACGCGAAAGGGCGTTTGGAGGAAAGAGGCTTTAGTGCTCTACGGCAGCCTTTGCCGCTATTATCCGCGTCATTGCGGCGTTTTGATCAATCTCGATGGTGCCACCGGGGCTTTCCGATACATGCGGGAAATGCACCTGATCAAGATAATTCATAAATGTGGCCCGCAAAGCCGGATCAAAGGCGAGCGATTCCGCCTCCGCCATCGCCCGACGCAGCGCCATTTGATCCCCGGCCACGCGCACCAAACCGGACAGCGCAAAAAAGGCTTCGCCCAACACGATCACTGGCTTGTCGTAGAAAAACGATTGTAGCCCAACCGAGGAGTTGATGGTGATCACACCGCGGCTGGCGCGCACCTGTGCAAATGTGTCGGTTTGGTTGTCGACACGCAGCAGACCATGAGAGGCCGCCTCGGCACGGGCCAGCAGTTCGGCCAGAGAGGTCTTGGCTGAGGGGTGTTCTTTGATCCGAATGTGCCAGCCCTCTGGCAGGGCCTCAGAGGCCTCGGCCAACGCTGCAATCATCCCGTCAACGGACCCAACCCAACCGCCAAACATGGTGATTTGACTGTCATTGGGCACTTGCAGCGGGACAAAAAGAAACGGCTCGTCTGACAGATCAGCCTCCGCCTGTCCCACATCGGTGCGCCGCGACAGCCGCGCGGTGAGGTTGGCCCCCATCGCCCGCCAGTCATCACCCTGACGATCCGTGCGCCCCGCCGCCCATGCGGTGAAAAACCCCGGATCGCGCGGCACAGAGCCCAGCGCATTGACCCCTTTGGGATCAAGCTGCATCCGACCGGGAAAGGGCGCGAGTTCGCCATAAAGCCGTGGCACCCCCGCATCGCGCGCGCCCTCCATGAACACCCGGCGAGAGCCGGTGATGCCATTCCAACACATCGCGATCCTGTCTGGGTGGCGGGTGAAATAACGTCGCGCGCCATTGTATTGCGCCCAGATCAGGCGAAATTTCAACATCCGCACCAGCCCGCTTTTGGGCCGACGTTTGGCCACGGCCATCGCCGCCTTGGCGCGCGCGTCACTTTCGGGAAAGCCCTGAAACGACAGCGGGATCAATGGCAAAGCCATGCCACCCCCCGCCGCCTTGGCGACAGATGCAAAGAAGCTGTCCTTTTTGGTCGACCAACCTTTGAGATATGCGATCATCGCGGGGATGCCTCCAGATCAAGCCTCGGTGCCACAGGGGCACCACTGTCTTAGGACAGCCGCCCCACCGTCACAAGGCGGCTATCGGGGATCGCGCGCGCCAAAGACATAGACCGCAAGGCCCATCACCAGCGTAACGGCGAAGAACCCAAAGACAATGCTATAGGACGTCGTCATAGCGCCCTCATCCCCCATCTGCGCGGCAAACAGCCGGGCCGAAGCGATCTGTGACAGGCCAACCCCGCCAATCGAGAACAGGTTGATCAATGTCACCCCGCGCCCGACCAGTTCCGGTGGCAACAGCGTGCGACCATGATTCATGATTTGCGGATAATTGGAGGAGAAAAACCCGACAAGCGCGAACAAGACAATGGCCACTGTCACCGTGGCATCACCAAAGCCCCACCACAGCATCACCAAGGGCACAAGCGTCAGCGCGGCGCTGCCGCCGACGATCCATTTGTGGCTTTTGATCAGCCGATCCATCGGGCCAAAAGCAAGGCTGCCAATGATCATCGCGAGCGCCATGACGAGCGTCCCCGTGCCAACCTGTGCCGGGCTCAACCCATGCACATCGGACAAATAGCCGCCAATCCAACTGCCACGTAACCCGCCGCCGGGAGCGTAGGCGACCATCGCAATCAACAAGATCGGGTAAAGCGCGCGCAATTTCAACAAATCGCGCATTCCTTTGCGCGGGCCCTCACTGGTGTGCTCAAGGCGAGGCGGATCTTGGACAAAGCGATAAAGTGCGCCAGCAATCAGTAGCGTCAAAGCGGCCAAAGCCAGCAACGTCCCGCGCCACCCCAGCTGCTCCATCGACCATGTCAAAGGCGTTGCCGCCGCAACATTCCCCAAAGAGCCGATTCCAAGCACGAGTCCCGCCAAGGTCCCAAAGCGCGCAGGCGGCGCAGTACGAGCAATGATGTAGAGCGAAGTCATCAACACAGGCGAACACCCGACACCGATCAACATCATCGCCACGCTGACCCCCAACGGCCCCTGTGCCATCGCAAACACAATCGCCCCCAAGCCGCCGCCAAACGCCAAAAGCGTCATCGCCGTGGCTTTGGGGGAGCGATGGTCCAACAACCACCCCACGGGAATTTGCATTGCCGCAAAAGTGAGAAACCACAGGCCCAAAGCCGTCGACGTGTCATCCGCACCCAATCCAATTTCGAGCTTTAAGACGGGCCCAAACACCGCAAGACAAGCCCGATAAAATTGACTGAGCCCGTAGGCCAACACGAGCCAAAAAATGCCTTTGACCATCATCCCCTCCCAAAAGATTCTTACGCCAATCCAACGGGATTCGGCTTAGCCAGCCCATGAAAGGGATCTGTATGTCCTAGAATTTTTTTCCGCCCCAACAAGTGAGCTGAAATCAACACGATCTTAGCCTTTTTGTTGCGAAACCTATCCTATCTCAAGATTTAGGGTTTCCCGAACCAAGAGACTATGCGAAATTTAAACTGAACTTGGCTAAGAATCCGAGTAATATATCGTAACGGAGATACGTATTATGAAAAATGTTGTCCTCGCCTCTGCGCTCGTGATCGCAACCGCATCTGCTTCTGTAGCTGGTGGTTACGAACAGCCTGAAATGACCCCTACCGTGGTTGTTGACCAAGGCTCCAGCTCTTCCGCTGGTTCCATGGGTGGTAGCGCCCTTTTGCTTCTGCTCGGTGCTGCTGCGCTCGCAGTTGCTCTCGACTCCTAAGTCCATAAAATTTTTGAATTTTGAAACGGCGGCCAACTGGCCGCCGTTTTGCTTTTAAATTCAACTGTGAGCGACCTATTCTGAGCGGGACATGAGCGGCGATGGCGCGCTCATCTCAGGCGACGAAACACCAACTGGCCGATCTCGACACTGGCCCATTGCACCGATTGCACCATGCGGCCGCCTGCATCAATCCAATAGGTGTTGGCAAAAGAAAATCCGCCCGTCGCGGTCTGACACGTCTCGCGCACAACGCGAGCAGAGGTCGAAATCTCGCCCGACGTCACGGATTGGGTTTCCCCCGGAATGATCGCGCATGTCATTGTCAAACGCGTCGTGCGCTCCAACCCGTCCAGAAAGCGGTAAGTTTTTGTTACGGTCCCGGCCTGTTTCGTACGGATCAGCCGCACAGCCCCGCCGTCCTCCACAGACATCAAATCATTGCCAAATCCACGGGTGGCCGTCAGCATGCCGCGGTCAAGGCTCGTGGTTTTGCGATCCGCCCCAACCCAAGTGACCACAGAGCCGTTTTGCCCGTAGATCGAAGTCACCGCATAGGCGCTGGTTTTTTCTTGCATCACAAATTGCAGCGGAACCCCTGGGATTTCCTTCATGGTGGTCTCAATCGACACGCGCGGATCGACCGGGGGCGCAGCTTTACCCTTGCCGCCCAGCTTCCCCACAGCCATGGACGAGAGATCTTTGATCGTTGCGCTGGCCCGTTTGGCAGACTGGTCATTGCCACAGCCCATCAGAGCAAACGACACCCCGAGCGCGGCCAATGCCGCCGTGAGACGTATCCTCTTGCGCTGTGTCATCTCCAGTACCGCCCCCAACGGTCTTCGATCTCTGGCTGTTGGGTGCCGCGGATACGATCATAGAGCCGCCCCTGCACATTCAGGCGCGCGCCGCCATCGCGGGTGAGCGATTGCAACAGGAAATCATTGTGTTCGGTGGTTGGTGTCCCGAGAAACCAATCAGAGGGCATAGAAATCCGAATGCCCTTGTCAAAAGAGCCTTCGCCAAAGTCATCAAAGGGCACATCAGTCAAAGTCGCATAGGCCCCAACCCGCCAGCCATTGTTGAATTCTCGATCAAGGGAAAAAGTCGCCCCCCAATCGCCAGCCAGATAACGGCCCATATCCACCTGACCGTGGAAGCCATTGCCGATGTCGTAATACCCGGACACGTGACCCGTCACGATGTCGTAGTCGCCAAAGCCAAACAGGTCATCGAAGTCGCGTTTGAGCGCATAGTTGATCTCGGCACCCAGAGCCAATCGACTGGCGGATTTTTTCCAAAGCACCTCACCGGACACACCACCATACATGCGCTCAAGATAGCCGACAGAGGCGCGGGTAAAGATGTTTTCAACCGGGTGACCATACCAATTGGCTGTCAGATTTTCGAGCTGCACCTGATTGGAGTAATACGGTGCCTCAGAGCGCACTGGCGGCAAAGTGGTGTCATCAACACTAACATCTTCATCGGCGATATTGCCGCTCAACCGCACCGAGGTTGAAGCCCGCAAAGACAGCCCCGGCATCAGCTCATAATTGACCTTGCCACGCAGACCGATGTCAGCACGCAATGGGCTTTCGGGATCAAAAACGGAGGCCGTCACATAGGGTGACACAGACCACTGCAGGCGGGGATAAACATCCTCAAGCCGCACCAGAGGATCGGAAGGCAAAGCACGGGGATCGGCAAATTGTGTCACGGCCAGCATCTCGCCAGCCGGTTCAAATTCAAGCCGCTCGACACCCGTGCGCGGGACGATGGTCGATTGTGTGGGCACGCCCTCGACCACTTCGGTCATCACAAAGGTTTCGACCGACGGCGGAAAGGCCCGCGACATCAGGCGCGACAGGCGGCCAAGCGCCTCGGCGCGAGCGGCAAAACGCGTGTTGTTAAATCGAACCTCGGCGCGCGTTGCGCTCAAAGACATAGCTTCAAGCTCAAGCCCCTCATTGGCCATCGCCTCCGCCAACGCTTTGCGGATCGCAGGGGCGTCTTTACCATCCTCGATCCATGCCCCCGACCACCCAAGCGCATCGGCCGAGCGGCTCGGACGTTGCATCACCGGGATCGGCGCACTTTCAAGCCCGCCTTTCACCCCTGGGGATTTCGGGTTGAGAAACCCGGTGATCCCAAACCCGAACATGTCGCCATAGAGATAAGAGGCGGTGGCAGTGATTTTGGGGGTGATGTGGTAGCTCAGACCAACGTTGAAAGGCGAACGATGCGTAACGATGCCGCGATCCGTTTCGGCCAGATAGGCGTCGGAAGAATATTCCGCCAAAACGGTCATCTTGTCACTGAGATCATAGCTCAACCCGCCAAACACTCCAACAGGACCACGAAACCATTGATCAAAATTAGGTGTGCCGCCCGTGTCCAGGAGGTCACCATCGCGCGTGCCGATAGAGAAACCAAGGTCATTTTGCGTCGCCAAACGGCCCCAACCAAGCCCCCCGGTCACGCGCAAGCGCTCGCCCACGGATTTGGTGGCCACAATATACTCGCTGCCCAAAAGACTTGTGCCCATCAGATCGCGTAGACCGATGGCCACGGCGGGGCGATAGGTGCCCTCGTCAAAAAACTGATAGCTGAGATCAAAGGTGCGATCCCAATAGACGTCGAATTCATCGCTCAGATTGTCTGTGCCGCTGTAGCTGAGGCTGCCAGACAGGCGCGGCAAAATTTGAAAGGCCAAGGTGGTGCGGCGGACGGGACCAAACCGGGTGTGCGACAGGCTCAGTTGCCCATCTGGCGCCGTCTCTGCCGTGGGCATGTCCAAAAGGCCTGCGGAGCCATAAAGGCCAAAGCGAGAGGTGTGCAGATCCTCAGCCACCGTCGGCATGCCCAAAGTAAGCGTCACAATGCCACCGAGTGTCGCCCAACGCGCGCCCTTAGCCATCAGGCTTTTGGCCGTCTCCCGTCCCTGCATGCTCCTGATACTCACCTTATGCCCCGTTTTTTACACACCATATCAGAATTAAACCGATGGCCTAGCCCGTATGCGATCCGCATGATCTGATGGAACACGGTCACACGCGGGTGATTGCCATGACCACAAGCAGGATCACGCTTTGAGCGGCATTTGCGTTGACGTATAGCCGTCTACACGTTCCATCGCCACTTTGCGCAGTTTTTCGGGGTCCGCCCCCTCGATTGCGGCCTGAACCTCGCGCAACATCCCCGCAATCTGAATTTCGCTCAAATGCGCTTCCTCGGCACGCAAAATTTTCGGATGCGGTGTTTTACAAAGGCTATCTGCATCCACAAATAGCTCCTCATAAAGTTTTTCTCCCGGACGAAGGCCCGTGATTTTAATCTCGATATCCCCCTCTCCGGTGACCGGGTCTTTGACACGGCGACCTGAAAGGTGGATCAATTTGCGTGCGAGAGCGATGATCTTTTGCGGCTTTCCCATATCCAAAACAAAGACGTCGCCGCCCTCGGCATAGGCTCCGGCCAAAAGCACAAGACGCGCCGCCTCAGACACCGCCATAAAATAGCGGCTCATCTCTGGATGCGTCACAGTCACGGGACCACCCGCCTCGATTTGCGACTGGAACAGCGGCAAGACAGACCCGGACGAGCCCAACACATTGCCAAACCGCACCATCGCAAATTTGGTCTCCGCTGCTCTGGTTTGAACATCCTGCACAATCAATTCCGCCAAACGCTTTGTCGCGCCCATCACGCTGGTCGGGCGGACAGCCTTATCTGTCGACACAAGGATAAACCGTTCTATGCCCGCAGCCACAGCGGCATCAGCCAATATTTTGGTCCCCAAAATATTATTTCGCGCGCCCTCAAGCTCATTTCCCTCAACCAAGGGCACATGTTTGTACGCAGCCGCATGAAGAATGATCTCAACCTTTTCGGCGTCAATCACTTGGCGCAACCGCACCGGGTCGGTCACGGACCCAAGGCGGGAACATATTTCAACAGAACCAACCTCAGTCCGTTTGATCAGATCAAGATCGGCCACGTAAAGATTGTATTCGCTTTGCTCAAACAAGACGATTTTGGCGGGGCGGCACGCAATCAATTGGCGGCACAATTCAGAGCCAATAGACCCCCCGCCCCAGTGACCATCACAACGCGTCCGGCGTAGCTTTTGGCCACCTCCGGGGTCTCAAGATCAACTTTATTGCGCCCAAGAATTTCATCAGGATCGACAGTGCGCAATCTTTCATTACCCCGGTCCAACAAATCAATGAAGGAGGGCAAAATTTGTACGTCAATATCGGCGCGAATACACATGTCGACAATCGCTTGCTGTCGCGCTTTGGCACTCTCAGGCAAGGCTATGATCAGCTTCGAAATTGATTGGCGAAACATATTGGCAATCAAATCTTTCGGCGGGCAAACAGGTATGCCGCCCATTTCCATCCCATGCATCGTGGGATTGTCATCGAAAAACGCAACGGGACGCATGTCAGACGACTGTCTCAACGCCGAAGCCAATTGAATCCCGGCGGGGCCCGCACCGAACACGGCAACCGTTTGGCGTTTGTGTAAATGTTCCCGAAGCCAACCAAACACTGAAACCGCAACAGCGCGCGCGCCCACCATCCCGGCAAAGGAAAACACCCCAAAAGTCAGGGAAAGAGCCAGCGCATGCGGCACCTCGAGACCAAAAGAAACGATCATCAGACACAGCATGATCGCGAGGTTGGCGCGAGCAATATTAAGCACGTCGCCGGAGCCTAACATCACAAGTTTGATCCGCTGAAGCCGGAAGGCCATGATCAGCGCAGACAGCCCCACAGTGAGGTAAAGCCAAAATATGCCAGGATAGGACACGGGGAAATCCACCCCAAAGAGCATGAAATGTGTTGCTGTGAGGGCAACGAATAAAACCCCGATGTCGTTTGCCATCAAAACGGAGCGCACAACACGCACAGGCAAGGAGGTCAGGCCAGTAATGAGTACTTTTTTGTACACGCGTTCACTCGCTTTAAAAGTGTATTCCCCCGCCTACCTCGCAAAAAGCATAGGCTTGGGAAAGAGCGCAAATCCACAAAAACAAAACTATATGCAAAAAAGTCCCAGATTGGGCGGCGAAGAACCGCCCAGGGTTATCGCCGACGCAGGACCGAAGCACAGGTCAGCACAAGGATTTTCATATCAAAACACACAGACTGGTGTGTTTGATAGATCATATCCAAACGCGCCTTTCGTGGCACGCACCGGCGCGCATAGACGTGGTCCGTTTGCTCTGCACTGACGCATTTGGACAAAAGGCTTTCCTCATGCGCGTGAAAATACAAACTCGCCAGCCCCGTCACGCCGGGGCGATTGTGTAGGACATTTGCGTAGAGATCGGGAAAGCGCTCAACATAGATTCTCAGCGGCGGCCGCGGACCGACAAAGGACATATCCCCGCGCAGAATGTTCCAAAGCTGCGGCAGCTCATCCATCCGGGTTTTTCTCAGAAAGCGGCCGGTCTTTGTCACGCGCGCTGTCTTATCGCCGCCGGATACTCCGCCGTCATTCTGCGCCACAGTCATGGTGCGAAATTTGATCAGTTGAAACCCGGTGTCTGCGGTTTTCATCCGTTCAGACGCATAAAAAATCGGTGCCCCGTCTTGGGTCAGGATCAAAAGCGCCACGACCACAAAGACAGGCCAAAGCAGAGCCGCCAAAACAAGTGCAAATATAATGTCAAAAAGCCGCTTTCGCCCTGTCATAACGCGCCTCTCACCCGCTGCCATTCGGCAACAATATCTGCCGCTGTGTCGGCCAGGGTGACCTGCGGGCAGATGTCAAAAAGAGCCGCACAATTCAAGGTGATGTTTTGATGCCCCGAGACTGGTACGGGCACAGCCGTCCATGGCACCCCGGCCGCCTCCAAAAGCGCATTCATCGCCACAGGATGACGCACTCCCAGGTTGAGAACAGGTGGCAAAGGCTGATCCATGGCAATCAGCCCGCAAAGCAAGCGAAACAGGCTTAGTGGTCCGATATAAGACCGGCGCGGGCCATCGCCATCGGGGAATATATCCAACCGCAACGGCACATCTTTTGTCGCGCGCGCCATAGCGTTGCCCAAAAGCATATCCGCGCCCGCGACATTGCCGATACGAAGGCAACAGATTTCAAGCCCTAAGGCATCCGCACGCCGGGCACACCGCGCCTCCATTTCCACCTTGGCCGCCCCATAGGCGTTGAGCGGGTGGAGCGCATCGGTTTCGACAAAAGGATGCCCCACCCCCGCACCGTAAACCGCAGAAGAGGACGCGACGATGAGTTTTGAAATCCCCGCAGACTGCGCCGCTGAGATTGCCGCATCCACGATCTTGACGTTGGCTTTCATCTCCGCCGGATTGTCTTTGCGCCCGGTTTGGGACACGCCAGCAAAGACCAAAAGCGCCTCCAGCCCGCCGCGCCGCGCGGCCTCATTGATCAAGGGCTGAGGGTCCGTGAGGTCAGACCAGTGAAAACCAATCTCCGGGTCAGGCGGAGGCGCGCGAAATTGCCATGTGATCTGTACATGCTCCGCGGGGTCCACCCGTGATGCCGCACGCAACAGTGCGCCGATCCGCCCAGAGGCCCCGATAAATGCGGCGCGGTGGTTTGGCATACTTGCGTGGTGTCCTGTTCAGATCTTTGATCGCCATGCTACCGAGCCGCGCGCCAAGGTGCCAGTCCCGAAAATCGCCGCCTCACTCACGGCTCAACGCGACAACCGGATCAAGACGCGCGGCATTGCGCGCCGGAAGAAAGCCAAAGGTGACGCCGATCAGGGTCGAGGACAGGAACGCCACGACAATGGCCGTGAGCGAAAAACTTAGCCGCACGCTGTCTACAAAGCGCTCCACCAAAACCCCGCCAACCAAGGCCCCCGCAATCCCAAGCACCCCACCGACAAGACAGACCATCACCGCCTCCAGCAAAAACTGGCTGACGATATCGGAGCGCCGCGCGCCAATGGCGATGCGTACACCGATCTCTTTGGTCCGCTCGGTGACGGAGACCAACATGATGTTCATCACGCCAATCCCGCCGACGATTAACGAAATCACCGCGATCATTGCCACAAGATAGGTCAGAGTTTCAGTCGTCGACGTGATGGTGGCGCGGATCGTGTCGGTGTTGGTGAGAAAGAAATCCTCGGTGCCGTGGCGTGCGGTCAAAAGCGTGGAAATCTGGATTTCGGCCTCGGCCATATCGAAATCATCAATGACCCGAATGCCAATGCTGTCGAGGTTGTTTTGCCCCGACACCCGCGCCATCGCCGTGGTGTAAGGCACCCAAACATTCAACGACGATGGACCAAACGTGGCCCCTGTCGAACGCACAATGCCGATCACCCGGACCGGCACATGGCCCAAGATCAACACCTGCCCTAAAGGATCGACCCCTGTGTCGAAAAACGTGTTTTGGGTGTCCTCATCAATCACCGCGACCTGCGTGTAACTCGTGACATCGCTGTCACTGAACACGGTGCCAGAGACGGTCTCATAGGCATGCACCTGAAAGTAATCGCCGCTCACCCCGCTGATCGTCGCGGAGGCTTCGGTGTTGCGATAGATCACCGAGGCCTGTGTGGAGACAGCGGGAGACACGCTATCAGCAAAGGACATCAAAGACAGGGCATCGGCATCTGAGGGCATCAGCGTTTCGATCCGTCCTGAATCGCGCGCACCAAAGCCCGAACCTGCGCGCACCGAGATCGTGTTGGTGCCCAAAGAGCTGATGCTTTCGAGCACCTTTTCCTGCGTGCCATTGCCAAGCGCCACCACCAGCACCACAGAGGCGATGCCGATGATGATGCCAAGCATGGTCAGAAAAGAGCGGGTGCGGTGCGCCAACATCGCCTTGAGCGAAATGTTGAACGCCTCCCCCAACCGCTGCAATGTCGCGCCGATATGGGCACTGGCAGGTGGGATTTGCGCTTTGTAGGCGGTCTTATTCTCGGGGGCTTTGCCGTCTTGTCGTTGATCCGAAATGATCCGGCCATCGCTGATCTCGATGATCCGATGGGCATGTTTGGCGACATTCGGGTCGTGTGTGACCATGACGATCGTGTGGCCCTTGGCGTTGAGATCACGCAAAAGCGCAATCAAATCATCGCCACTTTTGGTGTCCAGTGCGCCGGTCGGCTCATCAGCGAGGATCACCTCGCCCCCATTCATCAGGGCACGCGCCACCGAGACGCGTTGTTGTTGGCCGCCGGACAGTTCGGTGGGGCGATGATCAAAACGCGCCTCCAAGCCCAATTGGGTCAACAGCTCTTTGGCGTGTTCTCGCCGCGCACTCCGCCCGACCCCGGCATAAATCGCGGGCACCTCAACATTGCCAACCGCATCCAGATCGGACAGCAATTGATAGCGTTGGAAAATAAATCCGAAATGTTCACGCCGCAGCCGCGACAGTTCGTCAGGATCAAGATCCTCAACATCCTTGCCATCAAACATATAGGTCCCGGAACTGGCCCGATCGAGACAACCAAGAATGTTCATCAGGGTCGATTTACCCGAGCCAGATGTGCCGATAATGGCCACCATTTCGCCGGGATAAATGTCGATATCCACCTCGCGCAACACGGTGATGACCTCGTCCCCGGCAGGGAAACTACGGGTCAAACCGCGCGCGGAAATAAGCGGGTTTGGACGCGGGGCATCGGCCATATCAGAACCCCATCCCCGGACCCATGCGGCCAGAACTGCCTGTGGATGCCGCAACGGCTGCTCCGATCACAACCAAATCGCCCTCGTTGACACCAGAGAGGATTTCCGCCGTCACTTTGTCGTTCAGACCCACCTCAACCGGCTGCATTTTTTCTGCGCCGCTGATGGCGTCATACACCACGACAAACCTCTGTCCCTCTACACCCGTATTCAAAGCCGCAGCAGGCACGGTCAACACATCCAGCGCCTCATCCAAGACCACAGACACCTGTGTCGTCATCCCGATCCGCAACACATGATCCGGGTTATCAACCTCAAGAATACCGTTGTAATAAATCGCCTCATCAGTCGAAATCGTGTCGCTGTCCTCGATCTCCGAGGGGGCAGGTTCGATGTCGCGCACCGTGGCGGCAAAAGCGTTGTCGGGTTCACCAAGGATGGTAAAGCTGACCTTTTGCCCCGCCGCGACATGCACCACATCGGCCTCGGAAATTTCGGCTTTGACGAGCATTTTATCGAGATTGGCCAATTTCACCAAGGTCGGCGAAGTCGTGTTGGCATTCACCGTTTGTCCTTCGTCCACGACCACGGCCACAACTGTGCCGCTGATCGGCGCGGTCACCGTGGTCCGGTCCAGTGCGATTTTCGCGGTCGACACATTGACCTCAGCACTCGATTTTTGCGCCCTCAACGCCTCAAGTTCGGCCTCATAAACCGCCAGATCAGCAATCGCGCTTTCGACATCTTCTTGTGAGGCGTAATTTTGTTTGTTCAGTTCGTTCAACCGGTCCAAAGACAGCTGCGCCTTTTTCAAACTCGCATTTTTCGCTGCAATCTGCGCGTTGATATTCGCCAACTCCGCTTCGGCCTGAAGCACGTCATTGTGTTGGTCCTGACTGTCGATCTGTGCGATCAAATCCCCCGCCGACACGGCTTGTCCCAAAGTGACGGCCATGGTTTCGATCTGACCTGAAGTGCGTGCGCCGACGCTGATCAATTGCTTGGCTTCGATCGTACCTGAGGCCAGCACAGTCTCGGACACGCCCCCCCGCATAACACGCGCCGTTTGCGGCGGAGCTTGGTCGTCCTTGTTCGAATACTGGGTCCACCCCCAATAGCCCGCTCCACAGAGCAAAATGATAATCAAGAGGCGAAGGGGGGTTTTCATGTCGGACCTTTCAGATGCCGCGGCGCAGAGAGTTTGAACCTGTATTACGCAGGAGCGTCGGATTTCCGTCGCACTTATCTCGCTGAGGGGCCAAATTCAAAAAAAGCCGCCGAAGAGACCTCGGCGGCTCATATTTTGGTTTGCTGTGCGGGGGCGCTCAATCAGGTCGCCGGGGCCATCGTTGCGACCGCGCCATGGGCCTCTTCATAGTGATCCAGTTCCGCCTCATACCATGCTGTGCCGCGCGACGCGCTGCCCAAGGCTTGAAACAACTCCGCGTCAGATGCGGCAGGCAAAAGGGCCGAAAACACATCCCATCCGGCCACATCGCCTTCGGCCTCAAAGCCCAGAACCTGTCCCTTGAGCCCCGTCACCAAAGGCACCAATCCGCCTGAAAACGGGCTTGGCACATGGATGCTGATCCGGTGGATCGGTTGCAAAACGATGGGTTTCGCCTCCGCCATTGCGTCGCGCACGGCGCCTTTGGCAGCGGTGCGGAAGGCATGATCGGAGCTGTCCACCGCATGATGTTTGCCGTCTTTGAGTGTGACTTTGATGTCCACCACGGGCCAACCGTTTGGCCCCTCGACCAATGCATCGCGCACACCGGCCTCAACCGCCGACATGTAATTGCGCGGCACTGCCCCGCCTTTGACGGTCTCGGCAAAAACAAATCCTGCACCACGCGGCAGAGGTTCGATCTCCATCACCACATCGGCAAATTGCCCGGCACCACCGGATTGTTTGCGGTGGCGATGCTGGGTCTCAACCCGGCGCGTGATGGTTTCGAACAGCGCAGGCGGGATCGCCTCAAGTGTGACCGACACACCAAACACCTCATCGAGTTTTGCCACAACACGGCGTTGATGACGTTGGTCTTGGGTCGCCAAGATCGCCTTGCCGCTTTGGCCGTCCTGCTCAACGCTCAGACCCGGATCAATCTCGGCCAATTTCGTCAAAGCCAAGGACAAGCGTGCGTCATCGCGGTCATTGACGGGCGAGATCAAGCCTCTGTGCTTTGGCGCATGTGCCGTGGCCCAAACCGGCGTGTCAAACGTCTCACTTGCACCATAAACCGGGGTGCGCAGGGACAGGTGATCGGTTTTCACCGTCAATGCGAGCGCACCGGGCGCAAGATGGCCGACCGGCGTTTTGGCGTCGATATCGACGAGGCTGCCGATGCTGCCGCCCGCCACTTCTGTGCCCGCTGAAACCTCTGCGCCCACGGCGCGGATCAATACGGTTTTGCCAAGGTGTTTGACCTGATCGGCAAAAATCCCAACCGCGACGGGAGACGCGCCCAACCGATCCGAGAGCGCCTCAATCCCCGGCACCTCATGGCGCAGGCTTTTCATCAACCGCGTTAGGCCATTGCCCTTTGCTGCCGCGCCCAGAAAGGTTGGGATCAGGTCGTGATGTTGCAGCACTTTGGTCGAGACCTCATAGATTTCATCGCTCATCACCTTTTGGTCCTCGATCAACTCTTCCAAAAGCGCATCATCGAAATCGGCAAGATGTTCGAGCAGATCGGCACGGGCCTCTTGTTCGCGCGCCTGCATATCTTTTGGCACCTCCACCAAGGATGACCGCGCGCCGTCATGAAACGCCCAAGCCCGTTCAGAAATCAGATCCACCACCCCGGTGATTTCGCCATTTTCGCGGATCGGCACTTCGCGCAGCACAATCCCATGGGCCGAATAGGCCTGAAGGGCGGCAACCACATCGCTGGTGCGATCGGTTGCGACATCGAGCTTGTTGATGAAAATCAGCGTCGGCACATTGGACGCCTCCAACAGGCGCAGATAAGGCGCGGCCAAAACCGCAGCGTCCACATCTGCGGACACACACAGCACCGCCGCATCACTCGCGGCCAAAGACGATCCGGTGAGCGACAGGCCCTCAGCACCGCCCGGACAGTCCAGCACAGCCCAGTCCTCATCCAGATAGCGAAACATCGTGACCGCAGCCTCACCAAATAGGCTCAAAGAGCGGGATGTGCCCGCCTCAAGCCCAGCGAGCGCTTTGGCCAAGGTTGATTTGCCTGATTGAGATGGACCTAAAATGGTGACGGTTTTCATGCGGTAATCCTCCGGGTCATCGTCCTTTCACGCCCATTTCAAAAGGCGCGATTGGGGATGAGGCTACGCCCCGGCGCACCGCGTGACCTTGGTTCAGGTCAAACCGGAGCAGAATTATTGACGCCCCCGTGCTAGGCAATGGCAACCTGGCGCATGTCCCTGAGCGCAAAATCAATCAAGGCACGCACCTTTAAAGGCAAAGTGCGCCCTTCGAGGTAAACCGCGCTGATCGGGTGACCGGGGGCGGCAAACCCGTCCAGCAGCGACACCAAACGCCCGGCCTCAAGATCATCATCCAAAACAAAGCGAGGGCAAAAGGCAATCCCTTGCCCGGCCACGGCCAAATCCCGCGCCACCCGTGCGCTGTTGACCATGAACCGACTGGGCACGGTGACCGCATTCTCCTGCGCGCCCTCCACAAACACCCAATGCGCCGGACGTCGGCGGTTGGTGTCAATGATGCATCTGTGGTGCGCCAAATCTTCGGGTCGCTTT
This sequence comes from Celeribacter baekdonensis, assembly GCF_003047105.1. Taxonomy (NCBI): domain Bacteria; kingdom Pseudomonadati; phylum Pseudomonadota; class Alphaproteobacteria; order Rhodobacterales; family Roseobacteraceae; genus Celeribacter; species Celeribacter baekdonensis. Next base: position 2,452,242 of record NZ_CP028475.1, read on the forward strand.
GGTGCGGGGTGCTCGGCGAGATAGGCCGGAGAGGCGACAAGTACACTGCGGATTTCGCCCAGCTTGCGCGCCTTCAAGGTTGGTTGATCCGGCGGGCCGATCCGAAACGCCAAATCGACCCCTTCGGCGGCCAAATCGACATAGCTGTCGTTGAGCCTTAGGTCGATGGTGAGGTCAGGGTGCGGGGCAGCGAAGCGTTGCATCAGGCCCTGAACATAGGTCTCGCCAAAGGTCACGGGTGCGGACACCCGCAATGTGCCGGAAAACCCGCGACTGTCCTCGGTCACCGCCGAGAGCATTGCGTCGAGTTCGTCCAAAAGCGCAGGCGCACGGGCCAAAAGTTCTTCGCCCGCCGAGGTGATGCCAACCTTGCGCGTGGTGCGTTGCAACACTCGCACGCCAAGGCGCTGTTCCAACTCGGCCACATATTTTGACGTCAGTCGATTGGACATGCCAAGCCGTTCCGCCGCCGCAGTAAACGACCCGGTTTGCGCCGTCGCGACAAAGGCTTTGAGACCGTCAATCAGGTCCATCGCGTGAACATTAAGAACATTTTATTCTGAGTCATTCCACATCTTCACCATTTCATTCCCTCATATCAAGCGCCATCTTTGGCTCAAGCCATTGGGGCAAAGGTCCCCGAACAGTATTCGCACAGTCTTCAGACAGTATTCGCACAGCAAAGGACATCACGATGAGCCTCTCACAAGACCTTCAGAACCTGAAAGACCGTCTCAAATCTTCGGACCGGATGCCGGTTGTGTTTTTGGGTCACGGCAGCCCGATGAACGCGATTGAGGACAACAGCTATTCGCGCAGTTGGGCCGAATTGGGGTCTTCTCTGCCGCGACCACAAGCGATTTTGGTGGTGTCAGCGCATTGGATGACGCGAGGGTCAACACTCGTGGACGTGTCGCGCTTGCCGAAAACCATCCATGATTTTTACGGCTTCCCACAGGAACTGTTTGCCCAACACTACCCTGCCCAAGGCGCGCCGGATGTGGCCAAAGAAGTCGTGTCACTCCTCGCCAGCCACCACGCGGAGGGCGATGACACTTGGGGGTTGGATCACGGCGCTTGGTCGGTTTTGAAATGGCTTTACCCGGAGGCGGATGTGCCGGTGTTTCAGCTGTCGATTGATATGACCAAAGACTTGCCACATCACCTTGAGATTGGTCAGGCGCTGTCTGAGCTGCGTCATCGCGGTGTGCTGATCCTCGGATCTGGCAACATCGTTCACAATCTGCGCACGATGAAATATGGGGCCGAACCCTATGACTGGGCGCTGGATTTTGACGGACTGTTTGCCGAACGTCTTATGGCACGCGACCATGCGGTGCTCTCGGACCGTGAGGGGCTTGGCCCCCTGTTAAAACTGGCCCATCCGTCGCTGGATCACTACCTTCCGGCGCTGACGATTGCCGGGGCCTCAGACGCCAAAGATGCGTTGATGTTTATGAACTCATCCATCGACATCGCCTCGGTGTCCATGCGCAGTTTCATCTATTATTGACCACGCTTAGGCGTCCTCAAGCGGGATCACATCCACCGCCTGACGGCTTTCTTGCCCGCCTGAGGTCCGCATCACCCCACGCACCGGGGCGACATCACCATAATCGCGCCCGTGGCCCACGGTGATGTAATCTGTTCCGGCAAATTGATCATTGGTCGGGTCAAATTCGATCCAACCCGCCTCCTGACCGACCCATGCGCGCACCCACGCATGCATGGCATCCGCCCCCTCAAGACGCGGCTGACCGGGCGGGGCAAAGGTGCGCAAAAACCCCGAAACATAGCCTGCCGGAATGCCGATCCCTCGCAGGGCCGCGATCATCACATGAGCGAAATCCTGACAGACACCATGGCGTTTCTCAAAGGCCTCCTCAGGCGGCGTGTTCACATCGGTTGCTTCCGGATCAAAGGCCATATCGCGGTGAAGCGCCCGACCCAGCGTTTCGACGACCTGCATCGCGGTCATCTCTGGCGTGACGAGATCGCGGGCATAGGCGGTCATCGCGGGGGACGGTGACACCAGCGGCGAGGCCGAGGCAAAGTGATGCGGAGCATTCGGACCAAGCCCATGCACCGCACTCAAATCCCGTGCGAACTCCGTCAGACGTGGCGAAAAATCAAGCGGCGCGGCTCTGTCAAACCGCTCGACCTTGGCCGTTAGGCTGAGAGAAATCGCATCAATCGGATGATGCCACGCCACCATGCTCATCGCATTGCCAAAAAAATCTACACCATCGCGGCGCTCATCGGGTCGGGGCGTGACCTGAAGCAGGCGTTGCCGAACCTGTTGAACGCCCGTGATATTGGAGGGCAACAGCCGCACCAAATTACGTGCCCGATCTGAACTGGCGGCGTAATTATATTCGATCGTCAGGCTCACATCATACAGCATCGCTCACCTCAAATAGGTCGCGGCGATCAGATCGGAAATCCGCGCCAAATCGGCCCTGATGGCCCTCAACCGCTCCGGCGTCATCTCGACCGGCATGGCACAGGCAATCCCGGTCTCAAGCGGCAAAATCGTGCGCAGCAACTCGGAGGGACGACCGTGCAGATGTGCGTTGGGCAAAGCCTCCGCATGTTGACGCAGGGCGCGGATCAAAAACAACAATGCGCGCGGATTGTCGGCATCCAAAGCCAAAAGATCCACCACGGTGTCACGACTGGTTTCGACCCGGTAGCGGCGCTGATGGGTGATGATCGAATCCCCCACTTCAACCGCCAAATCGAGCGCCCCTTCGGGCGCATCCTCGCCGGTGAAACGCGCCAAAAGCGAGGCCATCGCATCCGCCCGCTCCAAAGCCCGGCCAATGCTCAAAAACCGCCAACCGGCAAAGCGGTACATGTTTTCGTGCACAAGCCCGGTGATCCCGGCAATTTTGCGCACCAAAACCGACATCGCGCGCGCGCAATCATCGCCGGGCTGTGCCGTTTTGGTCATCCGCGTGGCGGTTTTCAACAAATCGCTCAGCGCCGAAATCCCATCCGTCGAAAACCGGTCGCGCACGTTGAACGCACAAGTCCGCGCCGTGAAAATGCGCGCGATCAACGCCTCAGGCACGGTTTGCGACAGATCGATTCCATATCCGGCCATGTAGCTGCGCAGCGCTTTCAAACGCGGATCATTGCGGTTGTCGGTGGCCGCCAAACGCAAATGATAGGCCCGGATCAAACGCGCCGCATCTTCGGTGCGCTCCACATAGCGACCAAGCCAAAACAGGTTATCGGCGGCCCGCGCAGGGAGAATACTGGGGGCGGCACGGCGAAAATTACCATCAGACGGGGCGACTGATTTTGTATGTGGCAAAGGCCGATCGGAGACCACCCAAACGTCCGCCACCGACCCGCCGCGTTGCATCGCGAGGGCGGTGACATCTTCGCTGCGACCAATACGGGCATAGCCACCCTTCATGAACTGCCAGCCCTCAGAGGTCCGTGCAGCAAAGACCCTTACGGTCATCGGGCGCGGCACAATCTGGCCACCGCCTGCGCCATCCGCCTGCCATGCGGGCGTGGTCGAAAGCGTCACCGCCTCTTGCCCAACAAGCCGATCACCTTCGCGTTCCAACCAATCCGCAATAGAGCCCATGGCGGTGCCGCGAAACTCACCGCCCAGCGCCGTGGTCGCCCCAAGATCAAACGGAAGATCCACCGCATCCGCCGGGCTGATCAGCATGTTTTGAGCGTTTTTTTGAACATAGGCCCGCTCTCGCGCGCCACCACACCACCATGTTGCGATGTTGGGCAACGCCAAAGCTTGCCCGGTGAGCACCTTTGACATCCGCGGTAAAAACGCCATCATCGCCCGCATCTCAAGCACACCAGATCCCAGTGCATTGGCCATGCCAAGGTGCCCGCCGCGCACCGCTTCCATCAGACCGGGCGTACCAATTTGGGATTTTGGATTGAACTCAATCGGATCGGCAAAAGCCGCATCAATCCTACGCCACAACATGCCTAGCGGCTGCAACCCCTCAATCGTGCGCACCATGGCTTGGGCGTTTTCGACCACGATATCTTCGCCCTCAAGCAACATCATCCCGAGGTAACGCGCGATGTAAGTGTGTTCGTAATAGGTGTCGTTGGACGGCCCCGGCGTCAGGATGCCGCTCACCCGATGGGGCTCCCCTCGTGGCGAGGCCAGGCGTTCCATCGCGTTGCGAAACGTGCCGAAAAAGCCCGACAGTTTGTGGATATGCGCGCGCGGAAAGCGTTCGGGGAAAATTCGCCCGGTCGCCATCCGGTTTTCAAGCGCAAACCCTGCGCCAGAGGGCGCTTGTGTCCGATCCCCCAGAACAAACCATGTGCCATCCGGCGAACGCCCAATCTCGAACGCAATGAAATGCAGGTAATGCCCACCGCGCGGCTCCACCCCGACCATTGGGCGCAGCCAGTGTGGCGATCGCGCGATCAAAGCCGCCGGGAGGTGATTGTCCGCCACCAAACGCGCCGGACCATACAGATCGGCCATGACCCGTTCCAAAAGATCGGCGCGCTGCGTCAGCCCGGCACAAATCGTGGACCACTCGTCTTCGTGCAAGATCACCGGAATGTGGCTCAGAGGCCAATCGCGTTCGGCCAAGGGATCGTTGGAATATTGGCGATAAAACACACCCGCGTCGCGCAGGTATTGATCACCGCGCTCAAACCGCGCCTCAATCTCGGCCGGGGTGAGACGCGCAAAGCGATCCACAAACCGCCGCCACACCGGGCGCATCTGGCCTTTGGCGTCAAACAACTCATCTGCCACGCCCGGGCGTTGCAGATAGGCGGAAAAGAAATCCGACGTCACGTCAGTGGGCCGAGCTGAATTGGGCATGATGTCCCTTGGGTATCCTCACCTTGCCTTTGCCTCTGGGGCATTTTGCGGGATTAGACTACCGCAAAACGCCCTAAACAAGGCTTAAAGCAGACCGATGGGCCTCCTGAGGTCAAGCGTCAAGGGAAATTCGGGATGCGGGACCTCTGTGACGGGGGTGTATGTGCCCGGCGCATGACCATAGGGTTCAAACCGCGCCAAACGCCGCGCTTCGGCCTCGTTGCCATTGACCGGGAAGGTGTCATAGCTGCGCCCGCCGGGGTGGGCAACGTGATAGGTACACCCGCCAAGCGCCCGACCCGTCCAATCATCATAGATGTCAAAGGTCAGCGGCGCATTGACTGGTAAGACCGGATGCAGCGCCTCCGGCGGTTGCCAAGCCTTGAACCGAACGCCGCCGACAGAGGTGCCGGAGGTGGCGGTGCGCGCCATCGGCACGGGACGTTGATTGCACATGATGCGGTAGCGATCTTGGTGCAGCGTGGTCATTTTGACCTGAAGCCGCTCGACCGAACTGTCGGTGTAGCGCACGGTGCCGCCAATCGCGCCAGTTTCACCCAACACATGCCATGGCTCAAGCGCCTGACGGATTTCCAAGTGGACGCCCTCGGCCTCAATCTGACCACAAAACGGAAAGCGGAACTCGGCCTGTGCAACATACCAGTCCGGGTCCAATTCGAACCCGTGCAGTTTGAGATCCGCCAAAAGCGATAAAAGGTCTTCCCACAAGAAATGCGGCAACATGAACCGATCATGCAGCACCGTGCCCCACCGCACCGGCTTGCCCTCAACCGGGGCGTTCCAACAGCGCGCAATGATCGCCCGCAGCAACACCTGTTGGGCAAGGCTCATGCGTGGATGCGGCGGCATTTCAAAGCCACGGAACTCGACCAAGCCAAGCCGCCCGGTGGGACCATCGGGGGAAAACAATTTGTCGATGCAAATCTCGGCGCGGTGAGTGTTGCCGGTCACATCGGTCAACATATTGCGCAACAAACGATCCACCAACCACGCGGGCGGCACAGCGCCTTCGGTTGGAGGCGTGATCTGCGATAGGGCGATTTCAAGCTCATAGAGCGTGTCGTGCCGCGCTTCGTCCATGCGTGGGGCTTGCGAGGTTGGGCCGATGAACAGCCCGGAGAACAGATAAGACAGCGCCGGGTGACGTTGCCAGATCAGGATCAGCGACTTGAGCAAATCCGGGCGGCGCAGAAACGGCGAATCCGCAGGTGTCGCCCCGCCGACAACAACGTGGTTGCCGCCGCCGGTGCCGGTATGACGCCCGTCGATCATGAATTTATCCGCGCCCAGACGCGACAGACGCGCCTCTGCATAGATCGCCTCCGTGGTGGCCACGCAATCGTCCCAACTGTGCGCCGGGTGAATGTTGACCTCGATCACGCCGGGATCGGGAGCAACCCGGATCACGTTGAGACGCGGGTCTTCGGGCGGGGAATAGCCTTCGACATGGATCGGCAGGCCAAGCTCCTCGGCGGTGTCTTCGGCGGCGGCCAACAGCTCAAGGTAATCTTCGAGCGCCTCACAGGGCGGCATGAACAGGCACAACCGACCGTCGCGCGGCTCAATCGCAATCGCGGTGCGCACTTCGCTTGTGGAGGGATCAATGCCCTGCGCGATCAAAGCCTGGCGTTCGGCCTCTGACGCTTTGGCTTGGCTCACAGGCTGGCTGTGGCCCACGGATTCCTCGGGCAAAAGATCAGCTTTTTCCTTGGCTTCCTGTGCCGCACGCGCCTCTTCCTCGGCGGCCAGTCGAGCGATTTCCGCCTCAACACCCTTACGCCGTTCGGACAGCTTTTCGTGGAAATCCGGCAATGGCCCGTGATCAATCATCGGGTCAGACGGATAGGAATAGGGGAAGTTCGCCGGCGGGATATGCGGCAAAGCCCCCAACGGCAGGCGGAAGCCCACAGGGCTATCACCGGGCACCAAAAACAAATGCCCGCGCCGGGTTTGCCACAGTTCCGAAATCCAATTCGACCCGGCTTTTGATTGCCATCTCTGGATCGGCAAGACGTACCCCGACGGCTCGGTTAACCCGCGTTCAAACACCCGCGCGTATCGGGCGCGGTCTTCGGGATTCTTCAGCTTGCTGTTCTCTGGATTCACGTTCGGCGGCAACAGGGATTCTTTCAAAATCCACTCCGCCGGGTCCTCAAAAGCGGGCTGAGCATTGACCGGATCGACCCCGAGGTTCTCTGCGAATTTCTTCATAAACGCCCCGGCCTCAGTGGCCCCCGCGGGCACAGGCACGTCTTCTTTGGCGATCAGGTCCGGGTTTTTCCAAACCGGTTTGCCATCGCGCCGCCAATAGAGCGAAAAGGTCCAACGTGGCAGGCTTTCACCCGGATACCATTTGCCCTGACCATAGTGCAGGAACCCACCCGGCGCGAACCGGGTTTGCAACCGCCGGATCAATTCATCCGCCAAGGCACGCTTTTGCGGCCCCACGGCCTCGGTGTTCCATTCTTCGCTTTCAAAATCATCAATCGACACAAAGGTCGGCTCGCCGCCCATGGTCAGGCGCACGTCGCCCTCCTCCAGAGCTTTGTCAACCTTATGCCCCAGCGCGTTGAGCCGATCCCATGCGTCATCGGAAAAGGGTTTGGTGATGCGCGGGTGTTCAGAGACGCGTTTGATCTCCATCTGGAAATCAAAGCTGACCTCAGGCGCACCGACCGACGTATAGCCACCCGAAATCGGCGCGGCGTTGCGGTAATGTGGGGTAGCGGCCAGCGGGATATGGCTTTCGCCGGTCAAAAGACCGGAGGTCGGATCGAGCCCAATCCAGCCCGCGCCAGGGATAAACACCTCGCACCAAGCATGAAGATCGGTAAAATCATGATCGGTGCCAGACGGACCATCCAACGCCTCAACATCGGGTTTGAGCTGAATAAGATAGCCGGAGACAAAGCGCGCCGCCAAACCCAAATGGCGCAACACCTGCACCAACAACCAACTGGAATCGCGACACGAACCGGAGCGTTTTTCAAGCGTCTCCTCGGGGTCTGCACCCCCGCTTCCATCCGAATGGTGTAGTTCACGAAATTGGCGATCTGGGCGTTGAGACCGACCAAAAAATCCACGGTCCGCATCTTTTTAAGATCCAGCGTGCCGATAAATTGCGCCAAAAGCGGGCCTTCGGGGTCCGGCGTGCGGTAGATCACAAGATCGTCTTTCAGGTCCGCCGGATACTCAAACGGCCATTCTTCGGCCTCTTCTTCGATGAAGAAATCGAACGGGTTATAGACGGTCATATCGGCGACAAGATCGACCTCGATTTTGAATTCCCGCACGGGTTCGGGGAAAACAAACCGGGTTTGCCAATTGCCATAGGGATCTTGTTGGCGATTGACGAAATGGTTGGCGGGCGAAACTTTGAGCGAATGCGAAATCACCCGCGTACGCGAATGCGGCGCCGGACGCAGGCGGATGATTTGCGGACCCAGCTCGACATTGCGGTCATATTTATAATGGGTGACGTGATGGATGGATGCGTAAATCGCCATGGTCTGTTCGCCCTTTGCCCGAATGCTCGATCCCTATCAGACTATAAGCGCTTGCCCGCGTCTTCACGGGCAAAACGCCTTAGGTCGAGATTTGGCGGGGAAAAATAGGGCAAACGATCATTTTTTTAGCAAACAGCGGGTGCGGTGCTATCCTGCGAGAAACGGCATGCTGAGGCCAAAGAACTCTGCCAAAAGCACGAAATTCAAGCCCAGCACAACAACAGCCCCTACCCCGGCCAAGATGCGCAACCCCGGATGGATCACAAACTCGCCCATAATCTCACGGCGCGATACGAATATGATCAGCGCGATCATCGGCACGGGCAGAGCGATAGAGAGCACAACCTGAGACATCACCAAAGCATCGGTGGCATTCACACCTGCGGCGACAACCGCAAAGGCCGGAACCATCGTCACCAAACGGCGAATCCAAATCGGCACGCGGAAATGCAAGAAGCCCTGCATGATCATCTGCCCCGCCATGGTGCCGACCACCGAACTGGAAATACCCGAGGCAATCAAAGAGGCCAAGAACATCCCTGCAGCAGCCGCGCCCAAAAGCGGCGTCAACGTATGATAGGCCGTTTCAATTTCGGCCACCTCAGAATGCCCCAAGTGAAAGGCGGAGGCCGCCATCATCACCATCGCCATATTGACCATGCCTGCCAACGCAAGCGCGACCACGACTTCGGTGTTGGAGAATTTCAACACTTTGCGCCGCTCGGCTGCGTTACGCACATTGGCGCGCGATTGCGTCAGACCCGAATGCAGGTAAATCGCATGGGGCATCACAGTGGCCCCGATGATGCCAACCGCGATGGTCAGGGCCGCCGCATCGGGCAACTCCGGCGTGATCATCCCCATGCCCGCCGCGCCCCAATCAATCGGCGCGATGATGATTTCGGCCAGGTAACACAGGCCGATGACGCCCACGAGCGCACCAATGATCAATTCCATCGGGCGAAAGCCTTTGCCCTCAAAAATCAGGATCGCATAGGTGATGATGGCGGTGATGATCATCCCGACCATCAAAGGCAGGTCAAACAGCAGGGCAAGCCCGATGGCACCGCCCAAAAACTCGGCCAAATCGGTCGCCATGGCCGCAACTTCGCTGATCGCCCACATGATCCACACCACCGGGCGGGGGAAATTGTCCCGCGACAGTTCGGCCAGATTTTTGCCCGTCACAATGCCCAACCGCGCCGAGAGCGCCTGAAACAGCATCGCAATCAGATTGGCCAGAAGCACAACCCACAGGAGCGTATAGCCATAGCCCGCACCGGCTTGGATGTTGGTCGCGTAATTGCCCGGATCCATATAGGCGACGGAGGCGATGATGGCGGGTCCGGCAAACAACAAGCGTGCGCGCCAGCCACCGCGCTCCCCTGCGAGAACAGAGGAAATACCTTGTTTTGTGCGATCGGTCAGGGAGGGCATGAAAACGCCTTACAAATAGGTTTCAAGCAGATTTATAGCCGACGCTATACTTATTGCAACAGTAAAACTGACCTGAACGACAGCCCTGTCCCCCGAACCCATGTCGTTGGCGCCCCCTGGTCTAAAACGCTGGTGAAAAAGTCACCCCTAGGCTATACAGCATTCCCAACAGAACAGGAGAGCCGTCATGGCCCCATCGCTTTCGCCCGCTCCCTCCCCGGAACACCCAAACACCACACAAGCGGATCGGTTCACCCGCGCCCGCGAGGTTCAGGCCGTGGCACTGTTGGAAGATTATGTTGAGATGATCGGCGATTTGATCGCAGAGCATGGCGAAGCCCGCGTGGCCGATATCGCCGAACGGATGGGCGTGGCGCAACCCACCGCGACCAAAGCCATTGCCCGGCTCAAACGCGAAGGGTTGGCAACGTCACGCCCCTATCGCGGGGTGTTTTTGACCGATGATGGCGCGGCTTTGGCCGATCGGGTTCGGGCGCGTCACCGGACGGTTGTGGCCTTGCTCATCGCCGTAGGTGTGCCCGAAGACACCGCGGAACTGGACGCCGAAGGGATCGAGCACCACGTCTCAGACGGCACTTTGGCGGCGTTTGAGGCCTATCTCGCACAGCAAAAATAGCGGAAAAATAGAGACACTGCGAAACTGCCGCAGGCCTCTTTAGGTCACCCCTATTGGACAACAGCGCAGAATTCCCAAGGCTTTCCTCAAAGGAAAGCAGTATGAAACTCAACGCATTGAAATACCTATTTATTGCAGGATTTATTGCAACCGGACCCGCACTGGCGCAGTCCCCCTATATGTAAGTTGTCGGCCTGTCGGAGGGGGACATATTAAATGTCCGCTCCGGTCCCGGTGCCTCCTATGCCGACATGGGCGATGATCGCCTTTGGCGATCACACTCCGGGGTCCGACCAAAACATCGGCCCCAACGGCGAGCCCGTGCCCGTGGTCCATCCTGCTCAGCGCACCCGATGAGGCCTGGGACATGCGGACCGTCTACGGCTGTTGTGCACTGCAATAAGGGAATTGACCCAATAAAGCCCCCCCCTCTCGCAAGGTTTTATCCTTTAGCGGAAGGGGACGGGGCAATCCCTGACGGATCTGTGGGTGCTTATTCCGGCGCCAGTTCAACCGTCAGCCCGTCAAGCTCGTCGTTAAAGGGGATCTGACAGGACAACCGGGAATTGTCGCGCAACCCGTCGGTCAAATCGAGCATATCCACCTCCGTGTCACTTTGCGCTTTCAGATGAGACAGCCATGTTTCTTCGACATAGACATGGCATGTCGCACAGGAGGCCGCGCCCCCACATTGGGCTTCGATCGCTAGCCCGGCATCGCGGATGATTTCCATGATCGACAGGCCAGAAGATGCATCGAGGTGATGTATGTGGCCGTCGCGATCTTTCACATGAATAAGCGCCATTTGGTGGTTCCTTTGACTTGGTATTGGATGGGGATCACGAGGGACCTCGTGTCCGAAAGACCCGCGCAAAATCTGCGGCAATGCCATCACAGTTCAGATCCGCTGTGAGATCAGGCAGTGCGGCATCCACAAGAGATGCTGGCACCGGATTGCCCCGCCACGCGGTCAGAAAGGCGTCGAAATACGGGGCGGTGAATTCAGGGTGGTATTGAACCGAGAGAGCAGGAAACGCATAGTCGATGCGCCCAATCGGACAACGTGCACTGCCAGACACCGACTTGGCGCTGTCTGGCGCGGTCAAAACTTGGTCTTGATGGACGGCAAAGGCGGATTTGCCCGCATAGGTCTCTTTGCCAACAACCCAGCCCTGATCAGATTTTCGAACCGTTGCGCCAAACGTGTCGGCTATGATTTGATGACCAAAGCAAACGCCACCGAACGGCAGACCGATGTCGCGTGCTTGACGCAGGAAATGTTGCAAATCTTCCTTCCACGCAATCGCGTCATAAACACCGTACCGGCACCCCGACAGCAGATAGCCATCATAGTCCGTCAGGCCCGGAAGACGCCCCGTTTGATCCAGCTTGATCCGCGAAAATTGAGCCTCCGGGAGCGTTGGAGACAGCCAGTTTTCGAACATGTCCCCATAATCCCCAAAGTCAGAAACATGTGGGTCAGACGGGCTGTCGAGTTCAAGAATACAGAGCTTCATGAGGTCAAACCGCCAAACTGGCGTGCCGCCCATCTGTGCACCCCGGCTCTTTGTGTCCGGCAGAAAATCTTAGCGATGTGAAACATGGGAAGGTCCTATTTGCGACGCGCCGTCGTGTCGCGCAGGGTGATGACCGCAGAGGCAATAATCAGAATGAGCGACATGAGAACGATCAATGAGCCGATCGCGTTGATTTCAGGCGTCACCCCGCGCCGCATGGTCGAGTAGATGTACATCGGCAACGTGTTGTCGCGCCCGGTTAGGAAAAAGGTGACGGGAATTTCATCAAAGGACAGCACGAAAGAGAGGGTGCCAGCCCCGATGATGGCCGTTTTGATGTTGGGAAGCGTGACGTAGATAAAGGTCTGAAAGGCCCCCGCCCCCAGATCTGAAGAGGCCTCACTGAGAGATTTTGGGACTCGCTGTAAGCGGGCAAAAATTTGGGTCACGACGACGGCCAAAAGCGCCGTTGCATGGCCCAAAATAACGGTCTCAAGGCTGAGGTGAAAGCCAAACAGACGAAAGGCGTTCAACATCGAAATCCCGGTGACAATGCCCGGCAAGGCGATCGGCAACAACAGCAAGCGCCGGAAAATCGTTTTGCCCGGAAAGCTATATTTATGCAGGGCCAGCGCCGCAGGTATCCCAACCACAAGTGTCAGAACAGTCGAGCACAACGCCACATAAACACTGTTGCCCAATGCGGCCAAAAGCGCCTCGTTGGCAAACAAGGTTTCGTACCAATGGGTCGTGAAACCGCTAAGTGGCCACGTCAAAGATCGCGAGTCGTTGAAGCTGAAAATAATCAGCACCCAAATTGGGATATAGAGAAAGGCCATCAGCAGACAGACGAATGTCATAAAGGCACTGTCGGCCGCCAAACGTTTCACCCTCAGGGCTGTTTTTGAATGTGTCGCGCGCATGTTCAGGCCTCCACCTTGCCTTTTTGCTCGACCCAGTCGCCCAGCGAGATGATTGTCAAAACGATGAACAGCATCACCACGGCCAAGGCCGATCCAAGGGGCCAATTCAGGGCCGCGCCAAACTGTGATGCGATGACATTCGCCACCATCTGTCCGTCAGGTCCGCCCACAAGAAACGGTGCGATAAAATCCCCGAAGCTCAGACAAAAGGTCATGGTGAACCCCGCCACGACCCCCGGCAAAGACAGGGGGAACGTCACCCTGAAAAAGGTGGCCCAAGCGCCCATACCAAGATCGGCCGACGCTTCGGTCAGGTTGTGCGGGATCTTCTCCAGCGCGGTGTAGATCGGCATCACCATAAAGGGGATGAAAATATAGGTCAGCGTCACCACCATTGCCGATTGGCTATAGAGCAGGAAGGACAGCGGCTCTGCAATCATCCCTGTGTTGATCAGAAATGAATTCAGAATGCCCTCCGTGCCCAAAATGGTTTTCCAAACATAGGCGCGCAGCAAATAAGACACCCAAAGCGGCGCAATGACGCCCAAAAACAGAACCGTGCGCCAAGTATGATTGTGCAGTCGGAACACCAAAAAATAGGCGAAAGGATAGGCCAAAAGAAGAGAGGCCAAGGAGGTCAACGCCGCAATTTTCAACGTGCGCAACAGCACCCGGATATATTGCGGATCTTCAATCAGGGTCAAATAATTGCCAAACTGAAACGCCGGTTCAAACAGAGGGTATTTTTTGATCCAAAAACTGTAGGTGAGAAGCCCCGTATAGGGGATCAACATGAACAGAATGATCCATAGGATTGGAATGCCAAGCACCAAGTGCCCCGACATCCGGGTAAGGCTGCGTGGTGCCATGGTCAGCTTTCCTTTTCAAAGACAGAGATGGCTTCGGCGTCGATCCCAAGGCGGACCGTTGCGCCGAGCGCAGGTGTCGTGGAGCGCGCCATCCCACTGGGCAGAAGCGCATCCACCAAAACCTCCTGACCACCGTCCAGACGCACAAGACTGCGCAACCCAAGCCCGTAATAGATGTGCTCCGCCACAGTCCCGGTCAAAACATTGCCCGCACCGCTGTCGCTGTTGAACAAGAACCGCAGCTTTTCGGGGCGCAGCCCGATTTGTATGGGCCGGGCCAGCAATGCCGCGTCAAACTTTGCGACAGTCAACGTTTGACCAGAGGCCTCGACCACCGCCTGTCCGTCAGACTGAGAGACCAGTTTGGCGGGCAGGAAATTGGTCGTCCCGATAAAATTCGCCACATAGGAGGACATTGGGTTTTCATACAAATCCTGTGGTGTGCCGTCCTGAGCAACCACACCTTTCTGCATCACCACAACGCGATCAGACATCACCAGGGCTTCGGTTTGATCGTGTGTCACCATGATGAAAGTGATGCCAATTTTGTCGTGCAGATGTTTCAACTCAACTTGCATCTGTTCGCGCAGATTGGCGTCCAAAGCCGACAGGGGTTCGTCGAGCAAAAGCACTTTGGGGTGGCGCACAATCGCCCGTGCCAAAGCGATACGTTGTTGTTGCCCGCCAGAGAGTTGATTGGGGCGTTGATCAATTTTATCCGGCAACCCAACAAGATCCAAAGCCTCCAACGCCATCCGGCGCGCGTCGGCTTTGCCAATGCCTTTCATCTTTAGGCCATACATTATGTTCTGACCCACGGACATGTGCGGAAACAGGGCGTAATCTTGGAACATCATGTTCACGTCGCGCTTTTGCGGCGGCATGTAAGTGACGTCCTGACCCGAGAGTTTGATCAGACCCGAGGTCGGCGTTTCAAACCCGCCAATCATACGCAACAGTGTCGATTTCCCACACCCGGACGGGCCCAACAATGTGAGAAACTCCCCGTCCTGAACTTTAAGGTCAACGTGGTCAACACCGACCACCGTCCCGTAGTGCTTGCTGATATTGCTGAGTTCTATAACTGGTGGCATCTTTTTCGCTCGCAGGAGTTATGAGACCTCGCACCAACACAGGGTGCGAGGATCAATGTTTCATTTGTCACTGCGACTTCACAGAGTTCCAGGCGTTCGTGTACGCTTCGAGACGCTCACCGAGTGGAGCCCAAAGCAAAAGGCTATCCAAGTAATCCGGGTCATCTTGGTGCAACATTGCGTATTGCTCGGGCGGCATACATGCTATGGCCGCAACCGGGTTTGACACGGAATATCCATTCACATTGGCCACGCCACATTGTCCGTCTTCTGACAGCAACATATTCAACAGCTTATAAGCGCAGTCCGTATTGGGCGTGTCTTTCACCAACATCCAGCTGTCCATCCAGCCTTCCGCCCCTTCGGTGGGAATAAACTCTGTCACCTGGACGTCCTGTTCCGCCAAGAGGTTGGATTGATAACCGCCCCATGTGTTTGACACCCACACTTCACCCCCGGCATACAAATCGACCAACTCGCCCGCTGTGGCCCAATATTTGCGGACAAGGGGCTTCAATTCGACCAAAAGCTCTACGGCCTCGGCCAACTGAGCGTCGGAAAGATTGTAGATGTCCATGTCGCCATTCATACGCGCCGCGACATAGAGCGAAGATTTATCATCCCAGAGCGAAATTTTGCCCGACAAATCCGCTGCAAACACATCGCGCAGCGACATGGGCGGCGTGTCAAATTTGTCGGTGCGATACATGAACGGGATCGACCCCCACGTGTAAGGCATCCCGTAATAGGCGCCATCGCGTTGAATGCCGTCCAGCTTAAGGAATTTTTCGTAGATATTGGCCCATTCGGTGATTTTGCTGGTGTCGAGAGGGTCAACGAACCCCGCATCAATCATCAAAGAGGTTGTGTCGATAGAGGGGGTGATCAGGTCATAAATACCGCCCCCCGCCGCCAGTTTGGGCGCAAAATCGTCATTTGACCCAACATAGGTTGCATTCACTTTACAACTGCTGGTGGCTTCGAAATCCTTGATGAAACTGTCATCGGCATAGCCTTCCCATGTCAGGACATTCACTTCACCCGCCAAGGTGGCCGCCGGGGTCGCCGCTATCAAGACAGCGGTCATCATGTGCTTAATCTTCATTTTTTACTTCCCTGTTGGTTTTTTTCGATGCGCAATCTGGGGAGGAGGCGCGGCAGGTCGCACCGGTTTTGGTCCCTGCCGCTTTGGAAGACTTAGGGAACGCAATGCAGGTAGCGTTCCACATCCCAATTGGTGACCTCGCGCAGGAAACGGGTCCATTCATCGCGTTTGTATTCATCATACAGGTCGTAAAGCCCGCCCGGCATCGCGCTTTTGACAACCTCATCCGCCTTCAGGGCTTCCAAGGCATCATGCAAATTCAGCGGGATCAGTTTCACGTCGCCGCCGTCTTGCCAGACCGTGGTCACGTTGCGGCTCTCCGGTTGACCCGGGTCGATTTTATGATCAATCCCGTCCTGCATCGCTTTCAGCAAAGCGCAGCAGAACAAATGCGGGTTGACCATGCTGTCCACGGCACGGAATTCAAACCGATCCGGCGACGAAATACGAATGGTGCAACTGCGGTTTTGTAGTCCCCAATTGGCCCCGATCGGTGCCCAAAGACCGAAATCGTTGAACCGGCGATACGAGTTCACCGTGGACGCCCCGATGGCGGTCAGCGCATCAATATGCTTGAGCGCCCCGCCCAACAGATGATGCCCCAGTTCGGTCGGCAACCAGCCGCCGTCAGTGTTTTCGAACTCGTTCACTCCGCCCTTGGAGTACATCCAGTTCTCTTCCATGCCGGGCAATTCGCCGTCGACAAGATGCTGAACTTCGCGTGTGCTGCCGGTCCAAACCGAACAGTTGTGGTGGCACCCATTTGCCGCATAGCCCATGAAAGGTTTGGCCATAAAACATGCGATCAACCCGTGTTGACGCGCCACCTCGGCACAAATCTGACGATAGGTCGTCATCCGATCACAGGTGGCCAGCGCATCATCAAATTGATAGTTCAACTCGACCTGACCGGGCGCATCTTCACAATCGCCTTGAATCATATCCAAGCCCATCGCCAAGGCGTAATCCGAGACCTGTTTCCAGATATCGCGGGCAATTTCGAATTGACCGATGTGATAGGCATAGGCCTTGGTGATCCCCTCATAGGGTTGCACCTCGCCCTCCTTTGGTTTCAACCAAAGCATCTCCGGTTCCAACCCAACACGCAGGGTCAAGCCGTTGTTCTTTTCTTGAAATTCCTTTTGGAACCGCTTCAGGTTGCCACGCGTGTCATATTCGTAATAGCAACCCGGTTTTTCCAGATCTTCAAGGCTGTAATACAGCGTGCAAAACACCCGAGCGATGCGTTTGTCCCATGGCAGTTGCACGAATGTGTCCGGGTCCGGCAAGGCGATACATTCCATCGCATTGGCATCAAAGCCAATCAAATCTCCCTTGAAATTCGGGGTCACATCAGCAACCCCACCCATCCAAGTTTGCACCCCTTTTCGCGCTTGCGTTTCCCAATGACGCGCCGGGGCGGCCTTGCCCATGACACGCCCTGTGATCGAAATATATTGGTAGTAGATGTAGTCCACCCCAAGGTCGTCGATTTTCTTGCGCACCCGTTTGACCAATTCATCGCGCTGTGCGTCAGCGACATCCCGGTGATAGTCCGTTTGTGTACCAACCATGGTAAGTTCCCTGTTTTTTTGATTTTTTGATTTTGATTTCAACTTTTGCCCAACGTATCAGGCCTCAAGATATCGACGCCGTTCCTCATCCGGCACAGATTTTCGAAGAGCTGAATCTTCAGCCTTACAAGCCAACGCGAAATTGTCCACGAAAGCGTCGCCAAACAAACGGCGACCGTTTTCACTGTGCTCAAGCCGACTTGCCGCCTCGTACAGATCGCGTGGGAAGCGAGCGCATCCCGCAGGCACATCGTCTGGACCACCCGCCTGAGTGGCAGGGCGATGGGGGAGATCGCGCTCAATCCCATCAAGACCTGCGGCCAGCATCAGGGCCATGGTCAGATAGGTGTTGCAATCCGCCGGAGGAGACCGGAATTCAAGCCGGGCATGCTCCCCAGCCGATGGAACCGACCGGACGGATGTGGTGAACGTATAGTCCTGCCAAGTCACCGCTTTGGGGGCCCAACTTCCGGGGGCCAACCGTCGGTATGCATTGACCGAACTGGTACAGAGCGCATAGCACTCAGGGACGACTTCCATCATTCCGGCAATAAATGTCTGTGCCAACGGGCTGGTTGTCCCGTCAGGGGCAGAGAATTTGTTTTCTCCACTTACCTTGTCATGCAACGACACCGAAAGATGCCCGCCCAAACCCGGGTAGCCCGCTCCCAAAAAGGGCATAAAACTGGCCGTCAAACCCTTGCGACGCGCAAACGACCGCACTGCCAGACGCAGAAACGCTGCATCATCAGCCGCTTTTAATCCGAACTCTGCCCCCAATGTCGTTTCCAAACACCCTGGACCCAACTCGACCCCAAGGCCAAACAGATTGACGCCATAGCCCAAGATTTCGGCCTCCATGTCAGCAATCAGAGCTGCATGGGTCGCCGCCGTAGTGCCTGACCAGCATTTGTTGTCCGGGGCAAATGGTTTGAGATGTCGAAACCCGCTGTCTCGCACCGAAAGATCCGTTTCATCCAGTAGGATCACTTCGAATTCAAAAGCCCCTTTGACCAAATATCCCATGGCTTCGGCCCGCTCCAACTGACGGCGCAAAACCTGACGCGGCATCAGCTCCTTTGCCTCCCCTTCCATCTCCGCGATGATCGCAACCGCACCGGGTTCGGCGGGGTAAGGGCGCAGACTTGAGAGGTCGATGGCCTGTGGGGCCGTGCCATAGGTCGTTCCGGCAAACAGATCATCACCGCTGTCCCAATAGGCCAATGTATTGGAAAACCGCGGATCTTCGGCCCACTCCAAAAACTGATCCTTGCGCAGGCGACGTTCGCGGAAAATCGAGGCGGTGTCGAATTGCCCAACATGGACAACCTCGGCCTGATGTTCGTCCAACTTGGCTTTCAATGCTGAGAGATCACGCATGTCAAAGCGCCTTGTCGAACGCGATTGGCAGGCTCAGCGGGCCGGTATTGCCACTGTCGGGCAACCATTCGGCAGCCCCATTCAGTCGCGGATTTAACAGCCGTTGTGACAGCAGTTTCAGCGCCTCGGTCATGTCACCGCGTGCAATGGGAGAACCAATGCAATGGTGCTTGCCTCCGCCAAATCCGAAATGCGGCTTGCGCGTTTTGGTAATGTCGAACCCGTCTTCGAAATGCTCGGGATCCGTGCTTGCGGCGGCAGAGAACAAATGCACAGTCGTCCCCTTTTCGATCCGCAAGCCCCGATACTCGAAATCTTCGGCCGCTTCGCGTGTCACCCATGTCGTCGTGGGGCGGGTGCGCATCACCTCTTCGACCGCCGCGCGGCCCAAATCGGGGTTTTGACCCAAAAGCGCCCATTGATCCGGGTGCTCCAAAAAGCTGCTCATAGCCAAACCGATCTGGTTGCGCGTGGTGTCAACACCGCCAAAGATCGTCAAAACGATCATATCATACAGCTCTTGTTCTGAGAGTTGCCCGCCGACGCCACTTGCAGCAATCAAATTGCCAACAAAATCATCACGCGGCGCCGCGCGGCGCTCCTCAACCAACGCCTTCGCATAATTTATCAACTTGGTGGCCGCAGCATCCACGCGGGCTTCGTCACGTTTATAATTCACCCCCAGCGCATACCCCATCTCCACGGCCAAATCCGCGAATTCTCGCCAATTTTCATCGGAGAGGCCGACCAGTTGACAGATCACGCGAGTCGCATATGGCTCCGCGAAATCGGCCATAAATTCGCATTCTCCGCGCGCCTCAAACTTTGAGATCAATTCGTCCGCCAAGGCTTGGAAGCTGGGCAATAAGGATTTTACCAGTTTGGGCGCAAAGGCGGGCTGACCGAGACGGCGAAGACGCGTGTGATCCTCGCCTTCCTTGTTGAGCATAATCCGCTTCCACCACTGCGCCCAGACACCGTGGGTGTCGTTGTGATCTGGCCACTTATAGGACCCCTGCCGCAAAGATGGGCTCATCACCAATTCCTTAACGGCATCATAGCGCAGGGCGGCAATGCCGTAAGGCGTGTAGGCAAACCAGCTTTTGGCACGCGCATCGGCCACTTCCTGCGACCGCATGGAGAAACCTGGTTTCGAAATGTCGAGGCGTGGAGCGTCCATGATATCGTTCATTGTGCTATGATCTCGTTTTTGGTTCGGCGAAGTCAGGAGATGTCTGTGCAAACTTCGGCAATTCTCTGGACTCAAATGTTGCATTGATACATAATTCGTCGCAACCGAATGAATTTCGATGATTGGGCGAAGGTTATGGAATTAGACCGTACAGACTACCAGATTATGGACCTTTTGCAGAATGATGCTCGTTTGATGAACAAACAAATCGCTGCCGAAGTGGGATTGGCTGCGTCATCTTGCCACGAGCGGATCAAACGATTGTGGGCGGCGGGCGTTTTAAAGGAGACCAAGACCATCGTTGAGCCCAGTATGCTTGGGTATGAGCTCTCCATTGTGGTGATGGCAAAAATCTCCAAGCATGGCCAAATCAACATTGATGCTTTGATGGATCGGTTGATTGCCCTGCCCGAAATTCAACAGGTGCATCTGGTGACAGGGCAGTTCGATCTGATCGTCTACATGATCGCCAAAAATATGAACCACCTCAAAGAGGTCGCCCGTGCCGCGTTCAGCGATACGGAAGATATTTCAGCCTACGAAACCTCAATCACCTTTGACTCTCGCACAGATTTTGGCGTGCCGTTGCGGCCCGATGAAACGTCAAATCGCGGGGCGACCCAAAGGGGTGTGTGATAAGATTGCGATCGGAGTGACGAGGGGCATCCTAAAAGCTCAGCCTCAATGCATTTGAGATCTTCTCAAATGGCTGAGGCGCTTAGCCAATCCACGGAGCAATCGCCTTGGCGAGCCAATCAGGCGGCGCTTGTTTTTCCAGCGTGTCCATTGAGGTGAACACACAGGTGTAGCTGCCCTCAAAACAGATCGCATCGTTTTGTTTGCCGATCACGGAAAAGACAATCGAGGTGCGTCCAAGACGGGTTGGCGCAACATGACAGATCAGCTTGTCACGCGGCGTGGCCGGTTTGCGAAAGTCCACGGTCACATTGACAAATGGCGTCGCAAGCTTGTGATCCGTGCAAAATTCGAACCACCCGCGCCCAACCACCTGTTTGTAAAACTCGTCAATCGCCTCAACGCCATAGTTGAGCAGACGCCCGGTGTAGACGATGCCGACAATATCGCAGTCGCCAAAAGCGATGCGTTGTTCGACGGCAATGGGCTCTGCTTGGGTCATCTTTATAGGTCTTTCGAAGGGATCGTTCAAAGCCGGGACCGGAGTTTGATCTCCGGCCCCGTGTGTTTTACAGGCGCTCAATGGCAAGGGCGATGCCCTGTCCGCCACCGATGCACATCGTCGCCAAACCATAGCGGCCACCAATGCGCTCAAGCTCATACATCAGTTTCAACGTGAGGATCGCGCCCGTGGCCCCAATCGGGTGACCAAGCGCGATCGCCCCGCCATTGGGGTTCACCCGCGCGGGATCAAACCCCAACTCGGTGCTGACCGCGATCGCTTGCGAGGCAAAGGCTTCGTTCGATTCAACCACATCAAAATCACCCGCCGTCAGGCCGGTTTTCTGCATCAAATTGCGCACAGCCGGGATCGGGCCAACCCCCATCACCTCGGGGCGCACGCCAGCGTGGCCATAGCCGACGATGCGGAATGTCGGGGTCAGACCCGCCGCTTCGGCGGCATCACGACGCGCCAGAACAATCGCCCCTGCCCCATCATTGAGGCCCGAGGCATTGCCCGCCGTCACAGTCCCGTCTTTTTGGAACGCAGTGCGCAGACCGGCCAGCGCCTCAATGGAACTTGGCTTGGGGTGCTCATCGGTGTCAAACACGGTGACGCCCTTGCGAGTCTTGATCTCGAGCGGGGAGATTTGGCTGGCAAACCGCCCCTCGGCAATCGCCCGTGCGGCGCGGTTTTGACTTTCAAGCGCAAAGGCATCCTGTGCCTCACGGGTGATACCGTGTTCCGCCGCAACATTTTCGGCAGTGACCCCCATATGCCCTGTGCCAAATGGACAGGTCAGCGCGCCGAGCATCATGTCGGTCGCACCTGTATCCCCCATCTTTTGGCCCCAACGGATCGCAGGGACAATATAGGGCGCGCGGCTCATACATTCCGCGCCACCGGCAAGACCAAACTCGGCATCGCCAAGCATCAGGGATTGCACCACGGACACGATGGCCTGAATGCCCGAACCACAGAGCCGGTTCACGTTCATCGCCGGGGTCTCAACCGCCATCCCGGCCTCAATCGCGGCGGCACGGCTGAGGTACATGTCCCGCGGCTCAGTGTTCAACACATGACCAAAGGCCACCGTGCCGATCTGATCCGGCGTCGTGCCCGAGCGCTCCAAAGCGGCCTTGGTCACATGGGTCGCAAGCGCAATCGGGGACATCCCTGAAAGAGCGCCGCCAAAGGTGCCAATCGCGGTCCGGGCCCCGCCTAAAATTACAATATCCGTCATCTCTCAATCCTTATGTGAAAGGCCCCGCACCCTCGCTGCGACGGGGCCAATATTCGATCAGCTTGCCTGTGCCAACATGTCAGGCTCAAGCCCGATCACGCCCAGCGACCCATTGCGCATGGTGGTCAGCCGCGCCTGTGCCATTGGGAAAATATGATGAATGAAACATTCGGCCAAGGATATCCGATAGCGCCAAAACGCAGCGTCACCTTCGCCCGCCACAAGATGGCGGGACGCCGCCGCTGCACTGTCAATCAAACACCACGCCGAAAGGCTCATGCCGAACACATCCATCACACTTTGCGCGGCGGCCAGCGGCAAAGCGGCATCCGTAACCTGAGCCGCAAGCAGCCATTCACAGGATTTTTCAATCAGATCAGCGGCTTCATGGGCGCTGCGACGCATCAGGTTGACGTCCAGCGCACCCTCGCCCTCACCAGAGAGAGCGTTCGCACTGGCGCGGATGTCGGATATGATTTCACTCACCGCAAGCCCTTGGTCTCGCAAAATTTTACGCCCAACAAGGTCCATCGCCTGAATGCCGGTCGTGCCTTCGTAAATCGTGGTGATCTTGGCATCGCGGTAAAACTGCGCCACGCCGGTTTCCTCGACATAGCCCATGCCGCCATGCACCTGCACCGCCTGAGAGGCCACGGTAACAGCCATTTCGGTCGACCAGGCTTTGACCACCGGGATGAGCAAATCCACCCGGCGTTGATGACGGGCACGGATGTCCGCGTCAGAGGCGCGTTCGGCCATATCAATGGACAAAGCGGCGCGCAGGGCCAGAATCCGGGCACCTTCCGTTTGCGCTTTCATCACGCCCAGCATGCGTTTGACATCCGGGTGCTGGATGATCGGCGCAGGCGAGGTGCCATTTGTGATCGCGCCCTGTTTGCGTTCGGAGGCGTACGTTGCTGCGGTTTGAAACGCGTGTTCAGCGACGCCGATGCCCTGAAGCCCGACGTTCAGCCGCGCGTTGTTCATCATCGCGAACATATACTGCAAACCACGGTTCGGCTCACCAACCAAATAGCCGATCGCACCCTCATTGTCGCCATAGGCCATGGTACAGGTTGGGCTGGCGTGAATGCCCAGTTTATGTTCGATCGACACACAACGCAGGTCATTGGCGACCCCCGGCTGACCCTCGGCATCCGGCAAGAATTTTGGCACCACGAACAGGGAAATGCCTTTGGTCCCTTCCGGCGCATCGGGCAGACGCGCCAAGACGAGGTGGACGATGTTGTCGACCATATCGTGCTCACCGTAGGTGATGAAAATCTTCTGACCGCTGATCAGATAATGGTCGTCCTTAGGCACCGCTTTAGAACGCACCTGAGACAGATCGGACCCGGCCTGAGGTTCGGTCAGGTTCATTGTCCCCGCCCATTCGCCCGACACCATCTTTTCAAGATAGATCGCCTGAAGCGCAGGATCGGCATAAGCGGCCAGTGCTTCGATGGCGCCTTGGGTCAGCAAAGGGCAGAGTTGGAACGAGATATTCGCGCCGTTGAACAGCTCTTGGATACAGGTGTTGACCAACACCGGAAGCCCCATACCACCGAACTCAGGTTCTGCGGCGGGGCTGTTCCACCCGGCCTCCACCAAGCTGGTGTAGGCCTCTTTCCACCCGCGTGGCATGGTGACCTTGCCATCTTTGAACCCAAGACCATCGACATCGCCCTGATGATTCAAAGGCGCCAGAACGTCATTGGCGAATTTTCCGGCCTCAACCAAAATGGCTTCGATCGTTTCGGGCGTGAAATCCTCAAACCCGTCCAGTGCAGAAAGCCCGGACAGGTTACACAGATCTTCAAGGATAAAGTTAATTTCGCGCAAGGGGGCGTGATAGGTCATGGCTCAATCCTTTTAGAGCTTCCCGGTCAATTCCGGAACGGCTTGGAACAAATCTGCGACGAGGCCGAAGTCGGCGACCTGGAAGATGGGGGCCTCTTCGTCCTTGTTGATGGCGACGATGACTTTGGAGTCTTTCATGCCGGCGAGGTGCTGGATCGCGCCGGAGATGCCGACGGCGATGTAGAGCTCGGGGGCGACGACTTTTCCGGTTTGGCCGACTTGCCAATCGTTCGGGGCAAAGCCCGAGTCGACCGCCGCGCGCGAGGCCCCGACGGCGGCGCCGAGTTTGTCCGCGAGCGCCGAAATGATGGCAAAATCTTCTTCGGAGCCGACGCCACGCCCGCCGGAAACGACGATTTTGGCGGAGGTCAATTCCGGGCGATCATTGACCGCGACCTTGTCCTCGACAAACTGTGACAGGCCCGCATCCTCCGCGCCAGAGATGTCCGACACCGCTGCTGCACCCGACAGGCCCGCCGCCTCAAACGTCGAGGTGCGGAAGGTGATTACCTTTTTTTCATCTTTCGAACGTACCGTTTGAATTGCGTTCCCGGCATAGATCGGGCGCGTGAACGTATCGGCATCCACAACGGAGGTGACATCGGTCAAAATCATCACATCCAAAAGCGCTGCAACCCGCGGCAAGACGTTTTTGCCCGTGGTCGTGGCGGGCGCGGTGATATGCGTGTAATCCCCCGCCAAAGACACGATCAAAGCGGCCAGATTTTCGGCCAGGCCATTGGTATAAGCCGCGTCATCGGCGCGCAAAACCTTGGTCACGCCGTCAATTTTCGCGGCCTCATCGGCAGCCGTCGCAGGGCCACAGACCAAAACCGTCACATCGCCAAGTTGGGCGGAGGCGCTCACCGCTTTGGCGGTGGCATCCATCGCAACTGCGCCAGAGGCGACTTCAGCAAGACACAAAACAGCCATCAGACAAGCCCTCCTTCTTTGAGTTTCGCGACCAGTTCATCGACCGATCCGACCTTGATGCCAGCGTCGCGGCCTTTCGGCTCGTCGGTCGACACAACGGTCAAACGCGGCGCGGTGTCGACGCCGTAATCTGCGGATGTCTTTTCATCCAAAGGCTTTTTCTTCGCCTTCATGATGTTCGGAAGCGAGGCATAGCGCGGCTCATTGAGGCGCAAATCGGTGGTCACAATCGCCGGAAGCGCGACCGAAATGGTCTGCAACCCGCCGTCGACTTCGCGGGTCACAACCGCTTTGCCCGCTTCGATTTTGACCTCAGAGGCAAAGGTCGCCTGGCCCCATCCCAAAAGGGCGGCCAGCATCTGACCGGTTGCATTCATGTCATTGTCGATCGCCTGTTTGCCGAGAATGACCAGCTCAGGCGCCTCGTCTGCCACGATCTTGGCCAAAATTTTGGCCACGGCCAGCGGCTCAATCTCGACGCCCTGATCCTCAACCACAAGAAGGCCGCGATCCGCCCCCATGGCCAGCGCGTTGCGGATCGTATCGGTGGATTTCTTCTCGCCGATCGACACAATGACGATCTCGCTGGCCACGCCGGCCTCTTTCAGACGAATGGCCTCTTCAACCGCGATCTCATCGAACGGGTTCATCGACATCTTCACATTCGCAAGATCAACACCCGTGCCATCGGCCTTTACTTTGACCTTCACGTTGTAGTCGATCACGCGCTTGACTGGTACGAGTACCTTCATTTTTACGCTCCTTGTGTTAGCGGGTCGGTGTGGGAGGCACCGTGCTATAATCATAAAAACCGCGACCGGCTTTGCGGCCAGTCCACCCGGCCTCGACGTATTTCACCAACAGCGGGCATGGGCGATATTTGCTATCCGACAGACCGTGGTAGAGCACATTCATCACCGCCAGACAGGTATCGAGCCCGATGAAATCGCCAAGCTCAAGCGGGCCCATCGGGTGGTTGGCCCCGAGTTTCATCGCTTGGTCAATCGAAGAGACACAGCCGACACCTTCGAACAACGTGTAGACCGCCTCGTTGATCATCGGGACCAAGATACGGTTGACGATAAAGGCCGGGTAATCCTCGGCCACGGCGGCAGTTTTGCCGATCCGTCTGACGACCTCGTTGATGGTGTCAAAGGTCTCATTGCTGGTGGACAAGCCCCGGATCAATTCCACCAATTTCATCACCGGCACGGGATTCATGAAGTGAATGCCCATGAACCGATCTGGCCGATCGGTGGCCGAGGCGAGCCGGGTCACCGAAATCGACGAGGTGTTCGTCGTCAGAAACGTTTGCTCCTGCAAGTGCGGCATCAGACCTTCGAAGATGCGCAGTTTGAGGGCTTCGTTTTCTGTGGCGGCCTCAATCACCAGATCCGTAGCCCCCACCCGCGCCATGTCATGCGTGGTCGAAATCCGTGCAAGAGCCTGATCCCGGTCTTCGGCTGTGATCTTTTCGCGCTCGACCTGACGGTCCAGATTGCGGCGGATCAACGCCATTGCCGCGCTCAACGCATCGGCACTGATGTCGCTCAGAACGACATCCATCCCGGCCTGCGCCATGACTTGGGCAATCCCGTTGCCCATCTGCCCGGCACCAATGACCCCTGTGGATCTGATCGTGGTTGTCATATGAGGTATACCTTTCAGTTGAAGGACTTGCGCAGCACAGCCTGAAGCTCACCGACGATCCCTTTGCGGAACGCCAAGACGCAGATGATAAAGATCAACCCCATGATCACGGTGACCCACGCCCCAAGAGGCCCAGAGGACAGCGTATTTTGCAGCGTCACGATGAGGCCTGCACCAACGGCGGGGCCGAAGATCGTGCCCAACCCACCCAAGAGTGTCATCAACACAACCTCGCCTGACATGTGCCAGTGCGCGTCGGTCAAAGAGGCCAATTGGAACACCACCGACTTGGTCGCACCCGCAAGCCCGGCAATCGTAGCGGAAATCACAAAGGCCAAAAGTTTGTAACGGTCGATGTTATAGCCAAGAGATGTGGCGCGGGGTTCATTGTCGCGGATCGCACGCAGCACTTGGCCGAAAGGCGAATGCACCGCGCGGGCAATCACGCCAAAGCCGATGAGGCAGACCCCCAGCACGAAATAGTACATCGCGCGGTCGTTGCTCAAATCAACGAGCCCCAAAAACGTGCCGCGCGGAATGCCTTGCAGGCCATTTTCACCGCCGGTGAAGCCGGAGCGGATAAAGACGAAATAGACCATCTGCGCCAAGGCCAAAGTGATCATCGCGAAATAGATGCCCTGACGGCAGATCGCCAAGACGCCCACCAAAAGCCCAAGGACCATCGCCGCAGCGGTCCCGGTCAGAATGCCGAGTTCAGTCGGCAAGCCCCAAACTTTGATCGCGTGACCTGTGACATAGGCCGCGCCACCAAAAAAGGCCGCATGACCAAAGCTGAGCAGACCGCCATAGCCGAGGATCAGATTGAAGGCGCTGGCAAACAGCGCAAAGCACAGCACCTTCATCAACAGCACCGGATAAAACAGCAGCGGCGCGACCAGCAACAGGGTGAGAAGGAGTGCATAAGCCAAATATTTCTTCATGTTCCCAGCTTTCAGTTGGTGCGACCGAACAGTCCGGCAGGGCGCAGGACAAGCACGACGGCCATCACGATGAAAATGATTGTGGAGGACGCTTCGGGCCAAAACACTTTGGTCAGACCTTCGACCACGCCCATGGACAGGCCGGTGACGATGGCCCCCATAATGGACCCCATGCCGCCGATCACCACCACGGCAAAGACCACGATGATCAGGTTCGATCCCATCAAGGGATTGACCTGTGTGATCGGAGCGGCCAGCACCCCGGCAAAGGCCGCCAAAGCAACGCCATAGCCATAGGCCAACGTGGTCAAAAGCGGCACGTTGACACCGAAAGCCTGCAACAGTTTCGGGTTTTCCGTACCTGCGCGCAGGTAGGCCCCGATTTTGGTGCGTTCAAACAAATACCACGTAAAGGCACAGACCACCAAAGAGGCCACAACCACCCAAGCCCGGTAATAGGGCAGGAACATGAACCCAAGGTTCACCCCCCCATTGAGGGCTTTTGGGGCGGCGAAAGGTTGACCCGATGCGCCAAACATTTTGACGAAAAGGCCTTCGATCAACATTGCCAAGCCAAAGGTCAACAGCAAGCCATAGAGGTGATCTACCCCGGCCAAGCGGCGCAGCAAAAATCGGTCAAGCACCACGCCGATAAACCCGACGATCAGCGGGGCGAGTATCAGCGCGCCCCAGTAGTCGATATGCAGGTATTTCCCAAGCAACCAAGCGGCAAAGGCCCCCAACATATAAAGCGCACCATGCGCAAAATTCACGATGTTCAGCAGCCCGAAAATCACCGCCAGACCCAAGGACAAAACGGCATAAAACGACCCGTTGATCAGGCCCAGCAACAGCTGGCCAAACAGGACTTGGGGCGCGATGCCCAGCAGGTCGGAAAACATTGAGTGATCCCATTTCTTTAATGCGTGACCCCCGCCAGAGCCGTGACCCCGGCGGGGAAGTGGACCTTATCTTGGGCTTATTTTGTCGGGCAGGTGCTCTCGGACAGCGGCCCATAAGCCTCTTCGCCCGGAATGACGCGCACGATCTTCAAATAGTCCCACGGACCCGTAGATTCTTCGGGGGATTTGACCTCAGCGAGATACATGTCATGCACCATCCGCCCATCGGAACGCAGCACACCGTTTTGGGCGAAAAAGTCGTTTACGGGCATCTCGCGCATTTTGGCCACAACCGTATCAGTGTCGTCCGAGCCGGTGGCTTCGATGGCTTTGAGGTAATGCGTGACCGACGAGTAGACCCCGGCCTGAACGCCCGTGGGCATCTTGCCCGTGCGCTCATAAAACCGCTGCGACCACGCGCGGGTTTCGTCGTTCAAATCCCAATAAAAGCTGGTGGTCATCAACAGACCCTGTGCCGTCTCAAGCCCAAGTGCGTGGACGTCTGAGAGGAACACCAAAAGCCCGGCAATTTTTTGGCCTGCGCTGACGATACCGAATTCATTGGCGGCTTTGATCGCGTTGATCGTGTCGCCACCGGCATTGGCAAGGCCAATGATCTTGGCGCCAGAGGCCTGTGCCTGAAGCACAAAGGACGAGAAATCGGAGGCCGGGAACGGGTGCTTGGACGCGCCCAAAACTTTGCCGCCGCCCGCTTCGACCACCGCGGTCACATCCCGTTGCAAGGATTCGCCAAAGGCGTAATCCGCGGTCAGAAAATACCAGCTATCGCCGCCTTCTTTGACAATCGCGGAGCCTGTGCCAACCGCCAAAGCGCGGGTGTTATAGGTCCAATGCAGGCCGCTTGGGATGCAGGCGTCATTGGTCAGCGGCGACGAGGCCGCCCCAGACACCAAAGCAACTTTGTTCTGTTGTTTGGCCACTTCGAACACGGCCATAGCAACCGATGTGGTCACCAGTTCGGCAAAGGCGTCCACCTGTTGGGTGTCGCCCCATTCACGCGCTTTATTGGCGGCGACGTCGGCTTTGTTTTGGTGATCAGCGGACACCAATTCGATCGGCGCGCCCGCAACTGTGCCACCGAAATCTTCAACTGCCATCTCAGCGGCAGTCACGGTGCCCGGACCCGCCACGTCGGAATAGGTGCCCGACATATCGGTCAACACGCCGATTTTCACGACACCATCGCTGATGTCGGCCTGCGCCGCACCCGCACTCAGAGCCAGCGCAGATACGCCCACCATAAAGTTTTTCAGAAATTTCATTGGGTCTCCTCCCTTTTGAAACATGTCAAACACTCAAATATTCATCAAAGACGGCTTGTTTTTCTTGCAGCTCGCTTTGCAGGACACAGTCGACGATATGCCCGTGGTCCATGATGAAATGTCGGTCGGCCAAGGGGCCGCGAATTGGAAATTTTGCTCGACCAGAACGATGGTAAAGCCGCGCTCTTTGAGCAAGGTCAGCACATCACCGAGCTTATCGACGATCACCGGGGCCAGACCTTCGGTGATTTCATCGAGCAACAACAGCGTCGCACCCGTGCGCAGAATGCGCGCCATCGCCAGCATCTGTTGTTCACCACCCGACAAGCGCATGCCGGGGCTGGTACGCCGTTCGGCAAGGTTCGGGAAAATCTCGTAGAGTTCCTCGACGCTCATGCCTCCGGGGGCGACATGCGGCGGCAACAACAGGTTTTCTTCCACTGAAAGGCTGGCGAAAATGCCGCGTTCTTCGGGGCAATAGCCAACACCCAGCCGCGCGATTTCATGCGCATTGGCTTTGATCACCTCTTTGCCCTTCAACATGATTGACCCGGACCGAGACCCGATCAGCCCCATCATCGCCCGCAGTGTGGTGGTCCGCCCAGCGCCGTTGCGCCCAAGCAAGGTGACCAACTCGCCTTGATAGACCGTCATGTCGATCCCGTGCAGCGCGTGGCTTTCGCCATAAAACGCATGCAAGTCGGTGATGCGCAGATCTTCGATCTTTTCGCTGCTGTGTTCGCCGCCAATCTCAATCCCGGCGCTGTATTTTCCTGCCGCGCTCATGCTACCGATTTCCCCATATAGGCTTCTTTGACCCGAGGGTCGGACGAGACTTCGGCGTAAGCGCCTTCGGTCAAAATCGCGCCGCGCTGAAGCACCGTGATGCGGTCACACAGGGTCGAAACAACCCCGAGATTGTGCTCCACCATCAAAATCGTGCGGCCTTTGGCGACGCGGCGGATCAGCTCGGTGATCCGGTCCACATCTTCGCGGCCCATGCCTTGGGTCGGTTCGTCCAACAGCATCAGTTTCGGTTCCATCGCCAAGGTCGTGGCAATCTCAAGCGCGCGTTTGCGGCCATAGGACATGTCGGCCACCTCATCATTGGCAAACCGCAACAGACCGACCAAATCCAACAGCTCATCGGCGCGCTCATTGAGGACGCTCAAAGAGCTTTCCGAACGCCAAAAATGAAAGGACGTGCCAAGCTGACGCTGAAGCGCGACGCGCACGTTTTCACGCACAGTCAAATGCGGAAACACCGCCGAAATCTGAAACGACCGGATCACGCCTTTGCGTGCAATCTGAGTTGGCCGCGCCGAAGTGATGTCCTCGCCATCCAGCAAGATTGTGCCACTGCTGGGCGTTAAAAATTTAGTCAACAGATTGAAAACAGTGGTTTTCCCAGCACCATTTGGTCCGATCAGCGCATGGATCGTATGGCGTTCGACATTCAGGTCCACCGAGTCCACGGCAATAAAGCCAAGAAAGCCTTTGGTCAGCTTCTGCGTTTGCAGAATGAAATCTCCCGACGCGTTCATCTGCGATCCTCCCTTGATCTGGCCTTAATCTGGCTTGTGTGGCGCAGGCGAGGGACCCCCGCCCGCGCATCCGATGTCGGACCGTGTTTATTCAGAGGTGCTTTCGACCTCTGCCTGAGCCATTGCGCGGGCTTGATCCCGCAGGACGAATTTTTGGATTTTGCCGGTCGATGTTTTAGGCAACGTGGTGAAGACCACCGTTTTGACCGCCTTGAACCGCGCCATATTCGCACGACAAAACTCGATGATCTCGGCTTCGGTTGTGGTCGCGCCCGCCCTTAATTCGATAAAGGCACAAGGCGTTTCGCCCCATTTCTCATCCGGCTTGGCCACCACGGCCGCCAACATGACGGCGGGATGTTTGTACAACACATCTTCGACCTCGATCGACGAGATGTTTTCGCCGCCAGAGATGATGATGTCCTTCGAGCGATCCTTGATTTCGATGTAGCCATCGGGATGGCGCACGGCGAGATCGCCGGAGGCAAACCATCCGCCACGGAACGCCGCATCGGTGGCCGTGATGTTTTTCAAATACCCCTTCATCACGTTGTTGCCGCGCACAAACACTTCGCCGACGGTTTCACCATCGCTTGGAACGGGCGCCATCGTGTCAGGCTCCGCGACCATCAAATCGTCAAGCGCCATGTTTTTAACGCCTTGCCGCGCTTTGATCCGCGCCCGCTCGGACAGGGGGAGGTCATCCCATTCAGAATGCCACGAACAGAACACAGAGGCGCCGTAGGTTTCGGTCAACCCATAGCCGTGGGTCACGTCAAACCCGGCGTTTTCCATTTTTTCGATCACGATTGCAGGGGGTGGAGCACCGCCGGTCAACACTTTGACCTCATGCTCAATGCCCTCTTTCATCTCGTCAGGGGCGTTGCCCAAAAGTCCCAACACAATCGCCGCGCCACAGAAATGTGTCACTTTTTGCGATTTGATCAGCTCATAGACTGTGCTGTCGCGCACCGCGCGCAAACAGACCGACGTTCCCGCATGCGCCGCGACCGACCATGGAAAACACCAGCCGTTGCAATGGAACATCGGCAAGGTCCAAAGATAGGTGAAATGGCGCGGCACATCCCATGTGTTGATGTTGGAGAGAGCGTTCAGATAGGCACCGCGGTGATGGTAAACCACCCCTTTGGGGTTGCCCGTTGTGCCGGAGGTATAATTTAGGCTGATGGCGTCCCATTCGTTGGCGGGCAAAGACCAGTCATCGTCTTCGTCCCCCTCGGCGAGCAACGCCTCATAGGTCAAGGCACCGACTTTTTGTCCGCCCTCAAAACTTGGATCTTCGATGTCGATCACCAAACGATCCCCACCGGCCATGTGGAGCGCGCGCTCCATGACCTCTGAAAACTCGGGGTCGACGATCACAACCTTGGCTTCGGCATGGTTCAAGATGAAAGCAATGGCTTCGGCATCAAGGCGGGTGTTGATCGCATTCAACACTGCCCCCGACATCGGCACACCAAAATGAGCTTCGAACATCTCAGGGATATTGGCCGCGATAATAGACACCGTGTCACCCTTTTCGATGCCACGTTTGGCCAATGCGGACGCAAGCTTGCGGCACCGCCGATAGGTCTCTTCCCAGTCACGCCGCAAGTCATTATAAATGACAGCAGTCTTTTTAGGATAAATAGCAGCCGTGCGCTCAATAAAACTGAGCGGTGACAGCTGCGTAAAGTTCGCTGCGGTCACATCCAAGCCATGGTCATAGATATTATGAGATTTCACCATCGGTCTCCTCCAAAACGCGATTTCGGATTCACTATCGTGTTATGTTTTCCGAAAGATTTCTGAATTGATACGAATTGTAACAGTGGCACGACTTGGCCTTTCGAAGTCACGCAAAATCGCGCACACACTTGGCTAAGGCGTCTTTATCCGAGGTGATCTGTGACAACGACATGGCCCGACCAACCGCCACACGACAGCCTGACACAGGCAGCCCTTGATCATATGTCAGAGGGGTTGGGTGTCTTTGACGCTCAGTTGCGGCTGGTGTCGTGGAACAGAAAGTTTCAGGACTTCATAGGCTTGGGGGATGTCGCGCTTCAGGCGGGGACGCCGCACGAAACCTTGTTCACCCATGCTTTGACCCCGAAAGACACATCGCTGAGTAGGATTTTGGCCAGAGTGCGGACCACTATCGAAGCGGCGAGCAATGGCGAAAGCCACTCCATCAATTGTGAATTGCCCGATGGTCGCGCCATCCGTTTTAGCGCAGCCCCCCTGCTCGGCGGTGGCGTCGCAGCCGTCTATTCCAATATCACCGAGCAAAATCAGCGCGAAACCGATCTGGCCCGACGTGTCCATGAACGCACGGCCGCACTGCAACTGAGCGAGAACCGCCTGAACATCATCGCCAATGAAGTCTCCGCTGGGATCGCCCATGTCGATAAAAACATGCAGTTCTCCTATGTGAACACCCGGTTCGCGCGTGCGTATGGCCTACGGCCAGAGGATTTCATCGGCAAACCCTGTAGTGCCATTCTTGCGCCTGAGACCCTTGGCAAATCCAACCATTTCTTTGAACAAACCCGGCGCGGTGCGGCGGTGGATTTTGCCATGACCGTTCGCCTACCTGATGGCCGCGACAAGGAAATCAGGACGTTTTTGCGACCCGAGCAACCGTCGCGCGGCGAGGTGATCGGGTTCTTCCTGTTGTCGATCGACATGACCCGGCAAAAGGCCGCAAATGCCGCGCTATTGCAAAGCCAAAAGATGGATGCGCTGGGACGTCTCTCAAGCGGCATTTCGCATGATTTCAACAATTTGCTAACGGTCATTTTGGGCAATCTCACGCCCTTGGCGGATCGACTGGACCAACCCGATCTCAATGAGGAATTTTTGGCCCCGGCCATTGCCGCCGCCCGGCGCGGCTCGGATTTGACCCGGCGTCTGTTATCCTTGGCCCGCAAGCAACCGATTGATCCCCAGCCGGTTACGACAGACGACATCCTCGATGGGCTGGTCAAACTGTTGCGGCCCACCATTCCCGAAACCATCGAGATTTCGGCCCAAAGCGCAACAGATCTACCGCTTGTCTTTGTGGATCTGGCACAGCTTGAGATGGCGCTGTTCAATCTTGCGGTGAACGCCCGCGATGCGATCGGGGCCAGCGGAACGATTGAGCTGCGCCAGGACGTTGTGTTTCTCTCCCCGACCGAAGCCGAGCCGGACCGGCTTGCCAGTGGGCATTTCCTTCGACTTCAAGTCATCGACAGTGGCGAAGGCATGACAGAGGACAGCCGCGAGCGTATTTTCGAACCGTTTTATACGTCAAAAGATGATGGGGCTGGATACGGGCTTGGGCTGTCCATGGTCTATATGTTCGTCAAACAATCCAATGGTGCCATTCGTGTCGAAAGTAAGCGCGGTTTTGGCAGCACCTTCACCATCCTCATCCCTGCGGTTGACGCCTCCGACCTACCA
Organism: Celeribacter baekdonensis; assembly: GCF_003047105.1. NCBI lineage: Bacteria > Pseudomonadati > Pseudomonadota > Alphaproteobacteria > Rhodobacterales > Roseobacteraceae > Celeribacter > Celeribacter baekdonensis. The sequence goes on from NZ_CP028475.1 coordinate 2,487,269, forward strand.
GAAGCCGATACAGGCGAAAGTCCGGGCACCCAGCTTTTGTCCGCACAAGAAAGACCCGTGACGTTGCTGGTTGATGATGATGCCGATGTGCGGCGGGTTTTGCGCCGGCAACTTGTGGACGAAGGATATCCCGTGATCGAAGCGGCCAACGCCCAGGACGCGCTGGATTTGTTGCAACACATGTCTGAGATTCGCCTGTTGATCAGCGACATTGCCATGCCCGGCGGAATGTCCGGTCTTGATCTGGCCTGCGAGGTTCTCAAAGGCCCCAGCCGCGTTGGTATTTTGCTGATGACGGGACAGGCCACTCCACCCGATCAAAGTTGTCTTGGCGTTAAACTGCCCATTCTACGCAAACCTTTTGATCCGGCGCTCTTACAGCAGGCCATCAAACAAGTTTTAAAAATCAGCGGGGAGGACACATGAGCAAAACCGTCTATCTGCTTGAAGATGACCCCGGCGTCGCCGCTGTCATCGAACGTGTTTTGGTCAACAACGGATTCACCGTCCAGTGGTTTCAATCTCGCGTCACAGTGCTTGCGGCGCTAAGGCAGGCTAAACCTGACGTTTTTCTCGTGGATTTGGGTCTGCCGGATGCGGATGGGTTGAACTTAATCCGCGAAGAGATTGGCCAAAGCGGCACGCCGATCATTATTGTCAGCGGCAGAGGTGATATCATGGACCGGATTGTGGGTCTCGAACTGGGCGCTGATGACTATATCGTCAAACCCTTCGAACCACGCGAGCTTGTCGCCCGAGTGCGTGCCGTTCTGCGGCGCAGTCAGAGCCACTCACCCGCCACCGAAGGCATACAGGACATCGCCAAATTCGCCGGATGGACCGCCTATTTTGCCTCCTCCCTTTTGGTCTCCGATACGGGCGATGAAATCCATTTGAGCACAGCCGAAAACACGCTTTTGCGTATTTTTGTACAGGCCACGGGTCGCATTTTAAGTCGTGAAGCCCTTTTGAATCTTACGGCAGGCGACCGTCTTGAGAACTTTGATCGCAGTGTTGACGTCCGGGTGTCCCGGCTGCGTCGCAAATTGAAACATTGCGACAATCAGCAAGAGATCATCAGAACGATCTATGGGGCTGGATACGTGTTCGTCGCGCACGTGGAATGGTGCTCAACGAACACATTGGATCATACGCGCCCGGAGTAAGGGCGACTGATCTTTGCGAAACAAGAGATGCGGCCCTCACATCCTTCGCCCGGCTTCGGCGTATATTGGGAAAGGGCCGATCCCTCTGGGACCGCCCCTTTCATCTGCCTGTCTTATTTCTGAATTTCGGTCCAGATCCGGGTATACAGTTCCTGCGTTTCCGGCGCGCAAAGTTCGGTGAAATACCCCGCATCCTCAAGCCCTTCAGGGATCACCAATTCAGGCGCACCGATCAAATCCGGGTCCATAAACGGTTCGGACCCGATCGTCCCATTGGCATAGCGGCCAAAGTTCGAAATCAAAGCCGCATTTTCCGGGTCCATGACGAAGTTTTGGAACAGCTTGGCATTCTCCGGATTGCGCGCATCTTTGAGCACGGCAATGGTGTCTTGCCAGACCGGATAGCCCTCTTTCGGGTAGCCATAGGCGAAGTTGGGATTGTCCGCCCGGATGCGCATCGACGCCCCGTTCCAGAACACGGACCCCAAAATATCTTCGTTGATGAACTTCTCAAAGGCTGGATAGTCGATCCCAATCCAGTCCTTTTTGGCTTCCAACATCCCGTCACGCACTTTTTTCAAAAGCGTCAGATCGTCAGTGCACATCTCGCCGCCATAGTAAAAGATGGCAAGGTTCATCACATCCTGCATTTCCGGCACAACGTTGATCTGGCCTTTCAACTCTTCTGGCGGATCAAGGAAGACCGCGGACGTGTTGATGTCGCCGTCATACGTACCGGTGTGAACCAACACACCCGTCGTGCCCCATTGATACGGCACAGTGTAATGGCGGCCCGGATCCCAATCGACATCCACCCAGCGCGGGTCCACGTTGGAAAAATTTTCCATCTGATCCGGGCGCGTTTCCAACAACAGGCCCTCGCTGATGAAAACAGGAACAAAGCTGTGGGTCGGCACAACAATGTCAAACCCGTGACCGCCGGCTTTGACTTTCGCAAGCGCCGCATCATTGCTGTCGTATTCGGTCAGGGTCACCTTGACATCATAGGTGGACTCAAACTTTTCGATCAATTCAGGTGAGGTGTAGTTGCCCCATGTGAAAATGTTGAGCTCGCCCTCGGCAAGAGCGGATTGAGCGGTCAGAGTGAGAGCGATCACACTGGTCTTAAGAAGCATTGTAGAGCGCATAATAGGGTGGTCCTCTGTTGGTCTTATCAGTCTTGTTTTTTGCTGAGTAGGAAGATGCTGGTCACGATGACGACACTCAAAGCGAGCATCATCGCGGAGACCGCATAGACTTCCGGGGATGTGCCACGGCGCAATTGGCCGAGCATAAAGGTGGGCAATGTTTCCTGCCCTGCCGATTTCACAAATTGAGAGATCACCACGTCATCCAAAGAGATGACAAAGGCGAGCATGAAGCCACTGACAATGCCGGGCAACAAAAGCGGCAAGGTCACGCGGCGAAAGGTCAGCAAAGCCCCAGCATAGAGATCCGCCGCGGCCGCTTCCAAATTGCTGTCCATGCCCTCAAGCCGCGCCCGGATCGGCATATAGGCGAAGGGGATACAAAAGGTGGTGTGCGCCGCGATGATATACCCGAGGCCGCTCCACCCTGTCGCCCCTCGGATCAGGGCAAAGAGGATCAAAAGCGCAACCGCCAAGACAATTTCTGGCACCATCAAAGGTTGGCTGATGATCAGATAAATCCCTTTGCGCGCTTTGAACGTGGTCGAGCGTGTCGTGGCAAGACCCGCCATCGTCGCCACAATGGTTGCAATGCTGGCCGCCACCGAAGCGATCAGCAAGGAGCGCAAAGCGGCGTCGATGATCGCCTCATCATGTAACGCGCCAGAATACCAACGCCACGAAAACCCTTCCCACCGACCAAGCACATCGCCCGCACTAAAGGAGTAAAAGATCAACACCGACAAAGGCAGGTAGAGAAAGAGGAACCCCGCCAGTGCAATCGGGGTGATGCCCGGCATGTAACGCACATTGAAACGCGTGGGAGCCTTACTCATGGGATGTCTCCTCCTTGCCTGTCACCGCAACATAGTAAAACAGAATACCGATAATCATGAGCATCAGGGTCAGCGACAACGCAGCCCCCAAAGGCCAATTGCGGCCTTGGCCAAATTGCAGCTCAATCAAGTTTCCGATCATCAGATTGCCGCCCCCGCCAAGAATGCGCGGGGTCACGTAATCACCAAGAGAGGGCACAAAGACCAGAATGGCGCCCGCAATTACACCGGGTTTGATCATCGGCAAAACGACGCGACGAAACGCGGTCCAACGGGTGGCGTAGAGGTCGTAGCACGCCTCCAAAAGGTTGAAATCCAACCGCTCAACCGAGGCATAGACCGGCAATACCATCAGCGGCAAATAGACATAGGTCATGCCCATCCCAATGGCGAAATCCGTGAACAGGATCTGGACCGGTTCATGGATGATACCGATTTTCATCAAGGTCGCATTGATGATGCCATCTTTGCGAATGATCTCCATAATCGCGATGGTGCGGATCAACAGGCTGGTCCAAAACGGGATGGTGATCAGAAACAGCCACAGGTTACGGATGCGCCGGGGTCGGGTTGCAATGAAATAGGCGATCGGCACACCAACCATAAGCGTGAGAGTGGTGGTGATGAGCGACAGTTTGATTGAGCGCCAAAAAATCGACAGATGCGCATCGGCAAGGCTCAGAGTGCCATCGAAAATATCGCGCTGTGCGATCACTTCCAACCATGCTGCGCCAGAAAAATGCCACACGACACCACCGTAGGTGTCTTTTTCAAGAAGTGAAAAAGCCAACACCACGCCCAAAGGCACAAGCGATAAAAGCGTGACGATGATCAAAGCCGGGGCGGACAAAAGCCACCGGCGGCGGTGATCCGTCTTTTCGTGTTCTGCCTCAGCACGCGACAGACGACGTCTTGCGCCTTTTGCGGGGGAGGACAGTTCGGCTGCAATATCGCTCATCCGTGTACGAGCCTCACGGCTTGACGCGGCACACTCAGTTGCGTGCGATCCCCCTGCGCAAGCGTGGTCAACAACGGGTTGGCGTTTTGCAACCGCGCCACCATCGGGAAACCATCATCAAGTTTCACATGCACCTGCGTGTCCGTGCCGATGTAGACAATATTCTCGACCGTGCCGTCAAAACACATGCAATCGCTGCCCTCAATCGGACTCCCAAGACAGATTTTTTCGGGCCGGATCAAGACTGACAGATCACCGGTCTCATGGCTGGAAATCGTCTGTTGCATGCGGTGCCTACCTGCAATCAGCAACTCCGCATTGTCGCCCGTTTGGGTGACGATTTTGGCGTCCAAATAGTTGCTTTCCCCGATAAAATCGGCAACAAAGCGATCTTCGGGGGCTTCATACAAAGTGCGCGGAGCCGCGATTTGATGGATATGCCCGGCTTTCATCACCGCGATCCGATCCGACATTGTCAGGGCTTCTTCTTGGTCATGGGTCACAAAAACAAAGGTGATCCCCGTCTCGACCTGCAACCGTTTCAATTCGATCTGCATCTCTTTGCGCAGCTTGAGATCCAAGGCTGACAGCGGTTCGTCGAGCAATAAAATACGCGGGTGCGGCGCCAAAGCGCGGGCCAGGGCCACACGTTGCTGTTGCCCGCCAGAGAGGGCCGAAATTTTGCGATGACGCAGATGATCCATCTGCACCAACTCCAACATCCGATCGACCGTCTCGGTGATTTCTTTGCGCGGCTTATGGAGAGTCTCAAGGCCAAAGGCGATGTTTTCCGCCACGGTCATGTGCGGGAAGAGAGCATAGTTTTGAAAGACAGTGTTGATCGGACGCTTGTTCGGCGGAAGATGACTGATGTCCATTCCGTCCAAAATGATCTCACCACCGCTGGGTGCTTCAAACCCCGCGATCAAACGCAACAAGGTTGTTTTACCACAGCCCGATGGACCTAGAAGCGTAAAGAACTCCCCCTCGCCAATCGTGAGATCTGTATTCTGTAGGGCCTGATAAGCCCCCGGTCCCGTTCCGTAGACTTTGGAAACCGTCTTGAGTTCAATCATTTTTATACCCGTGAACCTTACGGTCCCCTTTTTCCCTGTGTTGAAAATTCGTATTGACGCAAATGTTTTTAGTCAATAAAAAATTTTATATGATAAACAAATTGGACAAAACATGACGCCGGTCACGCCGCAGAATGCTGAAAATATAAGCGCCGAAAAACCGCACGCGCCCGGCTTGCGGGATCGTAAAAAGGCAATGCGTCGTGAAGAAATTCTCTCTCACGCCAAACACCTGTTTGCGGAACAGGGCATCAATGCCACGACGATGGGAGACATTGCCGAAGCCGCAAACGTCTCGCCGCCCACTGTGTTCAACTATTTCGGCAACAAAGACGGCATCCTGATCGCACTGATCACCGAAGGCTCGCGAAAAGCCATTGCACATGACATCTCGATGGTGCCACGCACGGACGCGGATTTTGCATCCATTGTCATGGACACGTTGGTGACGGTCTCCACCGGCACATTGGGCATCGCTGGCAAACGCGTTTGGCGCTATTCCGAAGCCGCCACGATCCGCCACCCAAACACTGAACTCGCACGCGAATACACCCGTGTTGACAACAAACTTCTACACGCTCTGAAACAGTTTATCGGCTATTATGACATCACCCTGCGTGCCGGGACGCCTGCAGACACGGACTTCCTCGCCGAATTGATTTTTGGCGTCTGGAACGCTGAATTCTTTGCCCTCATCAAAGACGAAGAGATGGATATCGCCACCCACAAAGAGCGACTGTCCGCCCGCATCCGCCCCCTCATTCAACTGCTGTTCGACGATGCGTTTCTCGCCTCGCCGGTTCTCAAACCAATAAGGCTCTGACACATGGCCACCGCCGACCTAATCCTTTGCAACGCCCGCGTTTTGACCATGGATTCTGACATGCCCCACGCGGAAGCTGTGGCCCTCTCTGGACATAAAATCCTTGCCGTTGGCACAACATCTGAGATCGAAGCCCTGGCTGGGCCAAGCACGCGCCGCATCGACGGCATGGGCAACACGCTTTTGCCCGGTTTTGTTGAATCTCATCTACATGTCTTTAGTGGCGCTTATGGTCGAAAGTTGCTTCAACTTGCCCCTATTACGGGCCGCGACGCGTTGCACAAAGCCGTGCGGCAATTCTCCGATGCCAACCCTGACGAAGGCCTGTTGATCGGACAGGGCACCCCCTACGGCATCCTCGAAGAGGACGGGCCCATCACCCGTCAAAAACTCGACGAAATGGAGCCGGTGCGCCCCCTTATCCTTATGGCGTTCGATTTCCACACTGCTTGGGCCAACACGCCCGCATTAAAAGCGGCCGGCCTCTTTAACGGTCGCGATGTGGGCCCAGGCAATGAAGTTGTCGTCGACCAAGAGGGGCTTGCCACCGGAGAATTGCGCGAAAAAAACGCCTATTTGCCTGTGCTCAACTTGCGCACCTCTGGTGGGCGCGAAATGTTGGGCATGTCGGGGGATGAACCCGAAACGCCGCCCTCCGCGCAAGAGCGTGCCGATGACATCGCCGTCCTCAAAGAAGGTCTGCGCTATTGCGCCGCCCAAGGCATCACTGCCGTCCACAATATGGATGGCAATCGCTATATGATGGAGCTTTTGCGCGAGATTGAGCTTGAGGGTGAAATGGCCTGCCGGGTCGAAGTGCCCTACCACTTCACCGAAGGCAAACCGCTTCCCATCCTCGAAGAGGCCAGCCGCATGAGCGCGGATTTCAACAGCGACATGCTCAAATCCGGGCGCGTTAAAATCTTTGTCGATGGGGTTTTGGAAAGCGGCACGGCCTATATGCTTGACGATTACGCCAATGCCCCCGGATGGAAAGGCGATCCGATTTTTGACACCGAGGCCTTCGCCAAGGCGGCGATCGAGATTGATCGGCGCGGCTTGCAAATCTCCGTTCACGCGATTGGCGATGGCGCGGTGCGGATCGTGCTTGATGGCTATGAGGCCGCACAAAAGGCCAATGGTGCGCGCGACAGCCGTCACCGGATTGAGCACATCGAGGTCTATCATCCCGATGATCTGCCACGTTTCGCAGAGTTGGGCGTCATCGCCTCCATGCAGCCGCAACACCCGCCGGGCACCTTGGGCTTGCCGTTGGAACCCGGCATCTCCGCCATCGGGCGGGCGCGCTGGCCCTATGCCTATGCGTGGCGCGATATTGTCGACACCGGCACGGCCTATTGTTTTTCTTCGGATTGGCCGATTGTCGCCGTCGAACCGCTCATCGGCCTTCAGGCGACGCAGATCCGCACCCCTTGGGCCGACGACATGCCAGATCAACGCGTAAGCTTGCACGAGGCGCTCGAGGGCTACACATGGCGTGGCGCCTATGCCAGTTTCATGGAGGATCGCACCGGGCGCATTCGTCCCGGCATGCTGGCCGATCTGGTGCTTCTGGGTGGGGATATTGAGGCGGTTGTGCCCGATGCCTTCCCCGCGCTTGGTCCGGTGCTGACCATCTGCGACGGTAAAATCACCTTTGAGGCGTAAGCCGCAAATAAGGCCAAACACAAAAATGGGACGCGATCAAATGACCGCTTCCCACAATTCGATATAGACATGCTCATCGTCGCCGGGTTCCGCCATCGCCGTGCCGAAAAACACCGCTTTGCCAAGCCACTCATGCGGACCTTTGGGCACTTCAAACGAAGCACGCGTGCGTCCCAAAAAGGCACCGTCTTCTTGCTCGACCATTCGGCCAGCGTTCAGGATCGACACCACCGTACCATCGCGCAACCGGATCAGATAGCGCGCCTCAACGGCGTAGGAGCCATCCGGCAATCCAATCGCCCAATCCGCCCCGCCTGAGATGATCTCTCCTTCAAGACCGTCCCCCTTCAAAACACCCCCTGTGATCGGGAAAAACGCGCGTTTGGTGCCGTGGCTGGTTTCGAATTCTTCCGCCGGACCAAGATCCGCGCGAATGGCCGCGCGGAACACCATCTCTGGCTTGGTCAATGGACGATCAGCTCCCAGATCAACACAGCTCATGAGGCTTTTTTGCTCACAGCCTGCCGCGGCCGTTTGAAAAACTCGGTGAACATATCCGCCAACTCAGTTGTCGCCAAATCAGAAGACAGCCTATCCTTGGCCGCTTGCGCCACCTCAGGCGGCAACACCTCGCCGCGAGAGGCCAAAAGAGCGGCCATGAAAGGGGCGTTAAACTCGGGATGTGGCTGCACGGTCAGGGCCTTGTCTCCATAGGCCAACATCGCATTGGCACAGAAATCGGTTTTCCCGATCACCTGCGCCTCTGTCGGAGCGACTGTCACCTGATCTTGGTGCCATGCCATCAGACGCTTTGGCCCTGCGTCGCTGTTATAGGTTTCAGTCCCAACGGACCAGCCGCCATCAAACTTTTCGACTTTGCCACCAAGCGCCTGCGCCAAGATCTGATGACCGAAACACACGCCAACAATCGGACGGCCCGCCGCATAGGCCGCGCGCAAAAACTCTTCGAGCGGGGCGATCCACGGGTGATCTTCATAGGCGCCAAAGCGCGACCCGGTGATCAACCAGCCATCGGCATCATCAATCGAGTTCGGAAACACCCCGTCCAACACAGGATAGGTTTCAAAGGTAAACCCCCGCCCGGCCAAAAGCGTGCGAAACATACCGTCATAATCGCCATGTTCTGCGATAAGATCATCCGGGGCACGACCAGTCTGCAGGATGCCTATTTTCATGTCATCAAAGCCTCTAATTCAGGGGTGGCAGCGTCAAGCGCGCGGGCATAGCGATCCGCCGCTTCGATGATTTCCTGTTCTGTCACACAGAGCGGCGGAGAAAAGGATGTCACCGGCAAGAACGGCAAAGCCCGCGTCAACACGCCCATTTTGGCTGCATGTTTGGCAACGATTTTATGCGGGGCAGCGCCCTCTGGGAAGCCGGAGAATTCAACCGCGATCATAAGACCCACACCGCGAATATCACCCACAAACGGGCTATCGCCCACGCGAGATCGCAGCGCCTCAAGCAACACCGGACCTAAGGTGGCGGAGCGGTCGACCATGTTCTCTTTTTCCAACACATCAAGGTTGGCCAAAGCAATCGCCGCCCCGACCGGATGGCCCGAATAGGTGAACCCGTGCATGAGGACACCCATTTCCTCAGAGGCGCCTTCGAACACCTCCCACATCCGGTTCGAGATGATCGAGGCAGACATCGGGAAATAGGCGCTGGTCAGGCCTTTGGCGAGGGACACAATGTCCGGGCGCATGCCGCAGGTTTCTGAGCCGAACCATTTGCCCGTGCGGCCAAAGCCGGTGATCACCTCGTCGGCAATCAACAGAATATCGTGTTTGTCCAACACCGCTTGGAGCTTCTCGAAATACCCCTCCGGCGGCAGGAACACACCCCCCGTGCCCATGACAGGCTCGGCGATGAACGCACCGATGGTATCGGCCCCTTCCGCGGCAATCATCGCTTCGAGATCTGCAATCAAACGGTCGGTATATGCGACCTCGCTTTCACCCTCTTTGCCGTATTTGAAATAATGCGCACAGCTGGTGTGGCGCACCGTGTCGAGCGGCATGTCAAAAGCAGTGTGATAAGATTTGATCCCGGTCAAACTGCCCGAGGCCAAGGTCAGACCATGATAGGCCCCTTCACGGGCAATGATCTTTTTCTTACTCGGTTTGCCGCGCAGATTGTTGTAATAGTTCACCAATTTGACCGCAGTATCATTGGCGTCTGAGCCGGACGTGCCAAAGAACACGCGGGCCATATCGGACCCCGGCACAGTGTCGCGATAGAGGTTCAAAAGTCGATCCGCCAAACGAATGGTCGGTTCCGCCGACGCCCCGGCAAAGAAGTGCTGAAAACTCAGATTTTGCAGGGCTTCGGCACCGGCCTCAACCAATTCTTTGCGCCCGTAACCCACATTGACGCACCACAGACCCGCCCCCATATCAAGCTGGGTTTCGCCGGTGTCACGCGTCACCGTCACGCCCTTGGCGGAGGTGTAAATCGTTGGGCCGTTCTTTTGCAGATCGCTGATCGAACTGACCGGATGGAAAAAGCTCATCTGGTCCATTTGGATCAAAGAAAGATTTGCGCGTTCAGTCATACTGCGGTCCTTTCAGGGCAAAGAGACCAGCCGGCGCAAAGCACGCACAGCACTGTCGGGGGTTGTGATCACGGGACAATCGACCTGCGATTGCAAAAGGGGTGCGGCGCGGGCCAGACTGAATTGCCCAAGCAAGATAACATCTTGCGTGCCAAGATCGCGGCAGGCCGCAAGGACAGTGGCGTCATGCCCAGCCCCATCACCCGCCTTGAGCGCGGCCAATGCGCCCTCAGCCAAAATCGGCGTTATGTCGATGGTCTTACCCTGTGTTGCTGCCATTTCCTCAAGCTCACGCGACAATGCGGGCAGCGAGGGCGGAAAGGTCACGACCAAGGCGATGCGCGTGCCGATGCCGAGCGCCTCAGCAAAGGCCGCCTCATTGGGGCGGAACACAGGAATGTCGAGGTCGGATTTCACCGCCTCAATTGCCGGACCAAAAGCCGAACAGGTGAACAGAATTGCTTGGGTGTCATTGGGTCCAGTGCCCGCAGCGGCATAGCGGCCAAGGGTCAAAAACCGATCCATCATGGCCTGATCCAACTGACCCGCCTCGGCCAAATCCCCGGACAGAGACGCGTCCAACAGATCGGCGGGCTTGGCCTCAGGCCAGAGCCGCGCAAACGCATCGCGGATCGGCAAGACCGATTCTTCGAGCGCATGGATCAACCCGATCCGGGGGCCAGATGGAGAGGGCGTTGTGACATCAGACATGCGGTGCCTCCTTGCGGGTTTGGAGTGTGGCTATCAACGCCTTGTCGCGCATAGCTTCCAACTCTGCAATACTGCGCCCCGCGGTTTCACGATCCACACCCGCGACCAAATCGGCCTGCACCTTGGCACTCAATGTTGGTGCACCAAGCGCAGACCAGCGGCGTTCTTGGCTTGGGCCGAGATGGGACAGATAGCCCGCCATACCGCCCGCGCCGCCACCCAAATGATAGGTCATATGCGCGCCCAGCACCGACCAGCGCAGGCCCGGACCGTTGACCAAAGCCGCATCAATGGCCTCAACATCAGCGATACCCTCTTGCACCATATAGACCGCTTCACGCCACAGCGCAGAGGCCAACCGATTGGCGATATGTCCGGTTGCGTCCTTTTTCAGGCGCACCGGCACGCGCTCTGCCCGGCGATAGATGGCTTTGGCGCGGGCCACGCGGGCCTCGTCCGTACCATAGATTTCCACCAAAGGCACAAGATGCGGCGGGTTGAACGGGTGCGCCGTGATCAGTTTTGATGGGTCTTTGAGACCGGGGCTTAAATCAGACCAAGTGAGCGCCGAAGTCGACGAGGCCAATATGGCATCGCGCGCCATCAAGGCCTCGACTTCGGCATAAAGCTCATGTTTCACCGCGATGTTTTCCGGTGCGTTCTCTTGGATGAGATCAGCCCCTGTCACCGCCTCCGCCAACTCAGTGCACAGCGTCAGCGTCCCGCGCGGCCCCGCATCCGGGGCCAATTCAGCCAAGTGCGCAAACGGGCCAGTCATTCGCGCCTCGACCTCGTCCAACGCTTGCGCACGCGGGTCCCACACGCGCACATCCGCGCCGTGGTGCAAAAAAAGAGCCGCCCAGCCTACGCCAATAAGGCCAGCGCCAAGAACTGCGACTTGATCTGCGTGCGTGGGGGACATCATTGGATTTCCTATGTTTTGCGATCGCATTTTTTCACAATCAATGTCTTTTGTAAAAGTAAATTTATTTTCATTAAAATAAGTATGTTAGTTCATTTTTTAAAGAAAACGATGCTTTTTAATCTCCATAATTGACTTATGAGATCGCAAAAGTTAGCCATATCAAACGCCAACACCAAGGATCGAAGGACACGTGACATGATGAACCCGACACAAACATGCGCGATCGTAACCGGCGCTACCTCTGGCATCGGCACGGAAATTGCCCGCGAACTTGGAGCACAGGGTCACACGTTGCTTTTGGTGGGGCGTCGTAAAGCCGCCGGAACTGCGATTGTTGAGACCCTCAAAGCCGACGGGATTGTCGCCAAATTCCATGCCGCTGACCTGTCCGAAGACAACGCGCCAGCGGCGGTTGTTCAGGCGGCGCTCGACACGTTTGGGCGCATCGACATTTTGATCAACAACGCCGGACTTTTGACCAAAGGCACCGCCGAAGAAACCACAGACGCGACGTGGGACCAGATGATGGACGTCAATCTGCGCGCGCTCTTCCGTCTCTCACGCGCCGTCCTTCCGGCCTTGCGCGCCTCGCGTGGCGCGATTGTCAACATCGCCTCGGATTGGGCCCTTGTCGGGGCCAAAGGCTATTTGGCCTATGCGGTCTCCAAAGCCGCCGTAGCCCAATTGACCCGCTGCATGGCCCTGGATCACGCCCCCGAAGGCATCCGCGTCAACGCGGTCTGCCCCGGCGACACAGACACCCCAATGTTGGCCCCGGGCCTCACCGGGTCGGAGCGCGCCGCACGGCTGGCCGAATATGGTGCCGATGTGCCCTTGGGGCGCGTGGCAACCCCGCAAGACATCGCGCGCGTCACGGCCTTTTTGGTCTCTGAGGGCGCGGCATACATGACCGGGACTTTGATCCCGGTAGACGGCGGCATGACCGCAGACTGAGTGAGCTGGAGAGAGACCTATGGGCGAGATTTACCAAAACTTGATCGGTGGCACCTGGCGCAAAGCCGACGATGCCTCTGAGAACCGCAGCCCGTCTGACATCACGGACCTGATCGGCATGTATGCCCGTGGCGGCGCGAAAGATGTGACCGAGGCCACAGATGCCGCCGAGCTCGCCTTTCCGGCGTGGTCGCGCTCCAATCCGCAGGTGCGGGCCGATCTGTTGGATCGGATTGCGACGGAAATCACCCGTCGTGAGGCCGAAATCGCCCTGATGCTGGCCCGCGAAGAGGGCAAAGTGCTACCCGAAGCGTTGGGCGAAACCCGCCGCGCCGCGCATGTGTTCCGCTTTTTTGCCGGGGAAACATTGCGCCTCAAAGGTGATGCGGTCGCCTCTGTGCGGCCCGATGTGGATGTCGAGGTCACCCGCGAGCCTTTGGGCATCGTCGGCCTGATCACGCCTTGGAACTTTCCGATCGCCATTCCAGCATGGAAAATCGCGCCCGCTCTGGCCTATGGCAACTGCGTGATCTTCAAACCCGCCGAACAAACTCCCGGCTCTGCACATCTCTTGGCACAGATCATTCATGAGGCAGGCTGTCCGGCCGGGGTGTTCAACCTCGTCATGGGCCGCGGTTCTGTCGTCGGCGAAGCGATGACCTCTGATCCACGCATTTCCGGCATTTCCTTTACCGGCTCCGTGCCTGTGGGACGTCATTTGGCCGGGGCCTGTGCCGCCAATATGAAAAGCTTCAGATAGAAATGGGCGGCAAAAACCCGATGATCGTGATGGATGATGCGGATTTGCAAACGGCGGTCTCCGTGTGCCTGAACGGCGCGTTCTATCAAACCGGGCAACGCTGTACCGCCTCCTCGCGGCTCATCGTGCAATCCGGCATCCATGACGCCTTTGTTGCGGAAGTGGAAAAGCAACTTAAAGCGCTCAAAATCGGCCACGCCCTGACCGAAGATATGCAGATTGGCCCGGTGGCCTCCGAAAGCCAACTGAACAGCAACCTGTCCTATGTCGCCTTGGCCGCTGAAGAGGGCTGTGAGGTCTTGGGTGGTGAGCGCCTGAACCGCGACACCAACGGCTTTTTCCAAGCGCCGGCTCTGTTCTTGGGGTCCAAGAACAGCATGCGCAGTGCGCGCGAAGAAATCTTTGGCCCCTGCGCCAGCGTCATCCGCGTCGAGGGTTTCGAAGAGGCCGTCTCCGTGGCAAATGACACGCAATTTGGCCTGTCCTCGGGTATCTGCACCACCAACCTGCGCAATGCACGCGAGTTCAAACGCCGCTCTGCCGCAGGGATGGTGATGGTGAACCTGCCCACGGCGGGCGTGGATTACCATGTGCCCTTTGGTGGCCGCAAAGCCTCAAGCTATGGCTCACGCGAACAAGGCAGCTACGCAGCTGAGTTCTACACATCGGTGAAAACCTCCTATACATTCGCCGGATAATTCCGCAAGGGCTCCCCCATGACATCGACACCCTATCCACCTGCGCCGCTTCAAAAAGCGCCCCTTTCTGAGGCGCAGGCCTTTCTTGCCGCCTATCCCGATGTTCAGGCGATCGACATCGTGCTGAGCGATCTGCATGGTGTCGGACGCGGTAAAATCATCCGGCGACATGAGTTGGAAAGCTTGTTCACATCTGGACGTGGAATGCCTGCCTCGCTTTTTGCTCAGGACGTCTCTGGCCATGATGTGGAGGACGCGATTGCGTGCATGAACGATGGCGGCGGCGATAGCCGGTGCTGGCCTGTGCCGCACACGCTTGGGTTTCAAACCGCCACCGGGCGCGGCATGGTGTTGTTGCACATGGAAACGCCCAATGGCGCGCCAACCCCCACCGATCCGCGCAACGCGATGATGACACAAATTGCACGGGCCAAAGCGATGGGTCTGACCCCGATGGGGGCGCTTGAACTTGAATTCTACCTTGTCGACCAAGAGCGTGATGCAGAGGGCAAACCCCAACCCGCCCGCGCACCAATGACCGGGCGTCGCCTGTCTGGCACCAACTGCATGTCGGTGGACGAGCTGGACGAAATGGCACCATTCTTTGATGCGGTCTATGAGGGCGCTGCGGCCCTTGATCTCCCCATGGAAAGCCTGATTTCGGAATATGCTGAGGGTCAATTCGAATTAACCCTGCGCTACCGCGATCTGGCGCGGGCCGCGGACGACATCGTGCGCTCCAAACGCCTGCTGCGCACCACGGCGCGCCGCTTTGGTATGGAAGCCTGTTTTATGTCGAAACCTTTTGCGCAAAGCTCCGGCTCCGGTATGCATTTGCACCTGTCGATGATGGATGAGAGCGGCGCGAATATCTTTGCGGACCCGTCTGAAAACACATTGGCCCCTCGGATGCTCACTGCCATCGGCGGGATTCGCGCAAGCATGGCGGACTCGATGTTGATCCTCGCCCCGGTGCTGAACAGTTGGCGGCGCTTTGCCGGAACGATCTATTCCCCCGCCACCAATTCTTGGGGCTCAGAAGACCGCAATGTGGCCCTGCGCATCCCATCAGGCGCGCCAAAAACGCGCCACTTCGAACACCGTGTCGCTGGCGTTGATGCGAACCCGTATCTGGTTGCCGCCCTTGTGTTGGGGGCCGCACTGGATGGGATGGACGCAGGCACCGCTCCGGGCGCGGAAGGTGTCGCAGGCGAGGCGGACTATCCGCCCATGCCCGTCGGCTGGCTGGACGCCATCGACCGGTTCGAAGCCTCTGAGGCAATGAAAACCATTCTTGGCGCACCATTGCACCAGATATTTGCCGCCGTGAAGCGCGGCGAATATAACGCCCTTGCGGTAGAAGTCACTGAGCTGGAATGGAAGCTGTACGGGACCACACTCTGACATCGCGGGGGCACTTTAAACTCCGCAGGCAGGTCTCTCGCGACATTTTGAGGCCGACGTGCCTTGTTGAAATATGGGTCAGTCGAAGCGGGCATTCAGCTCAGGTCATTGCCTCTTGAAGTGCTTTCTTGCCGGCCAAAACCAAACCCTCTTGGATGTCCGCCACAAGCCCTGTGCTCAAAGCATCGGCATCACGGGTCTTCAATGCAGTCAAAATTTCTTGGTGCCGGTCAATGCGATAGTAATCTTGATGGTTGAGCACCACTTGGCGTTGAAAGGGACCGAGTTGAAGCCAGAGACTTTCAATCAACGGCATCACCGCTTGGTCTGGATTGAGACAATAGAGCGCGCGATGAAAGGCGTGGTTGAGCCGGGTCATCTCCACCGGATCGTTTTCCTCAACAGCGATGTCAAGCATCCTGTCGATCTCTGCCATTTGGTCGATCACGATGTCGGACACATAGGGCAAACTGCGCAACGCGGCATGCAACTCCAAAGCCGTGCGCAACCGCACCAGCTCCTCAAAGCGGCCCGACGTCATCACCGGTATGCGCAAACGGCGATTGCCAAGCACCTCGATCGCACTCTCAGAACTCAGCCGACGCACCGCCTCGCGGATCGGAGTTTGGGACAGATCTAAATCATGTGCCAAACCCCGGATCGTCAATTTATGACCGGGGGGAAACGCCCCGACCATAATTGCGCGGCGCAATCTCAAATAGGCATATTCTTGCGTGGTCATATCCGGCGTGCGGACAACCTCAGGAATGCGACAGTCTATTTGATCCATTGATGGCCTTTTCAAATCTTCGCTCAATCATAGCGCAGCAAGCACCTGACACAACGCCCTAATGCCGTGCCGTAAACGCAAATGCTATTCAAGAATGGATTGGCCTACACGGATCAAAATAGGATACAAATACCGCATAAAAAACCGCATGGCATTATCCGCGCAGGCCTTTAGGCCCGTCTGGCGACAAGCGGTTTTGGCAACAGCTGCATCCTCTTTGAGGCGATTTACGGTGTCCTCAAATGCTTTGACACCAATTCCAACCGACCTTGGGACCCATGCCTGAGCCGACGCTCCTTTCGCGCGCCAACCCTGCGATCAGGCCGTGGTGGCATGACCCGCACAACACACTTGGCCTGCAGTCAGATCGCATTTGCCGGAGTGTGTCACCTTGACTCGCCTCCGACATTCTGTATCGTTATGGAAAATAGTATCACAAAATGAGATTTGGCATCAAATATCGCACCCCACCTCAACAGGCTGCGTGGTTTGAGGCAAAGCCAATCCGTCCAACCAACAACAGTGGAGATCCCTATGAAACTTGGACTGACCGCCGCAGTGGCAGCCTGTGCTTTGGCGCAAAGCGCTGCGGCACAAAGCACCGAATTGAACGTCTACAATTGGTCTGACTATATCGCCGAAGACACGATCGCGAATTTTGAGGCCGAAACGGGCATCTCCGTGAACTACGACGTGTTCGACTCCAACGAAGTTCTTGAGGCCAAATTGCTCACCGGCACCACCGGATATGATGTGGTTGTGCCCTCGATCGAATTCATGGCACGCCAGATCCAAGCCGGTGTGTTTGCCCCAATCCCGAAAGACCAGCTTGAGAATTACGGCAATCTTGATCCAACGATCATGAAAGTGCTGGAGGTCAACGACCCCAATAACACCTACGGCATACCTTACATGATGTTCACCACCGGCATCGGCTACAACGTCACCGAAGTGGCTGCGCGCATTGACGCCGACAAAATCGGCAGTTGGGACATGATCTTTGATCCAGAAACGACGGCAAAACTTGCGGATTGTGGTATTGCCCTGCTTGATTCCCCAACCGAAGTGCTGGCACCTGCACTCAATTACCTTGGCCTTGATCCGAACACAGAGGATTCTGGCGACCTGAAAAAAGCCGAAGATTTGATGCTCTCCATTCGGCCTTATGTCCGCTATTTTCACTCATCGCAGTACATCAACGACATTGCGAATGGCGAAATTTGCGTCGCCTTGGGGTATTCTGGTGACATCCTTCAGGCACGGGACCGCGCATCAGAGGCCGGTCAAGGCGTAGACGTCGCCTATGTCATTCCGCGCGAAGGCGCACAGATCGGCTTTGACATGTTGACCATCCCCGATGATGCGCCGAACAAAGACAACGCCGTAAAATTTCTTGACTACATCCTGCGCCCGGAAGTGGTCTCCACCATCACCAACTATGTGTATTACGCCAACCCGAACACAGCAGCGACCGCGTTTGTGGATGACACGGTGCGCAATGATCCGGGCATCTACCCGCCGCAAGAGGTCAAGGAAAAACTCTTTTCCCTGCGCCCACACACGCAGCGATTTGATCGGACTTTGACACGCGCCTGGACCACGATCAAAACCGGGCAATAACCCTCTTTCCTCGGCACGTTGCACAAGCAGCGTGCCGTTTTCGTATCCAGATCAACACACGGGACTCCCCTATGACACAGGCTGCCACACCGGCTCATGCCGAGCCTTGGGCCGACGCAGATGCGACCCCTTTCCTGAGAATCCAAAACGTAACCAAAAAGTTTGGCGACTTCGTTGCGGTGGAAAATGTCTCTCTCGACATTTACCGCGGTGAATTGTTCTGCCTCTTGGGCGGGTCGGGTTGCGGGAAATCCACGCTCTTGCGGATGCTCTCCGGGTTTGAAACGCCCACAAGCGGAAAGATCATCATTGACGGTCAGGACCAGACCGGCGTCTCCCCACACCAACGCCAAACCAATATGATGTTCCAATCCTACGCACTTTTCCCGCATATGACGGTCGAAAAGAACATCGCATACGGGTTGAAACGTGATAGGGTGGCCAAGGATGAAATCCGCCAACGGGTTGCGGATATTTTGGCGCTTGTGCAAATGTCGAAATTCGCCACCCGCAAACCGCACCAACTTTCCGGCGGCCAACGTCAACGCGTTGCTCTGGCGCGTGCCTTGGTGAAAAAACCTAAACTGCTGTTGCTCGACGAGCCTCTTGGCGCATTGGATAAAAAGCTGCGCGAAGAGACCCAATTTGAACTGATCAAAATTCAGGAAAGCCTTGGCATCACCTTTGTCGTCGTGACCCACGACCAAGAAGAGGCCATGACCCTCTCAAGCCGCATCGGCGTGATGACGGACGGCGAAATCGTCCAAGTTGGCACCCCGCGCGAAGTATATGAATACCCGCAAAACCGCTTTGTTGCTGATTTTATCGGCTCGGTGAACACCTTTGAAGGCCGGATCATCGAGGACGAGGTAGATCATGTTGTCATCGCCTCACCTGAAACGGGAACAGAGATTTTTGTGGATCATGGTGTGAGTTGCACCCTGGGACAAAAGGTGGCCATCGCTCTACGACCTGAGAAAATTCAAATGCGTCGCCAACCTTTGGGCGACCTGCGCAATCTGACCACAGGGACAGTCAAAGAGATCGGCTATCTCGGCAATCAATCCATCTATCATGTTGCACTAGAGAGTGGTAAAATTGTCCGTGTGGCGCGGCCAAACCTGACCCGTTATGCAGGCGACTCGCCGACATGGGGCGACAAAGTGTACCTTGGCTGGGGCGGCGCATCTGGCGTTGTGCTTGTGTCATGACCATAGCCCCCGCCTCACGTAAAACCATGCCGCTTGTGGCCCCCATCCGCCGGTTGTGCCTACGTCTGGGGCTCACGGGTCGCGGCCTTGTCATCGCCGTTCCCACCCTGTGGCTGCTGGTTTTTTTCTTGATCCCATTTTTGGTGGTCGCGAAAATCTCTCTCTCGGAACCGGCGATTGCGCGCCCGCCTTATCTACCGGTTTGGGAGTGGATGGATGGGATCTTGTCGATCCATCTGAACTTTAACAACTATCTGTTTCTGTTCGAAGATCCGCTCTACTTCGCCGCCTATTTCGAATCTGTAAAAATCGCGGCCGGTTCGACATTCCTCACGTTGCTCATCGGCTATCCGATGGCCTATCTCATCGCCCGCTCCAGCCCAAGCCAGCGGAACTTGCTTTTGATGGCGGTGATTTTGCCCTTTTGGACATCGTTCCTATTGCGGGTCTACGCATGGATTGGATTCTTGGGCACCAACGGCATCATCAACAACATCTTACTCAAAACCGGCCTGATCAGCGATCCGATCGTGATGCTTCAAACGGATTTCGCGGTCTATGTCGGCATCGTTTACACCTACCTGCCGTTCATGATCCTGCCACTCTACGCCAATCTGGTGAAACTCGATCAATCCTATATCGAAGCCGCCTCTGATCTGGGCGCTCGTCCGGCAACGATCTTTTTCACCGTCACCCTGCCCCTGTCGCTCAGCGGCATTTTGGCGGGCTCAATGTTGGTGTTCATTCCTGCCGTGGGCGAGTTCGTGATCCCCTCCCTGCTTGGTGGACCGGACACGTTGATGATCGGCAAAGTGCTTTGGAACGAATTTTTCTCCAACCGTGACTGGCCGGTGGCCTCAGCGGTGGCGATTGTCATGCTCTTCGTTCTTGTGATCCCCATCATGTTGCTGCGCAAAGCGCAGGCGGCCGACGCGGAGGCAAATTCATGAAAAAACGATCCTATTTCCTCATGATCACCGGCTTTGCGGGCTTCTTTTTCCTCTATGCTCCGATCGTGTCCTTGGTGATCTATAGCTTTAACAAATCCAAACTGGTGACGGTGTGGGGCGGCTTTTCGACCAAATGGTACGGCGAGCTGTTCCGTGATCCGCAGATTTTGGACGCAGCCTGGCTCAGCCTCAAAGTCGCCTTCACAAGTGCCACCATCGCGATCTTTATCGGCACTTTGGCGGCCTTTGTGCTCACGCGGTTCACCAAGTTTCGGGTCAAAACTCTACTCAGCGCCATGATCACCGCGCCGCTTGTGATGCCCGAAGTGATCATCGGCCTGTCGCTTTTGTTGCTCTTTGTCGCCCTACAGGGCCTCACCGGCTGGCCCGGTCAGCGCGGGGTGATGACCATCATCATCGCCCATGCCACCTTTGGCGCGGCCTATTCAGCGGTGGTGATCCAATCGCGGCTCACCGATATGGACCTCTCGCTAGAAGAAGCGGCTCAGGACTTGGGCGCGCGTCCGGTTCAGGTGTTTTTTGACGTCACCTTGCCCGTCATCGCACCGGCCTTGGTCTCAGGCTGGCTTCTGGCCTTTACGCTGAGCCTTGATGATCTGGTGGTCGCCAGTTTTGTCTCTGGTCCAGGGGCCTCGACACTGCCGATGGTGATCTTTTCCAAAGTGCGCCTTGGCGTCAGCCCCGACGTCAACGCCTTGGCCACCATCATCATATTGATCGTGTCGGTCGGCATTGCCGCCGCCGCAATCAATATGCAGCGCGCCAACACACGTCGCTAACCTCCCCCCAAGTCCACCCCCCGCTGCGCCCCTTGAAAAATGGGGCGCAGCGGCGCATTGTGCACCACCAAGTGGACGGGTGGGAGCATCAGATGTCAGGCAAGACGAGTTTTGGGTTGGATGCCATTGAGACCGTGCCCTTGCATGAGATCGTGTTCAACCGCATCACCCGCGCTTTGATGTCTGGGCAAATCCAACAGGGCGTGAAACTCACCTCCCGGAAACTGGCCAAAGAGCTGGGCACATCGGACATGCCCGTGCGCTCAGCCCTCACGCGATTGCAGGCTTTGCGGGCATTGGAACAGCTTCCGAACGGGTCGATGATCGTGCCCGCAATGACCAAAGATCGGTTCTCTGATCTGATGTCCACGCGCGTCCTTGTCGAGACCCGCGCCGCCGAACTGGCCGCTGATCGCATGTCAAAACAAGCGCTGCGCGCGCTGCGTGTGGCCTCACACAACCTCACACAGGCTGCTATAGACCACGACATTGACGCCTATCTGGCCCAAAACTACGAATTCAAATTTCAAATTTATAAAATCTGCGGCTCTGACAGTCTTTTGTTTTTGATTGAAACACTCTGGCTCCAAGTCGGCCCGTTTTTGCGTCAATTTGGTGAGCAATTTGATGGGAAACTGTCAGGGATTTTAGCGCTCGATTTCCACGCGGAAATTGTGGATGCCCTTGAAGCTGGGGATGGAAAAGCCGCCGCGGACTTGATCCGCCGGGACATCTCGGCAGGTGCCCAGCACCTTCTCAAAGAGGCGTCTTTTTCCGACGCATAAGCCCGATATCCGCAAAATCTGCGGTCATATAGACGCGGCAGAATTTGAAGCCGGTTTGCCCGGTTTGTCTGGGTGAACACTTTTGACATAGGTGGCAGCAAAGCCATCAGGGTTGATGCCAAACAGTTTGGCAATGCCCGTACCGTGGTGGAACGGGATCAAGAGAGATATCACCACCGATCAAACCGATACGGGCTTGGATCAACAATCGGCGCCTCCCCCATCACCAAATCTGCGGCCAACTGACCCGCCGCCGGAGAGGTGCCAAAGCCATGGCCCGAGAACCCGGTGGCAAGGGTCAACCCATCAATGCCATCGACGCCGCCAATGACAGGTAGGGAATCCGGCGTGATATCCATCGTACCGCCCCATTCTTCCTCGGATGTGATGTCCGAGAAAGCGGGCCAATAGGTTTTAATATTGGCCATCGCTTCGGCATTGATCCTGGCATTCACCCGTGGGTCCATGGTGCGCACTTTCTCAAATGGCGACATGCGATCCGGCGACCAGCGCCGCGCAAGTTTGAGATCTTCGATGAACTCTCGACCCAAAGAGATGCGCAACATGCTGCGGCCATGTTTGAACATCGGCAAGTATTTCATCCCCAAAAGCGCGTGATCAAGAACCAAGGGCGACCCCACCGCACCACGTTGACAGACCGTAAATCCCCCGTCCATGCGCTTGCGAAACGACATATCAGGCGTCCCAACAGCGATAGGTGTCGGCCCCTCCATCGGCGCGGTGCGAATGGCGTAACAGACCAAGGGCAAGGTCGGAAAAGAGACCCCCATATTGCCCAAGAATTTGCGCGACCAAATCCCCGCTGCGAGGATGACATGATGACAGGAGATTTCGCCCCTTTCCGTCACCACACCACTGACTTTCCCGGCAGAGCGCACCAGCGCGCGCACCGCACAGTTATCGACGATCACCGCACCTTTGGCGACCGCGGCATTGGCAATGGCGATCGGGGCAATCGTCGGTTCGGCGTAGCCATCCGAGGGCGTGTAAATCCCCCCGGCCCAAGATGTCCCTCCCCCGGAACCAGTTCCGCGATCTCTTGATCCGTCACCATCCGACTGTCGAGGTTGTACTCCGCCACCGAGGCAAGCCATGCGCGATGCATGTCCAGTTCCACCTCGGTTTTGGCGGCGAACAAAATACCTTCTTGCCGATAGCCGACATCCACGCCCGTGCGCTGTGCCATCGTCGCCCAAAGCGCGTCCGAGGCCAAAGACATGGGCACATCTTGCGGCGCGCGGGATGTTTTACGAATCCAGCCCAAATTGCGCGAGGATTGTTCGCCCGCAACCCGGCCCTTTTCCAGAACCGTGACGGAAATCCCGCGCTCAGCGAGGGTCAACGCCGCCGTCAACCCGACAATTCCACCGCCAATGATGATGACAGAGGTGGATTTCGGCGCTTCAGCAGCCGTTTGGACAGGGGCGGTTTTGGGGGCCATGGGGCAGTCCTTAAAGGAGGCGCAGTGGGGCGATCAAAGCGAGGTGTCGATGTATTCGATCTCGGCTTTTGACGCGCCGCGATAGGCGCTGACCTCGATCTCAACTTTGTAGACGGAGGAGCCAAGCGGCGGACAGGTCACCGTGGTGGTTGGATCAACGCCGCGAAATTTTTCTCCGAAAATCTCCATCACGGCTGGGGTGTCACCGGGCGTTTGGATAAACACGCGGGTAGAGATCACATCCTCAAGTCCCGATCCCACGGCTTTGAGCGCATTTTCGATAGTCTCAAACACCTGAAGCGTCTGTTCGCGCAGGTCTTCGGGAATCTCTTTCGTCTGCGGATTGCGCCCGGCGGTGTTCGACACCGAAATCCAGTTGTCGACCATCACGATGCGAGAATAGCTGCTGAGCTGTTCCAGCTTGGCGCCGGTTTTGACTTTGACAATTTTTGTCATGTTTTTTCTTTCTATTTCAAATAGATATTTAAATCAACGCAGCACAGGTTCGTCCCACAGGTTGAGCTTGGTGCCGATGCCTTTCGCGATCGCCGTGCGGTACACGGTTGTGCCCCAAGCCACATCTTCGACCGGCATCCCGCCAACGGACAGCATGATGATCTCCTCATCATTTTGCCGACCCGGAGTGGCCCCGGCACAGATCCCGCCGAGGTCTTCGAGATCATCATGGGTCATTTTACCCTCATGGATCATGTCCATGAACCGCACACCGATGACCGGAACGTGGACGTGGGCGGGTTTCGGCAGTTCTTCGAACCACGCCTCATAGAGACCGATGTTGTCCATCACCTTGCGCACGTCTTTTTGCTCCATACCCTCGTCAATCTCACAGGACGCGGGCATCGACAGGAACGCGCCGGGTTTGAGCCAGTCGCGTTTCACAATCGGGTATTTCGACACGTCACCCGTCTCACCAGAGGCGCAATAGGTCACGATGTCAGCGTCGCGCACGAGGGTTTCGATGTCGGTGACAATCTCGATGTTGGTGATCTGCGGATAGGTCTCTTTGGTCCAAGAGATGAAGCTGTCGAGGCTCTTTTGGCCCCGGCCCTGAATTTTCAAAGTGTCGATGCCCGGGCACGCCACCATGAAAGCCGCAAGGGAGGTCTTGCCCATCACGCCGGGACCATAGACCGCCACCACCTTCGAGTCTTTGCGCGCCAGGTGACGGGCACCAACGCCGGGCACCGCGCCTGTGCGGTAAGCAGACAACAGGTTTGCAGACATGATCGCAAGCGGCGCACCCGTATCGGTATCGTTGAGCGTGAACATCAAAATGGACCGCGGCAGGCCCTTGTCCCGGTTTGCAATGTTAGAGCCATACCATTTCACCCCAGTGGTGCCATATGCGCCACCAAGATAGGCAGGCATCGCCATGAAACGGCGGTCTGCCGTGGGTTTTGGCATGTTCGGAAAGGGCGAGTTTTCGGGGAAAACCACCATTGCACCGTGGCTGTCATTGTTCGCGCCCGCCATGCGATAATCGCCTTTGTGCAGCAGGACAAACATATCCTCCATGGCATCCACGCAACCGGCCATATCGGTCACGCCTGCTTTGATCATGTCTTGTTCATTGAGGTAGATGAAATCAATTTTGGGCAAGTTTGTCATGGGGCTCTCTTTGGTCGCTGTGTCATGGGCCGCCACGGTCCCGAATAGAACACGGGCGGCGATCTGATGACCAGAAACGAGATTGCAGACGGGTTTGCCCATTGCGCGGCGCGTCATTTTTCCGATATTTTACGCCATCCGAGCGTTATCCACACACTGCAATGGTGTTTTCAATTTAGACGCAGCCATTGCGAAAACCCTTTATCTGCAAGGCTTCTAATCTCTGTGCGGGTTTTTTGGGGGTGTGAGCGAAATTTAAGCAGTTTGATGTCGTGTCGCATTTTCCATGCTGACCCACGGCGAATCCTCCCGCGACGCGCATGCTCAGACGTCTCGCTACGCACTCTTGATTACAGCGATGATCCCGCTGCCTTCACTTGGCGCGGCGAATGTTCGGACCATCTTTTATGGGCGCGCCAAAAGGCTGTGCCATCGGCGTAGCCCAATGCCGTCGCAATGCGACCAACACTTTGTGTGCCCTCCTGTAAGAGCATTTCGGCCCGCGTCCGCCGGATCTCATCAAGTAAAATCCGCACGCTTGTGCCCTCCTCCGCCAGCTTGCGCTGAAGGTTACGTGAGGACAGGCCCAAGGTTTCTGCCACCCTCTCAACCGACACGGGCCGCAATCCGAGAGACGAAGACACGATGGAACGCGTCGCTTCCGTGAGCGTGGAGCGTCGCGGTGTTTTCTCAATCAAATCCGCGATGTGACGTTCCAACATAGACACCAACGCAGTGTCTTCCGCACGGTAAATCTCCAACATCGGGCCACGATCCATCACCAACCGATTTGTCGCCTGACCGTACAGCACCGGACAGCCAAAATACCGACGCAAGAACTGCGCATTCTCCGGCTCAACATGTTCGAAATGAACCTGTTGTGGTGCCCAGCGCCCAATAAAATTGTCTCGGATCACTTGGGTGGTTGCGACAAGGGTGAATTCGGCATCTTGCCGCCGTGGCCAGATGTGGCCGTCGACCAAACGGTAGGACCAAAACACGTCCTCGCCATTTTCAATGAGCGCCACTTCGGTGCCCGTTTGTAACGACCGCGTGGATCTCACAATCCGATCAAGTCCGACATAAATTGACCGTGAGAGCGACAAGAGAATGCCCATTGGGCCAAGATCTCCGGCACGAATGTCGCTTCCGATCCGGGCCCCAATGTGCTCATCCCCTGACAAAGCGGCGGCACTTTCCATAAATCCCGCATATTCCATCATCGAAAGTCGGGCATAGGGATCTTTCAATATATCAAGGCTCATCCCGTGCTTTGACAAAAGCGGCTGAGTCGAAACGCCCCGCGCAATCAACCGGTCGAGAACGGATCCAAGCACCGTACTGCGAATTGCTGCATGGCCGTGCGTCGCATCTGCCATCTGTTTAAATTTCCATCTGTTTGGAAAAGGGACTTGCGCAAATTATCGCTTTTTTGGCGCGTTTTGCAATGGCGGAAAATTGGGTGGATGACATGTTTAGCGGGCAAAGCGAAACTGCCCCCATATCGTTGGAGGGCAGCGACGCGCAAAAACAAACGTCGGCCGCACAAAGTCGCCGATACGCCCGACAGGAGACAAAATGACCACGCTTTTGAAAATAGGCGCCGCCGCCATGCTGGCCGCCGTACCTTTGGCCGCCGCTGCAGAGTATCCCGAAAAGCCCGTTGAATTCGTCGTTCCCTTCCCGCCCGGCGATTTGGAAGACATCCTGACCCGCATGATCGCAGACGAATTTCAGGCCACTTACGGCGTGCCCGCAGCCGTGGTGAACAAACCTGGCGGCGGCGGCGGCCCCTTCCCCGGTGCGGTTGACGTGGCGCTGGCTCCGGCGGATGGCTACACTGTCGGCTCCTTCGTGATCGACGTCCCCATGGTCGGCCCCTACATCGGCATCGGCCCGCTTGACCCCAATCCATTCGAGCCGGTTGGCATTTTCTTAAGCTATCCGTTTGTCGTCGCAGCGGCAGGGGACGCGCCCTATTCGACCATGGCAGAGCTTGCCGCCTACGCCCAAGATCACGACGTCGCTTTGGGCCATTTCGGCTCTGAAACAAGCCCCGCGCGTCACACACTTGCCCTCGCCAAAGAGCTTGGCTTTTCCTACGCTTCTGATGCGGCCTTTGATGCGCTTGATTGCAACACGCTCGCCTCAGGCGACGCCGATGTGATCAACACCACGCTGCAACTGATCCGCCCCTGTATGGACGATCTCAACATTCTAATGTCAGTGACCAACAATCGCATCCCGCTTTTGCCGGACGTCCCAACAGCCGGAGAGATCGCCCCTGATCTGCCATTCTCAACCTGGAATGGTCTGTTCGTTCACAAAGACACACCGCAAGACGCGCGCGACAAAATCGCAGCTATTGCTGAGAAAGTGATCCATTCCGATACCGCACAACAAATTGCCGCAGACACAGGTGCTGAAATCTACTGGCTCGACATTGAGGCGTCTGAAGCACAGATGCTCAAAGATACCGAAACGCTTCAACGGATCAGCGACTACATCGACTGATCCCTCGCCTGCGATGACATCACTGCTTTAACAGACGGACGACGGGGCTGTTCGGGCCCCGTCTCTTCTTCATGCCTCAGGAGCAATGCCATGGAGCGCCTTAAAACCTTTGTTGAGCTGTTTCAGCGCCAACGTCGCCCCGGCGATTTCGTATTTGCCACGGCTTTTATGGTCTTCGCCGTCGTGAGTTTGATGCTTTTGCCGCAAGAAACCCGCTGGGTCGAAAAAACCCCGCTGTTTGCCCAGCCGGCGTTTTGGCCCGCCATTGGTATTTTTATGATGGTTGGGTTCGGCGCGGTGCATTTGATCGGCTCAATCGCGTCTGAACGTAGTCCCGGGCGCGGCAAAGAAGTGCTCTACTGGGCGCAATCTCTGGAATTCGTGGCGTGGTTTTTGGCCTATGTCCTCGCCGTTCCCGTGATCGGATACCTGCCCGCCTCAATACTCTTCTCCGTGCTGTTGGTCTGGCGTCTTGGCTATCGCAGCCCTCAAAGTTTCGCCATTGCCGCCATCTTCGGCTTCGCAGTCGTTGCCGTGTTTAAGGCCGGCCTCAATGTCAAAGTGCCCTCAGGCGCGCTGTATGCCTATCTTCCCGACAGCATCCGCACCTTCATGATGGTCAATTTCTAAAGGTTTCCGAAATGGATGCGCTTCTTTCCGGTCTCTCCCTCTTGATGAGTTTCGACGTCTTGGTGGCCCTCATGATTGGCTCCATTGGCGGCGTGATCATTGGTGCCATTCCGGGCGTTGGTCCCGCGGTGGCGATCGCAATCTTGCTCCCCGCCACCTTTGCCTTGCCGCCCTTGGTTGGGTTGGTGATGCTGTTGGGGATTTACGGGTCTTCGATGTTTGGCGGCTCTCTGCCCGCCGTGTTGATCAACACACCGGGCACGGCGGTGAATGCGCTGACCACCTATGATGGCTACCCGATGACCCAACGCGGCGAAGCAACCAAAGCGCTCGGCCTTGCCTATGGCGCGTCGTTTTTCAGCGGCATCCTGTCGATCCTTGCCTTGATCCTGTTGTCGCCGCTCTTGGCCAAAATCGCACCGATGTTTGGCGCGCGCGAAATCTTCCTTGCGGCCTTGCTTGGCATCGTTTTGGTCATCGTCGCTCACCGGGGCCAAATCGCGGCGGCGGGCATGATGGCAGGTCTGGGGATTTTGTTGCAATCCGTTGGCATGGAGCCGGTGAAATACACCATGCGCTTTACCTTTGGCCAAGACTGGTTGACCTCTGGTCTTGACCTGATTGTGGTGGTTTTGGGTCTGTTTGCGATCTCTCAGGCGTTCTCCTTATTGGTCGATCCCGAAAGCGCCCCGGACGCCGCCCCGGTCAAAGGCGGCATGGGCAAAGAGATGCTTGGCGTGCTCAAATACAAACGTGTGGCGGCCACGGGGTCATTTTTTGGCGTGGTCATGGGCATGATCCCCGGCGTCGGCGAATTCACCGCGCAATTCATGAGCTACACCCTTGCGCGCAAACGCTCCAAAACGCCTGAAAAATTCGGGAACGGCTCAGAAGAAGGCCTCGTCGCCTCCGAGTCCGCCAACAACGCCGTGCCCGCCGCCGCGATGATCCCGCTTTTGGCGCTTGGTATCCCCGGCGAGGCGTTGACCGCGATGATGTTGTCGGTGTTCTACGTCCACAACGTGGTGCCCGGCCCGGCGCTGTTCCGCGATCATATCGACTTTATCTATGCGCTCTACATCGCGCTTTTGGCCCTCAATGTGATCGTCATCTTGTTTATGTTGATCTCGTCCAACTGGCTCATTCGGCTGATCCGTATTCCCACTCGGTTCTTGGGGATGATGATCCTGATGTTGAGTTTTGTCGGCGTCTATTCGCTGCGCAATTCCGCCGTGGATTGTGCCATTGCCGCCGCCTTCGGGGTGCTTGGGTTGATCCTCAAACGGCTTAACCTTCCGGTGGTTCCAATCATCCTTGGGATGGTTTTGGGCAATATCATGGAGGTCAAACTCCGCGCCGCCATGGCCCGTGTGACCAGCCCTCTCGACTTTGTGGATCGTCCGATTGCGGCGTTCCTTGCCATCGTCATCGTGGTGATCATCGCCTCCTCAATGCGCGCGGCGATCCAAAACCACCGCCTGAAAATGACGCATTAAAGACTGAACTGAAATACAAAAGGGGCGCCTCACGGTGCCCCTTTTGTCGTGGAAACTGTCGCTCAGGATCAGACCAGAACAAAATCAAAGAGCGCCGTCCACTCCCCGGTCCGTTCACCTGCATCCTCTTGGATAAAATCAACAATCAGATCGCTCTTCACGCCAAAAACCGTGTCGCCCTCAAGATAGGGATCCCCCGCCACAAACGTGTGGGTGATCAGTGGCTTATAGCCTTCTGCGACGACGCGAAAATGAGTGTGTGCCGGACGGAACGGATGACGCCCGATATGGCCCAGCATTTGCCCAACAGGGCCATCATCGGGGATCGGATAGGACACCGGCTTGATCCCGTAGAACCAGTAGCGCCCGTCAGGCCCAGTTTTAAACACCCCGCGATTGTTCCATTTGGGTTGAATATCGGGCTGTTGCACATCGTAAAAGCCCTCCGCATTGTCGGACCACACGTCCATCACAGCGCCCTCAATCGGATTGCCGTCGATGTCCAGAATTCGTCCTTCAAACAGGCATCGTTCCCCTTTTCCGTCCAGTGAAATGTCAAAGCCCATCGGACGCTCCGGCGCACCTTCGACGTGAAACGGACCGAACACGGTGGAGGGCGTCGCGCCCTTTGGTTTGCGGTTCTGGATTGCGTCAACCAACATCGACACGCCTAAAACATCCGACAGCAGGATGAATTCCTGACGTTCCCCGGAACAAATTTGGCCGGTGGCGGTGAGAAATTCAATCGCTTTGCCCCATTCCTCCTCGGTCAACTCCACGTCTTTGACAAACGCGTGGAGATGCGCAACCAGCGCACGCATCACTGTGGCCAGCCGCTCCGGCACATCCGCCCCCATGCGAGCATTCACCACCTCGATGGATTTGCTCTCTTCAAAATAAGCACTCATGCCTGCTCCTCCTCCCAAATATGTTTACGACTGCGGTGCCTCTCCGCGCCACGCACGGGTCAACATCGCGCTCAGAGCGGCCTCTTCGAGCGGACGTGGATTGGCATAAGGGCTTTTCAGCGCCATCTGCGCTGCTTTGGCGATCCCACCTTCGGGCATCCCCAGATCGGACAGCGCACGCGGTGCCCGCAACCGACCGGACAGATCAAAGATCGCCTGCGCCGGATCGGCCCCAAGCACGGATGTCAAACGCGCCATCACCGGTGCAATCGCGGGTGCGTTATAGGCAAGCGAATGCGGCAACATGACCGTATGCGTTTCGGCATGGGGCAAATCAAAACTGCCACCCAATGTGTGACAAATTTTGTGATGCAGAGACATCGCCGCGCCATCAAGACAGAGGCCGCAGAGCCACGAGCCGTAGAAAAGTTTGGCGCGGATATCGACATCCTCCGGCGCATCCGCGAGCTTTGGCAAAGCCAAAGCCAAAACACCAATAGCCTCCAGCGCCATGAGGTCGCTGACCGGATTGGCGTTCGGAGCATAGAGCGCCTCGACCGCATGAGCCATGGCGTTCATCCCCGAAAGACCCGATAGTCCGACCGGCAGCCCCAACGTCAAATCGA
Organism: Celeribacter baekdonensis; assembly: GCF_003047105.1. NCBI lineage: Bacteria > Pseudomonadati > Pseudomonadota > Alphaproteobacteria > Rhodobacterales > Roseobacteraceae > Celeribacter > Celeribacter baekdonensis. The sequence goes on from NZ_CP028475.1 coordinate 2,518,395, forward strand.
CATCATAAATCACTGTATCGGGACGGATTTTCGCGTCGCGACGGGTCACTTTCTGACCACCTTCGGTTTCACCCAAAATGTCGGTCATCTCAGACCCCGAATAGGTCGTCGGCAAGCTAATGTGTGCACAGTCTTGACGCACCGCAAGCGCCTTGCCCAAACCGATGGTCGACCCGCCGCCGATGGAGACAACCCCATCCGCGCCGCTCTTTTCATAGCTGCACATCGCCTCAGCAGTGACCTCTACTGGCGTGTGCATGGCAGCACCGGAAAACTGCGACCAGTTCCGCCCCATGAGCCCATCAGCCAGGTCCTCAACGGCGTTTTCTTGATGTGGCGTGGTCAAAATCAGCGGGTGCGTGATGCCCAACCGATCCAGTTCTCCCCCAAGAGACCGACGTGCCCCTGACGCAAACAGGACACGGCGCGGGTGAGACAGATAGGTAAACTCTTTCATGGATTTTCAAGCTCTTAAGGCGGCAAGGGCAAAGAAAAATGCGACGGGTCTCTTGCCGGACGACCCGCCGCAGTTGGTGCGAATGCGCTACATCATGTTGGGAACGAACAAGACGAGCGCCGGAAACGCGAGAATTAAGATCACGCGCAACACATCCACCAAAAGAAAGGGCCCAAGACCGCGGAAGATCGTGCTGAGCTGCACGTCTTTGACCACGGATTTGAGCACGAAAGCGTTTAGACCAACGGGCGGTGTGATATAGCTCACCTCGGTGACGATCACGACATAGATGCCAAACCAAATTAGATCGAACCCTTGCGCCGCGACGATAGGATAAAAGATCGGCACGGTGAGTGTGATCATCGACAGACCCTCAAGGACGCAGCCAAGGATCAGGTAAATCACCGTGATGATCCCGATCACCGCCAAAGGATGATCGCCCACGGAGGTGACCAAGACTTGAATGTCGCGGCTCATCCCAGACAGGTTGACGTAGTTGGCAAAGGTCAGTGCACCGAACAGGATAAAAAACATCATCGCTGTGGTTTTGGCCGTTTCATAGAGGGTGACAAGCGTTTTGGTCACGGTCAGACGCCCTTGCAACAGCACCAAAAGGAACGCGCCCCCGGCCCCCATACCGGCACTTTCCGTCGGGGTGAACACACCAAAATAAATGCCGCCCATGACAAAGGCAAAAAGCCCAAGCGCCCCAGCGACCCCTTTGAGGGCGATGATGCGATCCTTGAGCGGAAGCTTGGCCTCAGTCGGCAACTCAAACTTGCCAAAATGCACCGAAATCCGAACCGCAAGCGCATATAGGATCACCCCCAAAATGCCCGGAAGGATGCCCGCGAGGAACAGCTTGCCGATGTCTTGTTGGGTCATGATGCCGTAAAACACCAAGATCACGGAGGGCGGAATCAGAATGCCCAAAGTCCCGCCTGCCGCGATGGAGGCGGTCGAAAGGCTATCCGGGTAGCCAAATTTGCGCATGTTCGGCAGGGCGATTTTCGCCATGGTCGATGCGGTCGCCAAGGACGATCCGCAGACCGAAGAAAACCCGCCACAGGCCACAACAGTCGCCACGGCCAGCCCACCTTTACGATGCCGAAGCCACGCATAAGCGGCAGAATAGAGATCGCGCGCGATGCCCGATTGCACCACGAAATTCCCCATCATCAAAAACAGCGGCAGGATCGACAGCGAATAACTGCGGCTGTGTTCGAAATAGGTTTGCCCCAAAAGCGAAAAGGACGGGGACCACCCGATGATGGCCGCCGTGCCCGCCGTGCCGATCAGGGCCAAGGCAAAGGAAATCGGAACACCAAGAAACAACAGGATAAAGAGGACAAGCGTCCCGAATTCCCAATGGGTCATGAGTTGAGCCATCATCAGGCCTCCTTTTTCGGGCGGTAAAAGACTTCGGCCAAGGTGAGTGCCACCGCGACCCAAGTCAGGGAAGAGGCCAGATACCCGATGGGCGCCACGGGCAGTTCCAATGTCGCTGTGGTGCCACCATAGCCAGCGACCTGAGCGGCGGTGATCCAAAGACGCCACGCAATCACGCCAAGCACACCTGCCGACATCAGCAAAACCACGGGCTCGCGCAGCCGATTGATCCAATCCGGCAGGCGGTCAATAAAGAGATCGACCGTCACATGTTCCCGGTCCAGGCTCGCCGCCGGGAGCCCCAAAAAGATGATCGCAGCCAAAAGCATTTCGGTCAGCTCGGTCGAGCCCGGCACCGGCGCATTCATCAAATAGCGCCCCAACACATCGACGACGGTCAAGCCCATCATCAAGATCAAAAGCACCGCGCAAAGCCAGGCGATCACATGGTGGAAAGGTCGGGCCACCGCGCGCGGCAGCCCATCCTCGTGATGTCCGGCAACAAGTTCGGACAGGTTCATCATTTTTCGGACTCGATTTTAGCGATCTCGGACAGCATCATGTCATAGGCCGCCTGCCCATCGACACCCGCTTCTGTGATCTGCGCGATCCGCTCATCCACGATCGGCGCAAGACGCGTCTTGAGCGCGGCAACTTCTTCGTCGGAGGCGGCTTTGATGGTGATTTTTCCCTCCATCTCAGCCCGCCCCTTGGCATCGGCAGCGTTCCACATTTCACCCGCGCGGCGCGCAAAGGCTTCGCCCAAAAGCGGTTCGATGAGGGCCTGATCCTCCGCCGAAATGCTGTTCCATTTGGCCTCATTCATGACCACGAACATGGCGGAATTATAAAGTCCACCTTTGACGGTGTAGCCATAGTCCAAGATGTCTTCGAGGCTAAAAAAGGTCACCGTTTCAAAGGGAAAGAAGATCCCGTCAGCAACGCCTTGGCTCAAAAGCTCATAGGCCTTGGACGACGGCCCTTCGACTGGAACGGCACCCAAATTTGTCGCAATGTCATGCGCCATGGTCGACCCGATGCGGATTTTTTGACCGGACACATCTTCTGCGGTTTCAATCGGTTTGCGCGAAAAAATCTCGCCGGGACCATGGGTGAAGACGGTCAAAACCTTGACGCCGTCATATTCGCCCGCGTCTTTCAACATCGCGTCTTGAACCCGCCAAAAGGCCACAGACGTGGCCACGGCATCATCGGAAAGGAACGGCATTTCCCCCAAGACGGAGGTTTTAAACCGGCCCGGCGTATAGCCGTGAACCGAATACGTGATGTCGGCGATGCCGTTTTTGGCCAAATCAAACGCCGCGGGGGGCGGGCCAAGCGGGGCGGGCAGAATGTTGATTTTAACGCGACCTTCGGTGACTTTTTCGATGTCTGCGGCCCATGGCACGAACAACTCGGCCACTTGCGGATGGGTCGGGGGCAGCCAACTGTTCATGGTGAGAACGGTGTCGGCAAATGCCGCGCCGGAGAAGAGTGCAATGGCCGTCGCCGTGGCGGCGATCTTTTTAAGTTTCATGTTCATTTTCACATTCCCTATTGGTGCATTTTGATGGTATGACGCCCTTTGTGGGTGTTCTTTATTTGTTGGAAAGTCACCGTATCACACTGATACATATATATTATTCCCTAGGCCACGCGACGAGCATGGGACTTGGAGAGACCGATCATGACCAAAATAGAGACCCCGAAGAGTCCCAAAAACCCGATCATTTCCGTGATACGTGGCCCTATTTTTGGATCAACCGGGTCAACGCCTTTTACACGCGCGCGCTTGAAAAGCGGCTCAAACCCTTGGGTGTCGATGCGCCCCGTTGGCGCGTTCTGATCTCGCTGTACCAACAGGACTACATGTCGGTCTCCGAGGTTGCGGATTTTTCCACTCTCAAACTCAACACCACCACCAAGATCGTTCAGCGCATGATCGCCGATGGTTTGGTGGAGACTCGCGTGCGCCCCACGGACGGGCGCGTGACCGAAGTCTGCCTGACCGAAAAGGGCGACGATTTGCGCGCCAAAGCGCTCAATGAGGTCTACCGCATTCGCGACGAAAGTTTTCACAACGTCACGCCCGCGGAGATCAAAACTCTGAACGCCATCCTTGGAAAGATCACAACGGATCTTGGTCGGATTATCTGAGTTCAGCGTCACGCTCACGCCTGATCCTCCGTCACAAGATGATGGAAATCCCGGCTAAACCACACCAACCCATGACGCGCTTTGGCGCTCATGCGGACCTTTTCGACCTGACAGAAAAACACCGAATGCGTGCCCTCTTCCTGGCGACCTGTGATGCGGCAATCAAACGCGACATTGGCATCTGTGAGCATCGGCGCGCCGGTTGGACCCGCCTCCCAGTCACCAAATGAAAACCGATCCACGCCCTCGACAAAGCGGGCAAAAATGCCAGAGAGCTCCTGATGCTCGGCAGCCAAAACATTGACCGCAAGCACACCGTTTTCCACGAATTTATCATGCGCAAACGCGCGGGTATTGATGCAGACCAACAGCGTCGGCGGGTTGTCCGTGACGGAGCAGACAGCCGAAGCGGTGATGCCATGCTTACCCGCAGGGCCGTCGGTGGTGATCAGGTTCACAGCGGCACCGAGGCGGCTCATGCCTTCGCGAAAGTCCTGTTGGGTTTGAGTCAGATCCATCATCGTCCCCTTAAATATCCAACACGAGTTTTGGACCTTTGGCCCGCGAACAACAGACGCACATCACGTCGCCATCTTCGCGTTCCTCTTCGGTCAAAAACTGATCCCGATGATCAATCTCGCCCTCAAGAACGTCGGTCAAACAGGTGCCGCAAACACCCTCTTCGCATTTGACTTCGACCTTGATGCCGGCACGCGCCAAAGCTTTGGCAATGGTGTCATCGCCCCCGACCGTCAGCGTCACACCACTTTCACGGCATTCGATTTCAAAGCTGTCGCCGGAGAGGTCCACATCCGCCGAGAAATATTCGCGGTGGACGTTGGCATTGGCATGGCCTGCCGCTTCCGCCGTCTCGATAACCCAATCCATGAACCCTTGCGGACCACAGACATAAAGATGAGTGGCCCCAGAAGGGGCAGGCAAATCACGTTTGAGATCAAGCCGTTGTGCGGGGTCTTGGTCGTCATAGTGGAACACCACCTTATCGGCAAACCCACAGCTCTCAAGCGTGTCGCGAAAGGCCGTCACATCCGCCGAGCGGGTGCAATAATGCAAGGTGAAATCTTTGCCGATGGCGTGCAACCGCTTGGCCATTGCGATCATCGGCGTGATGCCAATGCCGCCGCCCAAAAGCACAGTGGTCTCAGCGGTTTCATCCAGCGGGAAGTGATTGCGCGGGCCTTCGACGGTGAACACAGCACCCTCAACGGCCGTTTCATGAACCTTAAGCGAGCCACCGCGACTGTTCGGATCTTTGAGCACCCCGATTTCGTAAAAGTCGGTTTCCGCAGGATCAGAGCAGAGCGAATATTGCCGCCACATGTCGAGGTCAGGCAGGTAGAGATCAAGGTGTGCGCCCGCCTCGAACGGGACGATATTCTCGCCGCTTTCTGGCACGAACCGAATGCGAGAAATCCCGCCACGATCATCCATACGTGCGCTGACCTTTAGCTTTTGTGCGTTGTCTTTGGTCATGATTACCTCACATACAACCCGCCGTTGACGTCCCAACAGGCACCGTTGACAAAACCCGCGTCAGGACCCGCCAACATGACAACCATCTTGGCCACAAAATCGGGATCGCCGAGTTTTTTGACCGGGATGCCCGCAATCGCGTTGCCGATATTGTCGCCCAAGACGTCACGCACCATCGGCGTGTCCATCGGACCCGGTGCGATAGCATTACAGGTCACACCAAACGGTGCGAGATCGCGGGCAAAAATTTTAGTCAGCGTCAGGATCGCACCTTTTGAGGCGGCATAATGCGCCCCTGTCGCGGTGCCGCCGTTTTGACCGGCCAAAGAGGCCATATTGATCAAACGGCCATAGCCCTGCGCCTTGAAATAGCGGCCAAAAACCTGACACCCGGCAAAGGTGCCACCGGCGTTTGTCGCCATGACCTCGTTGAAAAACGCGGGATCAATGTCGAGCACGTTTTGCACAGCAGTGCGCGCGGCGTTGTTGACCAAAACCTCGACCGAACCATAGCGGTCGACACATTTGTCGAGCACCGTTTGGAAATCCTCAGGCTTGGAGACATCCAATGTGGCGGTGATCGCAGTGTCCCCCGCGAGGTCCAATTCGGTGGCCAAGGCTTTGGCCTCCTCACCCGGATTCACGTCGGTGATGATCACTCGGTAGCCCGCTTTGTGCAGTGCCCGGACAGCCTGCGCGCCAAAACCGCGCGCACCGCCCGTGACCACTGCGGTCGGGATGTGTTCTGGAAGCGGCGCGCTCATCAGAACAAGTAGCTGAACGAATTCAGCATCCCATCAGAGTTCAAAAGACGGATGATCTTTTGGTGCAGTTTGAACCCGCCCTCGGTGGATTGGAGGGTGTATGCGACATTGCCTGCCCAGGTGCGTTGACGGCCAAATTTATCCTCGATGACATGTTCGGCGCAGGTCACGGTGACCAAATCGCCGTCTGTGGCCTCAATCCGAAACCGCGACAGCGTGCGCACCGTCAAAGCGGGCGGCGCGGACGAGATGGAAAAGCCTTGGTGGAAACGCCCAATGCGATCTTTGCGCATTTTGGCGTTGTCATAACACAGGTTGACGCTGTTTTTGAAATCCACCGTGTCGCCGATCGGCATGATGTAAAGACCGTCATCGGTCCACAGATCGAGCCACTCGTCATATTCCTTGGCATCCAGCATTGCGCTTTCGGCCCAGATGAAAGCTGTGACATCAGCCAATAGGGATTTGGTGTCGATTTTGCTCATTTCAGTCATTTTGCCATCAAGCCTTTCCACATTTTGTAAGCGGCACGCATGCCGGTCTCAGCGGAGATGTGACCACGCGGACCATTCGGTCCGTCGACCTCATCGACCATGCCGCGGTTCACGAGGATCTTGAGCTCTTCGCCCCCTTTGGTGCCGCGCTGAATGCGTTCCCAGACTTCGGCGTCATCCGGCGAGCCAAAGCCCATCGGCCCTTGGAAATGCTCATGTAAACGAATGCGCGCTTGGTTGGCGGCATCCGGGCCACCGTCCATGCCGATGGCGATATGGCGGATGTCGGTTTGCTCCACGGAAATTGGCGTGAGCACACGAAAGAACGCCAAGGAGAAGGACACGTTGGGGAAGAGGTTGAGGTTGAACCCCGCCCCGCCCACGGCACGCACGATTTTCTTGACCTGATCTTCGGGATAGCCCTCATCACGGATTTCTTGTGCCAGCTCTTCGAAACGGGCCGGGATCGGCGCATCAAGGTTGGCGTCGAGGTCTTCGAGCTCCGGGATCATCATCATGATCGAGTGACCGTTGCCCAGATCCTCAACCCAGCCTTTGCCCTTGTCGAGGAAATCGAACATCTCTTCGGTCTGACCGTCGAGCGTTTGCATAAAGCTCTTGTGCACGACCGGGAAATGGTAGGCGTCGGTGGTGTTTTCCAACTGCACTTTCCAGTTCATCGGCACGGTGAACTGATGCTCGCCCAACACTTTGACCGGGAAGCCACCGCCCTGTTTCATGAACAGGTCAATGTAACGACACACGGCCTCACCCAAGAACTCTTCGAGCGGCTCCATGTCCTCTTTAAAGGTCGCAAACACCATACCGTTGTAGGACTCGGTGCGCAGCTTCAACAGACCATGCTGAGCCTTGTCGAAATCATCGCCGTACTGTTCCGGGTAAGGCAGTGCGCGCAAAGAACCGTCAAGCCCGTAGCCCCAGCCGTGATAGGGGCATTGGAACGACGAGGTCTTGCCCTTTTTGACTTCACAGACGGTGGCAGCGCGGTGACGGCACCGATTGACCATGCAATGGATTTTGCCCTTGCGGTCGCGGACCACGATCACCGGTTCAAGACCGACGTTGGACAGTTTGAACGAGCCTTTGTCAGGGAATTCGCTTTCATGTGCGATCCAGACCCAGGTGTTTTTGAAAATCTTTTCCATCTCTTCGTCAAAGAGATCGGGATCTTCGTACATGGCGGTTCCGACCAGCGCATTCTCTTCGTCGTAGAGTGCGTCAAGGTCACTGAACTTTGGCATATCAAGAGACATGTTGGCTCCTTCTCAGTGGCATCAGGATGGCGTCGAAACCGCGCACCCCGGAAAATTAAAGTTGCGGGATTTCCAAAGCGCGACCCATACGCGCCTCGACGGTCATGTATTTCCAAAGCCGGTCATTGCCCTCGCCCACCACGATGGTGCGCAGCAAGTTACAGGCGGCCATAACGTCTTCGCGGGTCGGGAAATCACAGAGCATGTACCATGTGAACGGAAAGCCCGAGGAGGCCCCGACCATGGTCTGATCGTCATCAAACGTCCCGACGATTTCGACGCCTTCCATCTGGTCAATGCCGGACATCAACTCTTGGGTGGCTTTCCAAACCGGGCCGATTTGGTCAAACGGCAGGCTGAAAAACGTCGGATGGTTGTTAAAGCACAGCAGGGTGCGGATCGGCTTTTGGTCGCTCATAGACTCGTCCTCTTTCGGAATATTTCGTGCAATCAATCGGGTGTCTTAGGGGTATCCGGGCATAGTCGGTTGGTCGAAAAAGCCAGCACCTGCGGCAGTCCACGTGCCCTCGCCCATAAAAGCGTGTTGCGCGACACACGCCGCGTCCACCATGCAACGCCCCAAGGTATGGCCGGTTTCCATCACGCCAGACCCGCCGATGACAAAGGCGATGCGGGCCGCCTCTGCACCATCGCGGGCGGCTTTGGTCGCCACCAAACGCAGGCGAATTTTCATGTCCTGAGACACATCGCCGGTGGACTTGAGTTGCTCCCAAGCCGCCTCAATCATGTCGTAAAACGCCGCGCGCGCCCCCATCAAGATGCCCTGCGCCTTGGCGAATTCGGACTGCACGTAGGGGCGGGCGCCCGGATTTGGTGCGCCGGTGATCGAAGCGCGATCAGCCGCGTCTTTCACCAAGAAATCAAGTGCTTCACGTGCCGCGCCCAAGGCCACGACAGCCAAAACCTGTGATGCCAAAGCCATCGCCGGATATTTGAAAATCAGATCATCCATCTCGGGTCTGCCGCCGCGGATAAAGGTCCACTCAGGGGCCACCACGACATCTTCGACCACCGCGTCGTGCGAGCCGGTCGCAGACAAGCCGATGGTGTTCCACGTCTCATCGACAAAGACCCTGTCGCGCGGCAACACCGCCACACGTGGCAACGGCGTGTCATCGCCTTCGACCTTGATGCCCGCACCAACCAGGGACGACCCCATGATACCAGAGCACCACGGCCAGCGGCCTTTGACCTTAAACCCACCATCAACCTTGTCGGCCTTTTGCGGCGGGAACATTGCCCCCGCAAACACGGTGTTCGGATCTTTGCCGTAGATTTGCGCATAAGTGTCCGACGGCAGTGCCGCCAAATAGGTGGCGGAGACGCCAAAACTTGCGACCCAACCGGTGGAGGCATCCGCCGCAGAGATGTCTTCAATCAGACGGCAGAACTCAGCGGGGGTTTTCTCATCGCCACCAAAACGAGTGGGCACAAAAGAGCGATAAACGCCAATGTGTTGCAGCCGCTCCACCACATCCAACGGCACATGGCGCAACTGAGTAAACTCGGCCCGACGAGCACGGATTTCATCTAAGACGGAGATGTAGAGCGCATCATTTGCTTGGTCTGCGGAGAGTTTGGACAGTGAGGTCATTGGCTTTGGTCCTTTGACTGAAAATCGGGAACACAAGAGACGACCCAGCGCGCAATCGCGCAAAGTCGGGCCTCTTCGCCTTTACGCCCAACCAATTGCAGCCCGATGGGCAAGCCGGTGTTCGTGCGCGCGGGCAAGGTGATTGCGGGGTGGCCGCTGAGGTTAAACGGGCGCAAAAAGCGCGTCAGCGGCAGAATGGTTTGTGGGTCTTGCGCCTCAATCAGCGTTGGCGGGATCACCGGCAAGGCGGGCGTGACAAGCGCGTCATACTGTTCCAAAAGCACGTCCACTTCGGCAGTGAAGGCGGTACGCACCGCTTCGGCCTTGGCCAATTGCGCCTCGGTCACGTTGCGTGCCGCCGTCAGGCGTTTGTGAATATCCGCGCCAAGCGGTGCGCCTTCGTCGAGCAAATGCCCAAATGCGGCGGCGGTCTCATAGGAAATCACCGTCATTCCGGCCTGAAACGCCGCTTCAAAATGGGTGAGGCGTTCATAGCCCATGCCCGGATAGGCATCCATCAAAGCATAGACCAAAGGATCGCCCACTTCGGCCACAGGATCAGATTTGATCCGGGTCAATTTGGGCGCGTGGATGAGGGTTTCAGGAACAAAACTCGGGTCCATGGACGCCATAGCAGTCTCGATCATATCCATGTCACGGGCAAAGGCCCCGACACAATCAAGCGAGCTGTTTCTAGGCGACAGGCCCTTACGGCTGATCCGGCCATAGGTTGGCTTGATCCCGATCACGCCACAACAGATCGCCGGCTGACGCACCGATCCGCCAGTGTCGGTGCCAATGGCAAAATCACATAACCCTGCGGCCACGGCGACGGCAGACCCGGACGACGAGCCGCCCGGAATGCGGTCCGGCCAGTTGGGGTTCACAGGAGTCCCGTGAAATCCATTCACGCCCGTCATCCCAAACGCCAGTTCGTGCATATTGGCTTTGCCGATGATCCGGCATCCGGCCATCAGAAGCGCGTCAACCACCACGGCATTTTCGGTTGCGGGCGCGGCAGAGGCGAAGGCTTCTGAGCCACAGCCCGTCACGGTACCGACAATGTCGATACAATCTTTGACCACGACAGTTGGCCCAGCGCCGCCCAAAGACAGCTCTTGGACCAGCGCGTGAGAGCTGGTGACGTGTGCGTTCATTTTCTGGTCCCTGTTTGGGCTTTGGCGTCATCTGGCGTGACGCTGTTACAGTAATCTTCACGTATTTACGTCACAGGTCAAGTGAAAGATGAAACAATTTCTTTGCGCATTCACGCAGAGTGTCGTAAACCCTGTTTACGGTAATTTTACTGCTTCATCCGCAGGCAACACTCCTCCGCAAGCTCAATTTTTGCCCGAGGTTTGTCTCAAAATCTAAGGTGCGACACAGCGCCGAACCGAAAGGACGCACATGACTGACTCCGACACCATCGCCGCCCTCACCAAACGCCTTGAGCTGCTCGAAGCAGAGGCCGAGGTCCGCCGCGTACAATCCCGCTACATGTTCCTTTGCGACACACCGATGCCCGAATATGGCGTCAAAGATGATGCAGAACGCATTGATTTAATTATGGAACTCTTCTCAGAAGAGGCTGTTTGGGAAGGCGTAGGTGAGTATTACACCGGACAGTTTGGCCGCGCCGAAGGCAAAGCCGCCGTGCGCAAACACTTCGAAGGGTTCTGGGGCGGCAAAACCGATCCGGCGCTGATTCTCAACTGTCACTACCTGACCTCAGAGCAAATCAACGTGGCCCCTGACGGGCTGACGGCAACGGGTCAATGGGTCCATATGCAGCCGTGGTTGTTCTCCGATGGCAAAGCGCTTTTGCGTTCTTCGCGCCTGTTTAATGCGTTCAAAAAATGTGACGACGGCACTTGGCGTTACACCCGCAATCGCACGGAAAACGTGTTTGTTGCGCCGCTTCCCGCCACTTGGGCCTCGGATTATCCCTCTGCCTCGGTTTTGATGAAACCGTAAAATTGCAGCGACTCACACGCAAAAGGGCGCCCTAAGAGGCGCCCTTTTTCAATCGGATCGTCTCACCAAAGTGCAATTTTTGGCACCAAAAGCGTGAGCACCAAAATCCCAATTTGCATCGCCACAAAGGGTAGAACCGCCCGATAGATTTGGGTGATCTCCACATCCGGCACCGCATTTTTGAGGTAAAACAACGCCATTCCCACCGGAGGTGTCAAAAACGAGGTTTGCAGGCAAATCGCCATCAGAATGGCCACCCACGCCGGGTCATGTCCCAAAGCGGTCAAAACCGGCAAAACCAAAGGGGCTACGATCAGGATGATTTCCATCCAATCAAGAAAGAATCCCAAGAGAAACACGATGAACAGGATCAGAATCAGTGTTCCGGTTGGCGGCAAAGGGATGGCGTGAAGCGCAGTTTCGATCAATTCATCTCCGCCATACCCGCGCAAGACGACAGAGAAACAGGACGCGCCAAAAATCAACGCAAAGAGAAACGCGGTGGTCGTGCCTGTGCTTTCACACACCTCACGAAACCCGGACCACGTGAGCCGTTTCGACATCAATGCAATCAACGTCGCCCCTGCTGCACCGACGCCAGAGGCCTCGGTCGGCGTGGCAATCCCAAAGACAATGGACCCCAAAACCGCAATGACCAAAAGCAACGGCGCGACCAGTGAGCCGATCAAATCAAGCACGACCTCGCGCACCTCACGCCCCGCTTCAATCGGCTTGGCCGGAGCGCGATCTGGAAAGCGCAGCGCGATAAACACGGCATAGGCCACATAGGCCAGCGCCAACAACAGCCCCGGCACCATCGCGCCACGAAACAAATCTCCAACAGGGATTTGCAACTGATCCCCCATAACGATGAGCATAATCGACGGCGGGATGAGAATGCCCAAACACCCGGTCGCCCCGACAACACCAAGGCCGAGCCGGTCATCATAGCCCGCACCGCGCATCGCCGGCATCGCGATCGTCGCGAGCAAAACGACAGAGGCACCAATGATCCCGGTGGAGGCAGCAAGCACCACGCCGATCAACACGACAGAGACCGCCATACCCCCCGGAACCACCCGCAACACCTGGTGCATCCGGGTCAAAAGCCGCTCGGCAACGCCGGATTTGTCCAACATCATGCCCATGAAGACGAACATGGAGATTGGGATGAGAGAATAGCTTGAGAGCGTGTCAAAAATCCGATTGGCAACAAAGCCGATCATCCGCAACGAGGCCATATCGGCATCAACGTTAAACGCATCGAGGAACGTGCCTAAAGCCGCGAACAGAACCGCGACACCGCCCAAAACGAACGCAATCGGAAAGCCCGAGAACATCACCACCATGAAGGAGGCGAAAAGAAGGAAAACAAAGAGAATGTCCATGATTGCGCCTTAGTCTTTGTAGGTCTTGGGACCAAACAGAAAGAGGATGGATTTCAGAGCAATGGCCACGGCTTGCAGCGCCAAAAGACTGAGCCCGGCGGCCATCACGAATTTGATGATGTAGCGCGCGGGCAAGCCCGATGGCATGGGCGAGCCTTCTTTGAGGCGCCACGAATAGCCAAAAATCGTCCATGCGCTATCTGTCACGAACCACAGGAATGGCAGCAACAAAAACACCACGCCGCACAGTTCGACGATGGCCTTTTGCGTGGCCGACATTTTGACGTGAAACGCATCAACCCGCACATGGGCGTCTTTTTGATAGGTCCATGCCAGACAGGACATCACCGCCACGGCATTGAGATGCCATTGCAGTTCTTCCAACTCGATCGAACCGATGCCAAAGACATAACGTGAGGTGACATTGACCAGAATGGTGAGCATCAAGAGCGGCAAAAACAACGCGCCGATTTTACCAACCCGGATGATGAACCCCTCAATGAACGCGATAACGATTTGCATGATGTGTTTCCCCGCAAATGCGCGCCGGAGAGGCCCCCGGCGCAGATGGCTTAACGACGTTCGGCCCAAGGCGCGACAGAGGCGCGATAGGCGGTCAGCGAATCCCAGACCCGTTTGAAATCGGCGTCTTTGGCAGTTTGTTCTGCGATCACCTCGTCAAAAGCGGCATGGAGATGCTCCAAGACTTCCGGCGGAAAGGATTTGATCTCAACACCGGCGGCTTCAAACTCGGCCACGGCTTTGGCATTCAACGCCATGGTCGAGGTGATGGATTCAAGGTTCACGGCCTTACAGCTCTCTTCGATCAAAGCCTGTTGGCTTGCATCCAAACTGTCCCATTTCGCCTGATTGACGATCAACTCATTCATCGCAGCGGGTTGGTGCCAACCGGGGAGGTAATAGTATTTGCCCACTTGCTGAAGACCCAGAGTGATGTCGATGGCGGGCATGGACAATTCGGTGCCATCAATCAGACCTTTTTCAAGACCCGGATAGATCTCGCCACCCGGCAAAAGCACGATGGACGCACCGACCTTGGCCATGGCTTCACCTGCCAGACCGGCAAACCGAACTTTCTTGCCTTTGAGGTCGTCGATGGTGTTGATTTCGAAATTGTACCACCCGCCGGCTTCGCTATCCATCAGACCGCAGGGAATGGTCACAACGCCCTGTTTGGCATAGATTTCGGACCAGATTTCGCGGCCTCCGCCGTCATACAGCCAGGCGGTGTGAGTGATCGCATCGGGGCCAAAGGGGATGCCGCCAAACAATTGCACCGCCGGGAAACGACCCGCGACATAAAGCGGCGAGGTGATACCGGCATCCAGCGAGCCCTGTTGCACCGCGTCGAAAATCTGCAGCGACGGCACTAATTTGCCCGCACCGTAAACGGTCACATCAAGCGAACCGCCGGAGGTTTCATTGAGCTTATCGCCCAAATAGGCTGCGTTGGCACCACTTGCGGGCATGGTCAAAGGCCATGCGCTTTGGATGTCAAGTTTTGTTCCCTTGGCCATAACCGGGGCGGCCACCAGTGCAGAAACCGTAGCGGCCACGGCGGCCAGAGATTTGATGTGCGTCTTCATTGTTTTCTCCTATTGGGTTAGTTCGACCTTTCCGGCCGGATTCACGAGACGTGTCGTGGGTGACGCACCAAGGCCGCAATCTGTGCTGCGGCGGCCTCAGTGCTGGGTTGCTGTGCGATAAGCAAATCGAGGAAGGGGTCCTCAACTTCGGTACGCGCGCCCGAGAGTTCTTCGAGAACGGCAAGGGCGCAAAAAGGGACATAACTTTCGGCCTACCTTCGCTGATGTTGAACTGGATGCGCGAAATACCGTCTGTGGTCTCGCCGTTGTAATCTTGGTTATAGGGAATGCCAGCTTCGACACCGGCTTTGACCAAAGCCTCCATCACCGGGTGCGGCTCGTAGTCCTTGATCACACGAAGCGGCCCGCCGGTGGCACGGTAGTCATCCGTACCTCCTTGAAAATCTTCGATTTTCTTGAAATACGGCAAGACAGATTGCCAATCCCAACCATAGTTGCCCTGAAGCGCCCACGCGTCATAATCGGCCTTGTGGCCACGCACATAGATCATGCCGTTCATCGACGAACAGCCGCCCATGACCTTACCGCGTGGCCAATAGACTTGGCGGTTTCCGGCATGTTTTTGCGGCACCGTCGAAAAGCCCCAATCGTAATCGGAAAACCAAATGTCGATCACCCGCAGCGGGGTGGAGACCATGTCGGGCGTGTCACCGTGACCTGCTTCAATCAGAAGGACGGACACTGCGGGATCTTCGGACAGGCGCGCAGCAATCACGCATCCGGCGGACCCGGCACCACAGATGATATAGTCAAATGTTTTGCCGTTCAGATCGGCGGTGAGCTGGGGATATGTATGGGCATTCATGGGGAGATGAGCCTCTTGGCAATGGACAAAGAAAGGGCGGTTCGTGCCAGCGGAGCCGACACGAGGAAGGGAACTTTGCAGTGACAAGGATGGCGTCCAACCGAGGGCATCTCTCGATCTTCAGTTCAATCCTCTCTGTTGTCGTGGCCCCTCTATGGCGGGGGCTTCACGGGTCAGCTGCGCGTCAAGTGCACAGCGTCATTAGGCCCCGCCCCTCGGGGAAAGGGACAGGGCCATGCAGTCTACGCGGGATACGCCACGCAAACCGATTTCGTTTCGAGATAATTCTCAAGCGCGCCTGCGCCGTGTTCACGCCCCACACCCGATTGTTTAAAGCCACCAAAGGGCATGTTTTGATCAGGGATGTTGTGGGCGTTGACCCAAACTGTTCCGGCTTTGAGTTTCGGAACATACCGCATGACTTTGTTGACATCCGAGGTCCAAATCGACGCGCCAAGGCCATAGATCGTATCATTGGCCATGGTCATCGCCTCATCTGCATCATCAAAGGGCGTGACCGAGATCACCGGACCAAACACCTCTTGCTGCATGATCGCCATGTCTTGAGTGGTTTCGGTGAAAATCTGTGGCGCAACATAGTAGCCTTCATTCGGGGCAGCCCCGTTGAGAATTGGCTTTGCGCCTTGTTCGATTGCTTTGGAAATACAGGCTTTAACATGAGCCTGATGTTTGGCGGAGACCAGAGGATTGATCATATTGCCCGGGTTCATCCCAGAGCCAATCGGCAGGCTCCCGGCAATGGCCGCGATGATGTCGAGCGCCTTTTCGTAGATGCCTTTTTGGATATAAAGCCGCGTGCCCGAGGTGCAGGTTTGGCCAGAATTGAACATCGTACCAATGCCGATTGCCGGGCCCAGCAGATCAAGATCCATATCGTCGAACATCACCATCGGGGCTTTCCCGCCCAGCTCCAATGTCACCGGCTTCATGTCTTTCATCGCCTGAATGCCGATGAGCTTTCCGGTCGCGGTGGACCCTGTAAACGTAACCTTATCGACCCCATCATGCGCCACCAAAGGCGCGCCCACGTCCGAACCGGTGCCAGTGATGACATTGACCGTCCCCTCCGGGAACCCGGCCTCCAGACAGAGTTTCGCCAGATACATCGAGGTCAGCGGCGTTTCTTCGGCGGGCTTCAACACCACGGTACAGCCCGCCGCCAGTGCAGGCGCGATTTTCCAGACGGCCATGTTGAGCGGGAAATTCCATGGCGTCACCGCCGCGACCACGCCGACGGCTTCTTTGCGGGTCTGCGCTTGGTATTTTGTGCCCTCGGGGATGGCGATGGACACGTCAAAGGTCTGACCATAAATCTTGGTCGCCCAACCCGCCATATAGCGAATGTATTCGGCGGAGGATTGCACCTCGATGAGACGTGAAATCATCACGTTCTTGCCGTTTTCCAAAGTCTCGATCTGGGCCAGCTCTTCACCATTCTCCTCAATGAGATCGGCGAGCTTGAGCATCAAGGACTGGCGCGCCATGGCGCTCATGTTGGACCAAGGGCCCTCAAAGGCCGCGCGGGCAACAGCCACTGCCGCATTGACATCTTCGGCACCACCTGCGGGCACCTGAGCGATTTCTTCGCCGGTGGCCGGATCGAAGACGGCAAAGGTTCGGCCCGTGCTCGCCCCACATTCATTTTTGCCAATAACCATTTTGGGTGCGGCGAGAAATGCGGAAACAGACGGCAATACGACGTCTACCGCACTGTCAGGTGCAGAAAATTTCATGAGGACCTCCACTGGACCGATGTGCGACTTAGTGTGAACGCGTCGTTGCGCATTACATTATTATTACCGTGAAGAATGACGCATTAAACTTTGTTTTGTCAATCGTGATTTCAAATCAACGTCTCAAAGGCATTCTGGGATCAATATCAGAGCGCACTTGCCGCGCCGCGCCGCGCAATTCAGCACAATGGAAAAGCCATATGGCATTCTCCGCCTCGCCGGTCTCGGCAACGGCCATTGTGATGATCCATTGTGGAAGAGAGGGATGGCAAAGGTATCAACGCTCCAAAGACCGCAAAGCCGTCCGCTTCTGGCTGGGCGACGGCTGTGTTCCGATTTAAGAGCATAGGATGGATTGGAATGGCGACGATATGTGCGGGCCTTTCATCAGATCGACCCTGACCGCCCGCGCCCCAAACAGAGGCACGCCCCACAGACAAGGAAAAACGCGCCCGAAGGCGCGCTCTTTGTGTCACATCAATGTCGGACGACTTAGTTGATGGCTTTGACGCGCGCCGCAAGGCGGGACATTTTGCGAGCAGCTGTGTTTTTGTGGATAACGCCTTTGGAGACGCCACGCATCATTTCCGGCTGAGCCGCGCGCAGGGCAGCCAAAGCAACAGCTTGATCACCGGTCAGGATGGCTTCTTCGACTTTACGGATGAAGGTACGGATGCGCGAACGACGTGCTTTGTTGACGTCTGTGCGGGCGACGGCCTGACGGGCGCGTTTTTTGGACTGGGGCGAATTTGCCATGATCGTTTCCCTCTTTCGGGGTTGGTTGCATATATGTTGCACACGGCCCCCGACACCCCGTTAAGGGCAGGACAATCATAGCCTAAGCGGGCTCCACGCGCATGTGAGGCCTCCCTTAGAGCAGAATCACCCATAAGGGAAGCCAGAAATCTCTTTATTTGTCGCGGAATTGCGGCGCGCGTTTTTCCAAAAAGGCGGCCATACCTTCCTTTTGGTCCTCTGTCGCAAAGAGCGCATAGAAAGACCGACGCTCAAACAACACGCCCTCCGTTAGCGTGGTTTCATAAGACCGATTGACCGCCTCTTTCGCCGAAGCAACCGAAATCGTGCTTTTCTCAGCGATTTTGGCGGCGGTCGCCATCACATCCTCCAGCAGTTTTTTGGCCGGAACCACACGGGACACAAGACCAGAGCGCTCGGCCTCATCGGCATCCATGAACCGCCCTGTCAGATGCATTTCCATCGCTTTGGATTTGCCGACAAACCGTGTCAGGCGCTGTGTGCCACCAAGGCCTGCGATGATGCCAAGGTTGATTTCGGGCTGACCAAATTTTGCCGTGTCAGACGCAATGATGAAATCGCACATCATGGCCAATTCACACCCACCGCCCAGCGCATAGCCAGACACCGCGGCGATGATCGGCTTACGTGCGGCCAAAATGGCATTGGAATCGTCTGTGAAAAAGTTCTCGGTCGCCATATCGGCGTAGGTTTTTTCCGACATTTCTTTAATGTCAGCCCCTGCGGCAAAGGCCTTTTCCGATCCGGTGACGACAATCACCCGCACCTTTGGGTCCTGATCTGCTTTGGTTACGGCATCGGCCAGCTCGGACAAAAGCTTTGAATTCAAAGCGTTTAGAGCATCAGGACGGTTCAGCCGGATCAGCTCCACGCCATCTTTGATTTCGGTAATAAGCGTTTTGTAGGCCATATTGCCCTCCATTATGTGGATCGCAGTTTGGGGAGTCCTAACACTTGGCCCAAAGGGATCAAGTCATCTCTGACAGACTGGGCAAAAGAAGGTCGAGCGCCCAGACTGAACGATCCTTTTGACCTCAGATGTGCACTCGGGTGTGACACAAGACGCACCTTCCCGGCCATAGACGCGAAAATTGTGTTGGAAATAGCCAAGTTCACCATCCGCCTGACGGAAATCTTTCAACGACGACCCGCCCGCCTCGATCGCCTCCAACAACACCTCGCGAATGATGGGCACAAGCGAGGCAACGCGAGCTTTGGCGATTTGACCCGCTTTGCGCGTCGGATGAATGCCCGCTCGAAACAACACTTCACACACATAGATATTGCCCAGCCCGGCAACGATATGTTGATCCAAGAGCGCGGTTTTGACGGGGGTATTTTTGCCCGAGAACGCCGCGATCAGATGCGCCTCATCAAAGTGATTGCCCAAAGGTTCGGGACCGAGTTTGACCAAAAGCGAATGCGCCGTCTCGGCGCTCGTCTCCATCAAATCCATCGCTCCAAACCGACGCGGGTCGTTAAAGGTCACGCGCGCGCCATTTTCCATGTGAAAAACCACATGATCGTGCTTTTCCAACTGCGGATGCTCATGGGCGAACTGGCCCAATGGGTCGCCCGACACAGTCATCCGCCCCGACATTCCCAAATGGATCAAAAGCGTCTCAGCGGTATCAAGATCGGCTAAGATGTATTTTGACCGTCGCCTGAGCCGCTCGACGCGCGCCCCCGTCAATCGCTTCGCCATGTTTTCGGGAAAGGGCCAGCGCAAATCAGGTCGATTGACGTCGGCCCGCGCGATCACTGCCCCCACCATAGAGGGTTCCAGCCCGCGACGAACCGTCTCGACCTCTGGTAATTCCGGCATTTTGATCTCTCCGTTTTCCACATGCGATTGTCACGCCCGGTATGAGGCCTATAAGAAGGGTAAGTTTCGAGAAAGGTGCAAGCACGATGACCAATACCGGCGAGAAGACGACACATTTTGGTTTTAAAGATGTGGCCGAAGATCAAAAGGCCGGAATGGTCCATGGTGTCTTTACCTCCGTGGCCTCGAAATACGACATTATGAACGATGTGATGTCGATGGGCATTCACCGGGTTTGGAAAGACGCGCTGATGGATTGGTTGGCGCCGCGTCCGGGCCAACGGCTTTTGGATGTGGCTGGCGGCACAGGCGACGTGTCGTTTCGGTTCCTCAAACGTGCGCCAGGAGCAAGCGCCGTGGTGCTCGATATGACCGAGTCGATGTTGGTCGCCGGTCGTAAACGCGCCGAGGCCGAACAGATGGCCGAGAGCCTGAATTGGGTCACGGGCGATGCGATGGCCTTGCCGTTTGAAGACAACCAATTCGACGTTTACACGATCTCTTTTGGCATCCGAAATGTGACCCGCATCCAAGATGCCCTGTCTGAGGCCTACCGTGTGTTAAGGCCCGGCGGACGTTTGATGGTGTTGGAATTCTCGCAACTGCCAAATCCTGCGATGCAAAAGGCCTATGACCTGTACTCGTTCAACGTCATCCCGCGCATGGGTCAGATGATTGCCGGTGATCGTGACAGCTATCAATATCTTGTTGAGAGCATTCGCAAGTTCCCGGATCAGGATAGCTTTGCGCAGATGATCAAAACCGCAGGGTTTCACAACGTGAAGTACCGCAATTTGAGCCTCGGCATTGCGGCGCTTCATTCGGGGTGGAAAATCTAATGCGCGGTCCCCACAACATTTGGCGGCTGATCCGCACCGGCGCAACGATGGAGCGCACCGGCGCGATGAAACAGGCGATGGATGCGATGGAGGCCCCGCGTGCCTTTCGTATCTTCGCCAGAACCGTGGTTTGGCCGTTTCGTTGGCTCGGCTATCGCGGCGACGAGACCTTGCCGCCAGTAACCCGTGCGATCACGGCGCTTGGGCCCGCCTATATCAAATTCGGACAAATCCTATCGACCCGACCCGATGTGGTGGGTGTTGATCTGGCCAAGCAATTGCAAGTGCTCCAAGACGACCTACCGCCCTTCCCGCGCGATGTGGCGATCAAAATGGTCGAGGCTGAACTCCAACAGCCCATCTCAGAACTGTTTTCCGAGTTTTCCGAACCTGTGGCGGCGGCCTCCATCGCCCAGGTCCACAAAGCCGTGCGTGCCGATACCGGACAGTCTGTTGCGGTGAAGGTACTGCGTCCCGGTATTGAAAAAGCGTTTCGCAAAGACGTGGATGCGTTTTATTTTGCCGCCTCCCTGATCGAAAAGCTTTCCCCCGCCTCCCGCCGCCTGCGCCCCACCGAAGTGATCGCGCATTTTGAGGGCGTGGTAAAAGGTGAGCTGGACCTTCGACTGGAAAGCTCCTCGGCCTCTGAATTTGCCGCCAATACCGCACATGATGAAGGCTTCTCGGTGCCTGCTGTGGATTGGGCGCTGTCCGCGCGTCGGGTGATGACGCTTGAGTGGGTCGACGGGATCACGGCCTCCGACATCGACCAAATTATCGCCGCCGGACATGATCGCGCTGCCCTCGGCAGCAAAGTGTTACAGATGTTCCTGAGCCACGCGTTGCGCGATGGTTTTTTTCACGCAGACATGCATCACGGCAACCTCAAGATCGCCGCAAACGGTGATATTATCGCACTCGATTTTGGCATCATGGGCGTTCTGGATGAATATACCCGACGCGTTTATGCAGAGATTATCTACGGATTTATCAAAAAAGACTACAAACGCGTGGCAGAGGTCCATTTCGAAGCGGGCTATGTTCCCGCTGACCGGGATGTTGATGAATTCGCCCGTGCGCTTCGTGCCGTGGGCGATCCGATTTTTGGTATGGACGCGAGCCGGATTTCGATGGCACGGCTCTTGTCCTATCTGTTTGAGGTGACGGAACGGTTCGGCATGGAAACGCGCACCGAGCTGATTTTGTTGCAGCGCACGATGGTGGTCGTCGAGGGCGTATCGCGCTCGCTTGATCCGCATATCAACATTTGGGAAGTTTCCCGTCCTGTGGTCGAGAACTATATCAAATCCAACATCGGCCCACGCGCGTTGACACGCGATCTCTGGCGTACGGCAACTGTTTTGGCGCGATTTGGCCCGAAATTACCGCAGTTGGCAGAGGCCCTATTGATCGCACAAACGCAGAACGCCCCTTCTATGGAGCCGCCTTCGAACAGAAAGCAGGCGCTTTGGCTGGCTCTGGGCGGCGCGGTTGCAGCCGGGGTTGGCGCGGTTATAGCGCTGGCTCTAAGCTGAGCTCTGCTTCGGCGGCATCCGCATAAACCGCTTCACCGATACTCGCTTTCCAGACGCAATAGGCCGCCATGCGCCACCTGAAAAAGGGGCGCAACGAGAGGTAGCGATCCACAATTTCCGGGTCTGGATATTGCGCGAGTGCGGACATCTCATCCGCGAGTGTCAGTTGGTTCTGACCGTAAACGTGGTGCATGGCCGGCGAGAGCGCGATGGCCAAATCTGCCGTTGGATCTCCGAATGCGGGGCATTGCCAGTCAACAAACCGGACCATACCATCCTGAGACAGCGCATTTGCGGGCGTTGGATCGCCGTGAAGGAACACGGGCGACACCGACGGCATATCGCGTGGAGCGGGCCTATTGCGGCGCAATTGTTTAGCGAGGAGCGTCGTGTGGCCTTCAAGAAACCTGCTTCCTTCCGCCAAGAGCGTTGATGGGCTGACATCAACCTGCCGTATGCGAAGCGGCGCAGGCAGACAGTGTAAGTGCCTCAATGCACTCAACACTGAGCCGTCTGTTTTGGCCGCGGATGCACCGGGCAAGTAGGTATAGATCAGGCACGGCCCCTGTGATGTTTCAAACTGGGCGACACACTCAGGTGCGAGGTCATGCCCCTTCAGGGCATAGAGCGCGGCAATTTCGGCCTTGGGATCGTTCGGAAACAGCGGGTTTGCGCGTGATACATCAAAGAGCTTGAAGACCCAGTCACTGCTTGGGCTGACGGCACGCCAAACTGCGTTGGTCCGGCCACCCGACAAACGCGACCAGACCATCGGCCCCGTCATCATTTGGCCCGCCTGAGCCAAAATCTCTTTTGGCGGCAGAACATCTGCGTCTTGGGCGGGGGATGTCATCAATGCGGTCTCCGAGCGCGGGATCGCCGGAGTTTAACGGGGCGCGGGCAGGTGTCGCAACCCGCGAATGCTTCAACTTGGATCGCGCAGCGCCGTGACGGAATCGGAATCAATCTCATTGCCGCCTTCAAGCACCAAAATGGTCGACCCTCCATCAAACCGAGCTTCAACAATACGGGAGTAGGTTTCGACAGAACTGGTGGAGAGATAGGTTTCGCCGCTATAGTTTTCGAGCTCGAAACTATAGAGTCCTGACTTCAATGGATCGCCGTCCTCATCAACGCCCGCCCATTCCACGATATCCGATGTCGGGTCCATGGTGACCTTTTGGACAACATCTCCCTTCGAATCGCGTACGATTAAAATGGTTTTGTCGGCGGCTGTGGCCGGATCGGATTTGAGTGAAATCGGCGAGCCGTCGAAATAGGCGGCTTCTTCGCTCCGCGCCTCCATGCCGACCCAGCCTGACAATTGCGAAAACCCCATAAGCCCAAGCTGAGCCGAGAGATCTTCTAGAAGATCATTGGTCAAAACCGCCTGTTCGACCGATGAGAATGTCGCGAGTTGTGTCGCGTAATCGGTAGAATCAATCGGGTTAAGCGGATCTTGGTTTTGCATTTGTACGGTCAGCATTTTGAGAAACGTATCAAAATCGGACCCGACGGCGCTTGACGTGTCATTGGCATTCGAGGATTTCGAACCTGCGGAGCTTGAGGACGTGGTCGTCGCCGGTGCAATTGTGTTGGTCATCTGGTGCTCCTTTAGAGTCTAAGATCCATGCCGGAGGTCGCATCAAGCGAAAGGCGCACGGGCTGAATTTGTGGGCTGGTAACGGGTGGAGTGGCGGTCAAACTCTCCGCAGATGTTCCACCAAAACTGTCAAATTTTTGTTGATCGCCCCCTGAGATCCTTGATCAAAACTCTGAAAAGAGAACCCACTGTTTTCATATCCAAGGTCACGGAATTCGCTCATCAGACTGTCGATATTGCGCCGCAAAAGATCAAGCGTTTCACCCCGTTCCGCCGCAATCACCACATGCATCGCACCGCTTTCGGACAACTGAAAAGAAAGCCGAACCTTGCCCAATTCTTCAGGGGAGAGGGTGATTTCAACAGGACGATCCGGCAGTTGCCGTGCCGCATCAGCAAGCTGCATCGCGACCCGAGTGGGCAGATCCGCTTTTGTAACCATGCTCGCCGGTGAAGTCGCTTCATTCGCACGATCAGCGACAGACAAGACATGCGCATGTTCGCCAAGCCTCTCGGAGATACCTTCGACGCCCGCTTTAAGCTCTTCGGCTTCCGCGTTCGTCAAGGGCGTGATTGAAGACATCGCGAGAGGCGGAGGCGCAACAGAAGATGCGCCGGGTGTCGCTGTTATACGCGTTGTAGTGTCGGCCCCGCCGTCGTCCTGATGCGTTCTTTCTGGCGCGTCTACATCCCCATGACGCCCGACGCGTGTATTGCCACTGTTTTGTTGAGTGACGATATTCGCAGCGACAGATTGGTCTATGCCCTCTGTCGCATGCAGCGTGTTTTGTTGGGCAATCGTTGACGTTGGTGTGGCGATCTTTGGCGCTTCAATATGGCTCACACCCTCGGGTACGCCTTTCGACATCAGTGGCGTGAGTGTCGTCTTTTCTGAACCAGAAGGGGTAGCACTTCTTCCGGCTTGATCTGCCGTGCCTTTGAGAGCATCCGTGCCACCTTTTGGCCCGATCAAATCAGTCTCCAGCGCGACCTCGCCACCTTTCAACGTAAGGTTCCCGTTCGATTGGGCCTCGGATGTTTGATCAATTGTGGTGTCTGCCTGCAAAAGAACGGACGAGATCGCAAGTTTGACATGTGCATTGGCTGTGGTCTCAGGAGGGGTGCCTGGCTTTTCAACCGCTTTTGAAATCGTGGTTTGCTCTGCATTCGACACTGTATCATCTAACGCAAAATTCATGCCCAAAGGCGCTGTTTCATTACGGCTCATTGCAGCCGCACCACCCCAGGAGGACACTAGGCGTTGGATTTTAGCACTCTCAACAGTGGATTTTAGAGAATCATTTTTGTACGCAGCGACGTCAAAAGAGCGATCCTGTCCAACCATCTGTCCAGAGGAGATTGTGCCGATGTGGTTTAGTGAGGCCGTGACTTGAGGCATGCCATCTTGGCCGTCAGACTGGTTCGGATAACCCAGTCTCCCTGATCCATCTTGGGTTTTTTGATCCGCATTTAACCCATCCCCGATCTGATTTTCAGGAAAATCAGCTCCGGCCTCACCAACCGAAAGATCGGCAATTTCGTCAGTCGGTTTATGAGCAATACCGTCCTTTGCGTCCACCTCACCGTCGTTGATCAAGGGCAGGTTTTTACCCGGCTCAGCTGAAGGCCCGGAAAGTGCAATATTGGGTTGATCGCCCCCTTGTGCTACAGAGTGCATGTCAACAAATTTCACATCAAGGTTTTGAATAAGCGTGGTTTTGTTGGTTTGGATTGCATCAAATTGGCTCGCATCGGGCTCAATACTGTCGCCCGGTCCGTCATGCGCCTCACTGCTATCATCATTGGGCGTAACGCCCTCACTCGACACACCCGCCAACCCATCAAACATATCTTTGGCGGAAGTTTGCAACCTCTGGCCACTTCCAGCAGCGATCGCCACACCCGGCATAATCGCGTCATCGCCACCTTTCTTTACCTCGGGTTTTAGTATCTGGCTTTGCTCTCCGAAAACCGCGGCAAAGGTGCTTTCAGGATGTTCGGACAAGACCTCGTCCGGCACAGCCGTGTTTTTGGAACGGTCTTGACCGTCAGTGCGCGCAATCGCTGCGAAGTCTAAAGTCTGTAATTGCATTTCTTGCATCCGGGATTTCTTTCGCCGTGATGTCACTATCCTCCGTGAGTGGTTACCGCTTCTTTACCGAATGGGGGGTATGAGTCGAAAAATACTTCGAATTGGAGTGACCCGACCATGACCCTCAACGCAATCAATGCGATTCAACACAGTCAGACTCTAAAGACGCCACAAGATGAAAAGTTACAGAATGCCGCGAACAAGCTTGAGGCAACATTTCTCTCCGAAATGTTGAAAAGTGCTGGATTCGGCGAAACGCCAGACACATTTGGCGGGGGAACGGGCGAAGATCAGTTTTCGTCCTTTTTGGTTCAGGCTCAGGCAGAAAAGATTGTCGAAGCTGGCGGAATCGGCCTCGCAGAACACATATTTGACGCTTTAAAGGAGAGTATAAATGGCACTTCTTGATGCTTTTCGACCAGCTGCGGCGCTGTCTGATCTTTTAGATAAAGAAAAATCCGCAATTCTCAAAAGCGACTTTTCAACGCTCGAGAAACTCTCAAAAACCAAAGAATCGCTTCTTATCATGGTGGCCAAAACCCAGCTGTCCCCAACTGATTTAAAGGCGTTGAAACAACGCTCTGAGGACAACAGCCGTCTTCTTATGGCGTCGGCAAAGGGGATCAAATCTGCGCGGGAAAAATTGCTTTCGTTACGCAATACATCACGGAGCTTCACGGCCTATGGACCTGCGGGGAAAACCACTCCGATTGGCAATAAGTCGTTAACCATGAAGAAAAAAGCATAAGCGTTTGCCCGATTTTTGCCTCAAATTCGAAGCATCAATTGGGAACAGCTTAGGGAACTCTTAGCCTTTAAGCTTCATAGATCAGAGTGCATCCCGAGGGGGTGGCACGGTAGACCGGAAGCGGTCACCCGTAATCAGTCAGAATGACGATCCTGAACCTGCCCGTGGGGGTGGATCTCGAAACTCATGCGGCGCAAAATGCGTCCCAAGATCAAAGGAAATTATGCTATGTCCAGCATTCTGACCAACAATGGCGCAATGGTTGCGCTTCAAACGTTGAACTCTATCAACTCTAATCTTTCCAAGACTCAGAGCATGATCTCGACCGGTAAAGATGTTGCATCCGCCAAGGACAACTCTTCGGTCTGGGCCATCTCGAAAGTCATGGAATCGGATGTTGCCGGTTTCAGTGCAATCTCCGACAGCCTTGCTCTCGGCGAATCAACTCTGTCTGTTGCCTCCACAGCAGCTGAAACAGTCACCGACCTTTTGACCAACATCAAAGAAAAAGTCGTTGCGTCCCAAGAAGAAAACGTCGACCGCGCAAAAATCCAAACTGACATTGACGCTCTGGTTGGTCAGGTGAAATCGGTTGTCGGCGCAGCCCAGTTCAATGGTCTGAGCCTTGTTGAGGGCACCGATGATGTTAAAATCTTGTCCTCTTTGGATCGCGCCTCTGACGGCACTGTGACCGCCTCTGATATCACCGTAAACCGCATGGATCTCTCCACAAGTGCGGGGACCTATGGCTCCGGTACTTCGCTGGCCTCCAACGCCACCGCATCTGCCGCTGCAGTGTCCAATACCGCAAATACTGCCATTGTGACCGTCGGCAACACCTGGGCTGCGAATGATGTGGCAACGCTGAGTGTTGCGGGTGTTGAGGTGAGCTTTACAGCCACCGGCACGGCTGTTGCAGATGTTGGCGATGGCCTCGCGGGCCTTATCAACGGCCTTGGTATCGAAGGCGTTACAGCCACCGGTAATGGCGATGGCACTCTGACGATCAGTTCCGCCAAAGCGTTTGAAGGCGTGTCTGTAGGTGTGGGCGAAACGACTGCGGGCGATGGTGATGTCTTGATCACGACTCTCAATGGTACGGGCTCGCTAACGGCAACGTCAGGTGACATCGACGAACGTGCCGAGAGCATTGCTCTTTCGACCTCCGCTGCCGTAAAAGAGGGCGATGGCTACAAAGTTACCGTTGGCGGAAGTTCTTACAATTATATCGCTGGCAAAGGCGAATCGATGGAAGACGTCGCCAAAGGCCTGAAAACCGCAATTGACTCGGCCGGCCTCACTGACATCAGCACCACCGTTGCCAAAGATGAAACCACTGGACAGTGGTCTCTTAAGGTCGACAACGATGGCTCTTCTCTTGCTTTCTCCGTCACGGGCAACGAAGGCGGTAAAGCCTCTGGTGGCCTGTTTGGCCTCGATAGCATTGATGTAACCACCAATTCAGGCGCTGATTCGGCTCTCGGCAATATCGAGACTCTTATCAACAACTCGATTGATGCCGCTGCAGCCTTTGGTTCAGCCCAAGGTCGTATCGAAACCCAATCGAGCTTTATCTCAAACCTGACCGATGCTCTGACGTCCGGTATTGGCTCCATGGTTGATGCTGACATGGAAGAAGCGTCCGCCAAACTCCAGGCACTTCAGGTGCAACAGCAGTTGGGCGTGCAGTCCCTGTCGATCGCAAACCAAGCGCCACAATCGATCCTATCGCTCTTCGGTTAAGAGTAATTTTCCGGGCGCCAGATCGGCGCCCGGCTTTCACCGCGGTAAAACCCGCGCTGTAGAATTCATTGTCACCGGAAGGATACGACGTGAACGCTCTCCAAATGGCCCGAACGGCCTATTCCAATACCACCGCCCCAATTCGTACTCCTCGCGGCACCGAATACGAGGCTTTCGCACGCATTACACATCGTCTGCGCCAAGCCTCGGCAGATAAGAAAATATCTTATCCTGATTATGTGAAAGCTCTTTATGATAATCGCCGCCTCTGGACGCTCCTCGCCTCCAGTGTCGCTGATAAAGACAATCAACTCCCAAAGGAGCTGAGAGCAAAGATCTTCTATCTGGCTCAATTCACCGCTCAACATACATCGGCGATTCTCTCAAAAAAAGCCAATGAGTCAGCGCTCATTGATATCAACACAGCCATTATGCGCGGCTTGCATCGGGAGGGTCAGTAAATGAGTGGCCTCGTACTAAAGCTCGGCCCAAAAGAGCGGGTTCTGATCAACGGCGCCGTGATTGAAAATGGAGATCGGCGGTCTCGGCTTTCAATCGTCACGCCAAATGCCAACATTCTCAGACTACGGGATGCCATACATCCCGAAGAAGTAAACACGCCGGTACGCCGAGTATGCTATATTGCGCAACTCGTCCTCTCCGGAGATGCCGAGCCGAAAGAGGCGGGCATTCAGCTCATGCGTGGGATTGAGCAACTCAGTCAGGTTCTAACAGACCCCGACAGCCGTAAAATTTTAAATGCCGCCACATCTGAAGTTCAAAGCGAGCAGTATTACCAAGCACTTAAGTCGCTGCGTGCGCTCATTCCAAGAGAAGAACGGCTCTTGTCTGCCGCTAAATACCAATGAGCTATCAGCCTGTTGTTCCATTTGGTGGCTACGCTGGGTGGGTTGTCCTTCAACGCACAAAGGACAACCAGCAGGAGGCATTCAATGCCTCGTCTGAAATCAAGCGTGACATAGATTACTTCCGCGAGAATATCGCGGAGGTAAAGTCCGCCGAAGATCTGGTGTCCAATTTTCGCCTTCTCAAAGTTGCTCTGGGAGCGTTTGGGTTGGATGATGACATCAACAACAAATACTTTATCGAACGTGTTTTAGACGAGGGTACACTCGATTCAGATTCGCTCTCAAATAAGCTATCCGACAAACGCTATCTCAAGTTCTCAGAAGCATTTGGATTTGGAAACTTTGATATTCCAAACACTGTGCTCAGTGATTTTCCGGATAAGATCATTTCATCCTATCAAGATAAGCAATTTGAAATTGCCGTCGGTGAACAAAACGATGACATGCGGCTTGCTCTGAATATTGAGACAGAGCTGACAGAAATCGCCAACAAAGATACAACGGGAAACGGTCGTTGGTATTCAGTCATGGGAAATGAAGCGGTGAGATCGGTTATGCAAACGGCTCTTGGGCTTCCAAGTTCTGTCAGCACCTTGGATTTGGACCAGCAGTTGAGTATTTTTAAAGACAAGGCCAAACAATATTTTGGAAACTCTGAAGTCGCGCAATTTTCTGACCCCGAAAAGCGCGAAGACCTCGTAAAGCTATTTCTCATACGCTCCGAGATCAATGCAGGGTCAACAGGCACCTCAGCAGCATCTAATGCGCTTGCACTTTTGACCGGATCTTTTTGATTGAAGCGTTTTATTGAAACAACAAAAATGGTGAAATTTATATCAGGGGATGAAGCAATTTCCCTGCGGCCCAGTGGATTTGGATCTGCATAAAGATTTTGAACAGCTCTCGCGCTCAAACCGAAGTCATTCACAAATGACATCGCTGAAAACACCAAAGGCCATGCTTAAATCGAGCATTTCACCCTTCAAGCACGGCCCCTGTGATGTTTCGAGCCCTGCAATGAGGGCTTCAAAATTTGCCTGGTTAACTTTTCTGCCGTTTCGGAGTGGCAAATCCGCCGCCCTGTGCAGCTTTCCCCTTGCTGGGTTTCGCGCCACCCGCTTTAGGCTTAGCTCCCGGCTTGCCAGTCTTTGCGGCATATTTGGCAGCGGGTTTGCCACCATAGGTTTTCCCCGGTGTATCCCCCGCTCCCTTAGCCCGCTTGGGGGCTGCGCTCGGTTTTCCGGCCGGTTTCGGAGCGCGCTCCGTGCGGGGTTTGGCCGCTTGATGCGCTTCATCCAATTCGCGGCGTGTCTTCGGAATGCCAGCATTCTTGTGACGCGGCTTTTTGAACTCCCGAGGCGCATCGGAACCATAGGCGCTCTCTTTACGTGGAGCGTCAAAATCCTTGCGGGGGCCTTTGTCGTAGTCACGACGCGGGGCAGTGTCCACATCCCGACGAGGCGGCTTCGCATCCGAACGCGAGCCGGAGTTGCTGCGCGGCGCGGTAGCGGAAAATGTCGGCGGACCAGCAAGTTGGCGGGCAATGACGCCTTCTTCAAGTTCACCGCTCCCACCCAGAGACGACAAAAATCCAGAAAGGCTGGCTTGCTTGATCTCAACAAAGCTTTCAGATTGCTGAATGCGGATCGCGCCAATGTCGTCTTTCGTCAGGTTGCCTGAGCGACACAACAGCGGCAAAAGCCAGCGCGGCTCAGCCCGATCATCGCGCCCAACCGAAACGGAAAACCAGACACTCGGACCAAACGGCTTGCGTTCGCGCGGATCAGGGCGCGCATCCGGTGGCGTCAAGTCCTCAGGCGCGGATTGACGCGCGCGGAACAGACGCAAATAGGCGGCGGCGATCTGCTCTGGCGAATGCAACTCCAAGAGCTTGGCGGCAAAGGCGCTGTGCTCCTCGGTCATTTCCTCAGACCAAACCGGATCGGCCAAAAGCCGTTCCTCGTCGCGCTGGTTGATGTCATCGGCGGACGGTGGGGTGGTCCATTCGGCCTGAATTTTTGCAAATTTCAAAAGCTGTTCGGCTTTGCGGATCGAACGCGGCGGAATGATCAGCGCAGAAATACCCTTGCGCCCGGCGCGACCTGTCCGGCCAGAGCGGTGCAAAAGCCCCTCGGCGTTGGTCGGCAAATCGGCATGGATCACCAAATCCAGACCCGGCAAGTCGATCCCACGCGCCGCAACATCGGTGGCAACACAAACTTTCGCCCGCCCGTCCCGCATTGCTTGCAACGCATGGGTCCGCTCATTCTGGCTCAATTCGCCAGATAGGGTCACAACAGAAAAACCACGATTGGCAAGCCGCGCGGTCAGGTGATTGACGGCAACGCGGGTGTTGGCGAACACAATTGCGTTTTGCGCATCGTGAAAACGCAGAAGGTTAAAAATCGCGTTTTCCGAGTCGCTTTGAGCCACACGCAAGGCTTGGTAGCTGATGTCGGCGTGTTGGGTCGTGTTCGACTGGGTGCTGACGCGCACGGCATCGCGTTGAAATTGCTTCGCCAATTTGGCGATCATCGGCGGCACTGTGGCCGAGAACAACAAGGTACGGCGGTCTGCGGGTGCTTCGCCCAGCATGAATTCAAGGTCTTCGCGGAAGCCAAGATCAAGCATTTCATCGGCTTCGTCCAAGACGATGGCGCGCAGGCCCGTCATATCCAAAGACCCGCGTTGAATGTGATCGCGCAAACGACCCGGCGTGCCGACAACGATATGGGCACCACGTTCCAATTTGCGGCGTTCGTCGCGCATGTCCATGCCACCCACACAAGACGCCATCCGCGCCCCGGCTTTGGCATAGAGCCATTCAAGTTCGCGCATGACCTGAAAGGCCAATTCGCGGGTCGGGGCCACAACCAATGCAAGCGGGGATGAGGCAGGTTCAAGGCGGTCACTGTCGCCCATCAGAGTGTGCGCAATCGCAAGGCCGAAGCCCACGGTTTTGCCCGAACCGGTCTGTGCAGACACCAAAAGGTCGGCGTCTTGAAGTTCGGGGGCGTTCACAGCCTCCTGGACCGCAGTCAGCGTGTCATAGCCGCGTTCCGCGAGTGCATCGGAAAGTGTTTTAATCATGTAATAAGGTCTATCCGTGAGGGGGTCATCGCGGCACATGCCGCCATCCTGCGTCTTTGACTACAGAAGTCGGCACCATTACCGACAGTTTCGCCGGATGTATACAGCCATTCCGGCGAAAAATCTCTAAAATAAGGGGAACGGCTGTGTTCAAGGCCTGTGCGACCCTTATAGCTCGGCATAAAAACGCCGCCCCAAAGGACGGCGTTTTCACATCTGATCGTTCGGCTTGGCTTACTCGGGCAAAATCCGAACCCCACCTTTGTCAGCCGCAGAGGCAAACAAGGCATAGGCTTTGAGCGCAGTAGAGACAGCACGCGGACGCACCTCGGCCGGGCCCCAAGGCAGTGGGCCTTTGGCAACACGGCGTTTTTCGATCTCGGCGTCTTCGACTTTCAACTCAATCGTGCGATTCGGGATGTCGATCTCGATCACATCGCCCGTTTCCACCAGACCGATCAAACCACCCTCTTCGGCTTCCGGGCTAACATGG
Source organism: Celeribacter baekdonensis (assembly GCF_003047105.1). Lineage (NCBI taxonomy): Bacteria > Pseudomonadati > Pseudomonadota > Alphaproteobacteria > Rhodobacterales > Roseobacteraceae > Celeribacter > Celeribacter baekdonensis. Next base: position 2,551,202 of record NZ_CP028475.1, read on the forward strand.
CCGATGGACAGGCCAGAGGTGCCACCAGAGAACCGACCATCGGTCAACAGGGCGCATTTTTTGCCCAAACCTTTGGATTTCAAATAGGACGTCGGGTAGAGCATTTCTTGCATCCCCGGACCACCGCGCGGGCCTTCGTAGCGGATCACAACGATGTCACCGGCTTCAACTTGGCGGGTCAAAATGGCGTTGACCGAGTCGTCTTGGGAATCAAACACGCGGGCTTTGCCGGTGAATTTGAGGATGGAGTCGTCCACCCCTGCCGTTTTCACGATACAGCCACGTTCCGCGATATTGCCGAACAAAACGGCCAAACCACCGTCTTTGGAAAACGCATGTTCGACAGAGCGGATCACGCCATTTTCGCGGTCGGTGTCGAGTTCTTTGTAGCGGTTCTCAGTGGAAAAAGCCTGTGTCGTGCGCACACCACCCGGCGCTGCCTTGAACAGGCTTTCAGCTTCGGGGTTGTTGGCAACGGAAATATCCCATTTCGCAATGGCTGCGGCCATCGTGTCGGAATGCACGGTGCTGACATCGCCGTGCAACAACCCGCCACGATACATCTGACCAAGGATCGAAAAGATGCCGCCGGCGCGGTGGACGTCTTCCATATGCACGTTGGGTACGGAGGGCGCGACCTTGCACAGCACCGGAACTTTGCGGGACAGGCGATCAATGTCATCCATGGTGAAATTCACGCCGCCCTCATAAGCGATGGCCAAAAGGTGCAGAACCGTGTTGGTCGAGCCGCCCATCGCAATATCAAGGGACATGGCATTTTCGAAGGCTTCAAAACGTGCGATGTCGCGCGGAAGCAGACCCGGAACCTCGTCTTCGTAATGCTTTTTGGTGATCTCAACGATCTTGCGACCCGCTTCCAAAAAGAGGTGTTTGCGATCCGCATGTGTCGCCAAAGTCGAGCCGTTGCCCGGCAAAGCCAGACCCAGAGCCTCGGCCAGACAGTTCATCGAGTTGGCAGTGAACATACCAGAGCAAGACCCGCAAGTCGGACAGGCGGCGCGTTCAATCGCGTCAACCTGTTCGTCGGTGTATTTGTCATCAGCCGCCGACACCATCGCATCCACGAGGTCGAGCTTTTGCACGATGTCGCCATCTTGCACTTTGCCCGCTTCCATCGGGCCACCGGAGACGAAAATCACCGGAATGTTGAGGCGCATCGCGGCCATCATCATACCGGGGGTGATTTTATCGCAATTGGAGATACAGACCATCGCATCGGCGCAGTGCGCATTGACCATATACTCGACCGAATCCGCAATCAGTTCGCGCGAAGGCAGAGAATAAAGCATCCCGTCATGGCCCATGGCGATGCCGTCGTCGACCGCAATGGTGTTGAATTCTTTCGCCACACCACCCGCATTTTCAATCTCGCGCGCCACCATTTGACCAAGGTCTTTGAGGTGAACGTGACCCGGTACAAACTGGGTAAACGAATTCACGACGGCGATGATCGGCTTGCCGAAATCGCTGTCGGTCATGCCGGTTGCGCGCCAGAGGCCGCGGGCACCGGCCATGTTCCGGCCATGAGTGGAGCGGCGGGATTTGTAATGGGGCATAGTTTTGGCTTTCGTTCTGTAACGTCAGTTTCATCCGCAAAACGCTGCGGGTCTGATGCTCCATACGGCTTTCGGAGCATCATTTCCAGTCTGGATGGTGTGGCGCGTACGGGTTTAAAGTGGCTTTTTCTTGCGTTTCAACGTGTCACCAAACTCAAGAGACGGCTCAAGCGTGATGATTTCGCCACCCGGCGCGTCAGGATTGTCGACGCGTTTTGCAATAATTTCCGCCGCTGCGCGCCCCACCTCAACCCGACAGGCGTCCATCGTCGCCAGCTTGCGCGGCAAGCCGTCGAGGAACTCAATCCCGTTGAAGCCCGCCAGCCCAATTTCGCCCGGCACATCAATGCCGTTGTCGAGACAATACAAAAGCCCACCGGCCCCGATCATATCATTGGAATAATAGAGAAAATCCAAAGGCTCTTCTTGGTTCCGCTGCAACATTGCCTCGGTCATTTCACGGCCTTTGGCCAAGGCCGAGCCGCCCGAATAAAACTCGCTATCCGCGATTTCCAACCCGGCTTTCGCCAAGGTTTCGGTAAACCCTTCAAACCGTTTGCGCGCCCGGTGATCGAGCGGCATTTTGGTGCCCAGAAACCCGATCCGTTTGTATCCGGCATCAATGATCGCCTGCGCCATTTTGCGACCCGCGCGACGGTGCGAAATGCCCACGGCGGAATCAATCGGTTCACCATCCGTGTCCATGATTTCGACAATCGGGATGCCTGCGGCCCCCATCATCGCCTTCGCCGCTTCGGTGTGTTCAAGCCCGGCAATGATCACGCCCGAAGGCCGCCAAGACAACATTTGATACAGAACCGTCTCTTCGCGTTCGGGTTTGTAATTTGTCACGCCCACAACCGGCTGCAATTCGGTGTCATCCAAGATTTGCGAAATGCCAGTCATCACCTCAGGAAACACCATGTTCGACATCGACGGGATGATCACGGCAACAAGGTTCACGCGAGAAGACGCCAAAGCACCAGCGATTTTGTTGGGCACATAGCCAAGCTCGCGCGCCGCTTCCAAAACCTTGGCGCGGGTGGCCTCGGAGACATCGCCGCGGTTGCGCAACACCCGACTGACGGTCATCTCGGACACCCCGGAGGCCTCTGACACGTCGCGCAACGTCAATGGTCTCTTGGAAGGTGTTTTCCCTGAACCCTGCGACATAATCTTAGCCTCCTGTAAAATTTTAAATTTCCACCACTCTACAATATAAATCGCCCTTGTCCACGCGTTGCAACATGTATATGTTAACGCTAACAAGTTTGCTCGGTTTCACCACGATCCGTTTTTAGGCGCTGCTGAAATCTGGCATAAAAAATCCGAATGCCCTGCAAGCTCTCTAACTGTCAGTGCTGTTTCGGATTTCAAAGGGGGAGTGGTGGGCCAAATTCGCTCCCCCTTTTTCACTTTCCTGATCAAGCATCCCCGCCAATACAGCCCCCACCACCGCCCAGCACAAAACCCACGCTTGGCTCTTGTGTCACAGACCCCTCACCCGCTAAACACCTGCGCGTGTGGTCCCGTGGCTCAACTGGATAGAGCAGCCCCCTCCTAAGGGGCAGGTTGCAGGTTCGAATCCTGCCGGGGTCACCAAAAACTCTGTAAAGAGGAGAATCCCTCCGCCTAACGCCCACAAGAACAGCTCTGCCAAAGAGGACGGCATTGCAGTGTCATGAAGCGGTGCGTTGACTCTGCGGGGAGCAGCGTGAGAGTTTGGTTCATGTTCTTGTGGGAGAGTCGTTATGCGTTGTCTTTTTGGTGTTGTTATTGTCCTTCTCAGCCTTGCGACTCCGGCGCTTTCACAGGACCCATTGCCCGAAAAGCGGTTGATCAACACGCGAAATGTCGACTTTTATGGGGCTGATTTACAATCCATTTTCGACACCACCCTTGAAAGCTGTGAGCGCACCTGCCTCAACGATGCCCAGTGCAAAGCATTCACGTTCAACGCCCGCTCCGGCGCCTGTTTTCCAAAATCCACGATCTCAGAGCGCAAAGCCTATGACGGCGCCATTTCCGGTGAGGTGATTACAATACCGACAGCCACGCGCGATCTGGCGCGGTCCTTGTCCAACGATCTCAAGTTTCTGACAGCATCCGATTTTGAGGCGGCACGTCGGCAAACTCAGAGCCTTGGGGCGACGACCTTGGCCGGGAGTTGGTCGGTCGAAGAGATGCTCGACGCCTATTTTGCGCGGCTTGATGCGGGTGACACGGTCACAGCCCTCGATTGGCTGGGAGGGGCAGTGGCACGCACTGATGATCCCGACCTGTGGCAGGTCTATGCCGCCCGCATGATACACCTTGGCGAAGAGAAGAACCGCAAAAACAACACCCTCCGTGAGGCGATGATGCCAACGGCGATCAATGCCTATCTGCGCCAAACCGACGGAGCCAAACGCACTGAAGCACTTGTGACATTGGCGCGCGCGCTGGATGTCCTGGACCGGGGTCAAGATCAACTTCCGCCCCTGCGTTTGGCGCAAAGCCTCGCTCCGAGCGCAGAAGGTGCCCGCCTTTTGGAGCGTGCCGAACGCCTCTATGGGTTTCAAATCACAGATCACACAGTGGACAGCGACATTGCGCTGCCTCAGATTTGTGTGGCTTTCAATCGAGATTTGGTCCGCACCGGCGTTGACTATGGCACATATGTCGGTCTGGAGGACGCGACGCTTGCGGTGACGGCGGAGGATCGGTCGCTCTGCATCGAAGGCGTTGAACATGGTGCCCGCTATGCCCTGACCTTTCGCAAAGGCTTGCCCTCAGAGAGCGGCGAAAAATTGGCGCGTGATGTGACGCTCGATGTCTATATCCGCGATCGTGCACCAGAGATCAGTTTCCCCGGTCGCACCTATGTTTTGCCGCGCACACCGGATGCCGGTCTGCCGGTGGAAACCGTGAACGTGGACCAGTTGGACCTACGCCTGCGCCGGATCAGTGATCGCAACCTTGTTGCCGCTATCCGCGAAGATTATTTTGGTCGCCCACTGGCCTATTATGAAGAACGCTATTTCTCTCGCGACTACGCCGAAGATGTCTGGTCCGGGCAGGGCGAGGTTCAGAACACACTTAACAAAACCATGCTCACGCGCCTGCCGCTTGCGGGGCCTCTGGCCGATTTGGATCCCGGCATCTATGTGCTGAGTGCAGATTTACCGGATGCTGACCCCTATGATGGCACCGGCGCAACCCAGTGGTTTGTGGTGTCTGATCTCGGCCTGACAAGTCTCAGCGGCACAGAGGGGTTGCATGTCTATGTCCGTAGCTTGGGGAATGCCACCCCGCGCGATGGTGTCGCGGTCGATCTGATTTCTCGCTCCAACCGCGTGCTTGGCGCGGCGATCACAGATCAAGACGGACATGCGATGTTTGACGCCGGGCTGACGCGTGGCACGGATGGAACCGCACCCGCCATGCTCATCGCCCGTGCCAACACGGGTACGGATGCCGAGGATATGGTGTTCCTATCACTGACTGATCCGGCCTTTGACCTGTCTGATCGCGGTGTTGAGGGGATGCCCCCTGCCCCACCGATTGACGTGTTTCTGGCCACAGATCGCGACGCCTATCGCCCCGGAGAAACCGTTCATGTGAGCGCTTTGATGCGCGACACAGAGGTCAAATCCATCTCGGATTTACCGCTCACGGCGATCCTGACCCGACCCGATGGGGTCGAGTATAGCCGTACACTGTCCAAAGCGGCCCGCGCGGGCGGACATGTGTTTGACCTGCCTTTGGGCACGACGGTGTCGCGTGGCACATGGCGGCTGGACCTGCGTTCCGATCTTGAGGCCCCGGCGCTGGCCTCCACCTCGCTTTTGGTCGAGGATTTCCTGCCCGAGCGCATTGATTTCGACCTCAGCTTGCCCGATGGCCCTATCCGCGCCGGAGACACGCCGCCACTGACGGTCGACGCCCGCTATCTCTTTGGGGCACCCGGCGCGGACCTGTCGGTCGAGGGCACTGTGCGCCTGGCAAGAGCAAACGGGCTGGAGGAATGGCCGGGATTTCTCTTTGGTCTTTATGACGACGCCGCCAGCCCGGTGACCCGCAGCTTTGGCGATGGTCTCAAAACCGATGCTCAGGGCAGAGCCGTCGTGCCACTTGAGCTTCCCAACGGCGCAGAGATGACGGACCCTTTGATGGCCACCATCACCACGCGCGTCGCCGAAGGGTCAGGACGCCCCGTTGAGCGCCGCCTCACCCATCCGCTTGCGCTCTCTGGACCGGTGATCGGCATTCGCCCCGGATTTGATGGGCTTGTGGGTGAAGGCGATGAGGCTCGCTTTGCGGTGATCGGCCTCGATACGGAAGCGACCGCGACACCCATGCCGCTGCGGTGGACGGTGAACCGTCTCGAACGCCATTACAGATGGTATCAGATCGACGGCTCATGGGATTGGGACGTCAGCACCACACGCAAAGCGGTTGCCTCTGGTGATCTGATGACCGGCGCTGATCCCGTCACCCTGTCGGCGCCTGTCGACTGGGGCGAATATGAGCTTGTTGTGGAGCAGGTGGGTGGGATCTATGCGGCGTCTTCCTATGCGTTTTCGGCGGGCTGGTATGTGCCCGCAGGCGCGGACAGCCCTGACACCTTAGAAATGTCGCTCGACCGAGACAGCTACACCCCCGGCGACACCGCAAAGTTGCGGCTTATGTCACGCTACGATGGCACGGCTTTGATCGCGGTGATGTCGAACCACGTGATCGCCACGCAATCCGTGACGGTGCGTGAGGGCGAAAACATGATCCCGGTGCCTGTGACCAAAGCGTGGGGCACAGGGGCTTACGTGACCGTACAAGCGATCCGGCCAATGGATGTGTCTGGCGGTTTGAATCCGGCGCGCGCCCTTGGGCTGGTCTATGCCGCAATCGACCCCGGCGCGCGGGCCTTGTCCGTCTCGATCGAGGCCTCTGACACCGTCGATCCCCGCGGACCGCTGCCGACCGTGGTCCATGTCGAGGGCACGGAAGGCACCGCCTATGTCACCCTCGCGGCGGTCGATCTTGGGGTGCTCAACCTCACCGGTTTTGACAGCCCCGATCCTATTGCGCATTACTTTGGCCAGCGCCGACTTGGCGTCGAAATCCGCGATCTCTATGGCCGCCTCATCGACGGCATGAACGGCGCAGCGGGGCAAATCCGCTCTGGGGGCGATGCCTCCGGCGGGATGCAACGCGAAGCGCCACCACCGACCGAAGACCTCGTCGCCTATTTCAGTGGCCCTGTCGAAATAGGTGCCGATGGCACCGCGCAGATCTCTTTTGACATGCCTTCATTCAACGGCACCGTGCGGCTGATGGCCGTGGCATGGAGCGACACCGGCGTTGGTGCCGCAGAGCGTGACGTTTTGGTCCGTGATCCGGTGGTGGTCACCGCAAGTTTGCCGCCGTTTCTCGCCCCCGGCGACACCGCGCAAATGCTTTTGGAATTTGTGCACACAGAAGGCCCAGCTGGAGACATGGCTTTGGCCGTATCCGCTCCGGGGCTGACCCTTGGCGCTGGCATTCCCGAAACACTCACCCTCAACGAGCAGAGCAAACTGTCCTTGCGCGTTCCGGTCTCTGCCACCGTGCCGGGCGACTATGAAATGACCGTGTCCCTGACCACCCCCGCTGGCAAGGTTTTGACCAAAGACCTGCGTGTTCCGGTGCGGGTGAATGATCCGCAGATTTCCGAAACCCGCCGCTTTGCGTTGCAATCGGGCCGCAGCTTTACCCTGAACCAAGACGTCTTTACCGCCTTCCGTCCCGGCACAGGATCAGCTCTGATCACCGCTGGGCCTCTGGCTCGGTTTGATGTGCCGGGGCTGCTGCGGGGCTTGGATTTATATCCTTATGGCTGCACCGAACAACTCACCAGCCGCGCCCTCCCTCTTTTGTATTTTGATGAGGTCGCGCACTCTATGGGTATGGCCAAAGAGGCGGATCTTGATGTGCGTCTTGCGGAGGCCGTGCGTCGGATTTTGACCCGACAAGACAGCAATGGCGCCTTTGGTCTCTGGCAGCCAGGCAATGGCGATTTCTGGCTGGATGCCTATGTCAGTGATTTCCTGTCACGAGCCCGTGCACAGGGCGTGGAGGTGCCGGACGTCGCCTTTCGCGCCGCGATGGACAACCTGCGCAATCAAATCTCCTACGCCTCTGATTTTGAGGTCGATAGAAATGGCGGCGGCGTGGCTTTGGCCTATGCTTTGATGGTGTTGGCACGCGAAGGCGCGGCACGGGTCGGGGATCTGCGCTATTATGCGGATGAAAAATCCACAGATTTCGCCACCCCGCTTGCCCAAGCACAACTGGGCGCGGCACTGGCCTATTACGGCGATCAACCACGTGCAGACCGTCTCTTTGCCCGTGCGGCATCTACGGTCTCGCAACAGGCCACGCGCCCCGAGCCCGCCGTGTGGCGCGATGACTACGGCAGCACCCTGCGCGATGCCGCCGGGATCATCAGTCTCGCAGCAGAAGCGGGCAGCGCAGCGGTGGACCTCAATGCCCTTGTCCGGCTGATATCCAACCCAGAGCGAGGGCGTTCAACACAGGAAATGACATGGAGCCTTTTGGCCGCGCATGATGTGCTGTCTGATCCAAATACCGCTGGGCTTTCGGTCGATGGTGCAAATGTGAACGGTGCCTTTGTGCGCTTGCTTGAGGACCAGACAGAGATGAGTCCCATCACACTCACCAACACAGCAAGCACGGACACCGATCTGACGTTGACCACCTTTGGTGTGCCCTCTGGTCCGGTGCAGGCATCGGGCTATGGCTTTGCCATCACACGCACCTATTATACCCCTGAGGGGGTACCCGTAAGCGGCGCTGTGCCACAGGGTACGCGTCTTGTCGTGGTGCTCGACATCGCCCCATCAGAGGCCCAAGGTGGGCGGCTGATGATCGACGATCCACTGCCTGCCGGGCTTGAAATCGACAACCCGCATCTGATTTCGTCGGGAGATATGTCGGATATGGAGTGGCTTGAAACGGCTTATGTCGAGCATGCCGAATTCCGCTCCGATCGGTTCTTGGCCCAAGTGAACCGTACCGATGCCAAGCGGTTCCAATTGGCCTATGTTGTGCGCGCCATCACCCCCGGCACGTATCATCAACCGGCGGCTTCCGTCGAGGATATGTACCGACCGCAATACATGGCGCACACCGCCTCCGGTCGGTTCATCGTGACCGAATGAGGATGGCCGAATGACACAGACAGCATGAAAGCCCAATTGAAAACGCGAGGGCATGCGCGCTGGATTTTCTTTCTCGCGGTGGGTTTTTATGCTGGGGCGATTTTCGGCGATGCGGGCCGCAACTGGGTGGCTCGTACCGAACTGCCCTCCTTAAACCCCGCGACCTCTGCGGAAATGCTGGCAGCCGATGGCACGCTTTTACGGGCCTTTACCGTTGAGAACGGGCGCTGGCGTTTGGCCGTCGATGCCGCGCATGTTGATCCGCGCGTGATTGCCATGCTCATTTCCTATGAGGACAAACGGTTTTACACCCACGCGGGTGTCGACCCTCTCGCGCTAATGCGCGCTGTCAGCCAAGCTTTGCGTCATGGCCGCATTGTCTCCGGCGGCTCAACCCTGACCATGCAGGTCGCACGGCTGTTGGAAAACAGTGGCACAGGGACATGGTCGGGAAAACTGCGTCAAATCCGAGTTGCTCTGGCCTTAGAGCAGCGGCTGAGCAAAGACGAAATCCTCAATCTCTACATGACTTTGGCACCCTATGGCGGCAACATCGAGGGGTTGAGGGCCGCCGCGCGAATGTGGTTTGACAAAGAACCCACGCGCCTGACGCCTGCGGAAGCGGCGCTGCTTGTCGTTTTGCCACAGGCACCAGAACGGCGTCGCCCGGATCGCCACCCAGACACCGCCCTTGCCGCCCGCCAGGCCGCACTTGCCCGGTTCGTAGAGGCCGGCCTTCTCACAGCCGAGGATGCGCGCACGGCCATGACCGAAGCCCTACCGCAGACACGCCACGACTTTCCGGCACTGGCCCCGCATCTGACCGCCCGGTTACACCGCGACGCGCCAGAGCGAGCGATGACACGGCTGACCATCGCGGCCAAGCTTCAGTCCGATCTGGAACGGTTGGCGACACAATCTCTGATCGGACGCGATCGGCAAAGTTCGGTGGCGATCATGGTTGCCGACTATCACACAGGCGCGGTTCTGGCCTCTGTTGGCTCGGGCGGCTGGGACCGCCCCGCTGGCTTTGTCGATATGACCCGCGCGTTGCGCTCACCCGGCTCGACCCTCAAACCATTGATCTATGCGCTGGCCTTTGATCAGGGTTTGGCCCATCCAGAGACCTTGATCGCCGATCGGCCTACGGCCTTTGGTCGCTATGCGCCGCAGAATTTCGATGGAACCTATCGCGGCGAGGTCCGGGTCGCGGAAGCGTTACGCCTATCTTTAAACATTCCCGCCGTGACGCTGACAGACGCCCTTGGCCCGGCCCGCCTCATTGCCGCCATGCGCCAGTGCGGCGCAGAAACGGCCTTGCCCAATGGTGAGGCTCCGGGGTTGGCGGTGGCGCTTGGCGGCGTTGGCATGACGCTTGAAGGGCTTATGGAGATTTACGGGACTTTGGCACGAGGTGGCCGGGCATTGCCTCTGACCTATTTGGCCGATCAAAGCCCCGAACCGGGCCGCGACGTGGTCAGCCAATCCAGTGCGTGGCAGGTGGGCCATATCCTTGCGGGTCTGTTGCCGCCCGGCGGTGAGCCTCCCGGACGCATTGCCTATAAGACAGGTACATCCTATGGCAATCGCGACACTTGGGCGCTTGGCTTTGACGGACGATATGTTGTCGGCGTGTGGTTGGGGCGGCCAGATGGGACACCTGTGCCGGGCGCCTTTGGGGCCAGTGTCGCCGCTCCGTTGGTGTTTGAAGTGTTTCAACGCATTGCCCCAGACACCGTCCCTTTGCCACCCCCGCCTCCTGAGGTGCTTTTGGTCGAAAATGCCGCTCTGCCACCGCCTTTGCAACGGTTTCGTGGGCGTGGCGCACTGTTCGCGCCTGAGGCGGATGCGCCCAAGCTGACCTTTCCGCCCAATGGGGCCATGCTTTTGCTGGATGGTCAGCCTGTGACGTTGCGCTTGCGCGATGGGGTGCCACCCTTTGCCATCCTCCTCGACGGCCAGCCCGTTGTAACGGGTGCGCGCCGGCGGGAACTGTCGCTGCCCTCACCGGGTCCGGGATTTGCGACCCTCTCCGTGATTGATGCCCAAGGCCGATCCGATCGCGTCCAGATCGGGTTTACAGCCCTGCCTTAGCGAGGACATGAGTGCGAAGAAAATGATACCGTTCGACATCAAATTGGCGCGTTTAGACACTTGGTTTTGCGTCTCCGAATTTGGCTCACTGAGCCTATTGATCCCGGACCAGAAGCGCCGAGAGGGTAAATCCGGGGGAATGCATATCGACATAGCCATGCATAAACTCGAAATAGTAAAACATTACAGCAAGGTCTCAAGCTCTGCACCAGTCGGGATCCGCCACCCGTCTCCGGCATTGGCTGCGTCGTCGTAAGCCGCGTTCAGATCCAGTCCTTCAGGTTCGCCGATACAACGGCTTTCATTTGCAGCCCATTCCATGCCGATGGCGCATCTTTGCCAGACAAGGCCCGACGTTTGGTCGGTCACGAATGCTCCACTTGCGACAAGATCATCATTTGCCTCTATGATGCACGCTGCTGATATTGGACGAGTGCAGAGGGTGAGGAGCAATCCCGCGAGGACGAATGAACGTTGCATGGTGAATCCTGAATGGCTAAAAAACGGCCTTTGAACCGGCAGATACCGCGCCTTTTTTTGAAATGTAAGTGCACAGCCCCCCCCCTCAGTTTTACGAACAGATGTGGATGGCAGTTCGGTTGCGGAAAGGGATGTGCTCGGACCAATGGCACGCAAAAGCCCAAAAGCCGTGACACTTCAAAGACTGCGACCAAACGCGAACCTGTATATATTGAAACACCAAATCCTTTTCTAAAGCGAGAATGTTGACAACCCCGGCGCGGTTATCTGGGGCGGCAGCCTCATGGCACCGCAATGCTGCGCTCCAGCGCCTCCAGAAAGCCCTCAGCGCTATACCCTGCAACGCGCCAGATCGTTTGTTCAAAGCCCTACACTGAGGCCTCTGCGATCAACGCATTCTTGGAGGTGAAGTGATTATAGAACCCGCCATGCGTCAGCCCAGCGCGCTCCATCACTTCGGCGACGCCAACCCCACCGAACCCGCGCTCGCGAAACAGCTCCGAGGTAGCCACGACGATCCTGCCCTACAAGATGCCACTGATCCTCGGCCATGACTTGGCCGGGGTGGTCGAGGCCGTCGGCGTGTCAACGGCGGAGTAAAAACCTACCAAAGGGCGGCGCAAAAGTAGACCACTTGCGCGAAATCGGCCGCTGCCTCAGGTTTGGTATACTGATTCATATCTACTCTTCACCGCTATCTGATGCACTTTGTTCGGCAGTATGCCGCGCAGAGCCATGACCAAGATATTAGAGCGGACCCTCGAGCCTCGTGTAGGATATGACGGCTTCGTCTGTTGTGCTGCCGATCGCAACTGATTGGATTATGCAGCTGCAACGAACCCACGCGTCCCTGAAGCCTTCAAGGCTATGCAACAAGTCGAGCTTTCACAGCTAACGGCAGCACTCATGGTGCATGACCCTGAGCGGTAGGGACAGTTGTGCAAAGCGTTTGCAAATTTGAATCGGCTTTTGGTTCAGAACGCTTCAGCTTGAGCTTGAAGCGACAATCCCAATGTCGAAAACACCAAATTCCTATCATTAAGAGACAAACTTAGTGTCGTCTTACAATGGAAGGAGTGGTGAGCCGGTCGGGATCCGAACCCGAGACCTACTGATTAAAAGTCAGTTGCTCTACCAACTGAGCTACCGGCCCACTCTCTTTGCCTCTCGGCTGTGCCGGGGGAACTACAGTTGCAGCGCGGGGGCGTCAAGCAGAAATCAGAGATTTTCTTGGAAAAGGTTCGAACAAGGTTTATATGCCCGCACATGCAACATGAGCACCCCCCTTCCCGCCTCCCCTTTTTGAAAATGCACGGGCTTGGCAATGACTTCGTGATCTTTGATTCTCGGGGCCGCACTGCTGTGGTCACACCAGAGCTTGCGCGCGCCATTGGCGACCGCAACCGAGGCGTGGGATTTGACCAGTTGGCAGAGATCAGATCGTCAGACACGGCGGATATTGATCTCGACTTCTGGAATTCGGACGGCTCGCGCGCGGGTGCCTGCGGCAATGCCACGCGCTGTGTCGGGCGGTTGATTTTGGATGAAACCGGCAAAGACGAGGTGACGATTCGCACCGAACGCGGGATTTTGATTGCCCAGCGTGCGGGCGATGAGGTGTCAGTCAACATGGGGCATCCGCAATTGATGTGGGATGAGGTGCCACTATCTCGCCCTGTGGATGTGGAGCATCTGCCACTCAATGGCGATCCTGTTGCTGTTGGTATGGGCAACCCCCATGCGGTGTTCTTTGTAAAGAGTGCCGAGGAAACCGATGTCGCCGGATGGGGCCGCAAGGTCGAATTCGACCCGCTGTTCCCGCAACGCACCAATGTGGAATTTGCCGAAATACGCGCGCGTGATGAGATCAGGATGCGGGTCTGGGAGCGCGGCACGGGAATCACGCTGGCCTGTGGGTCGGGTGCCTGTGCCACGGCTGTTGCCGCCAACCTGCGTGGTCTCACCGATAAAAAGGTGCGGATGGAGGTCGATGGTGGCTGGCTGACGCTCGATTGGCGTAAGGATGGCGTTTGGATGACCGGACCGACACAATTGGTGTTCAAAGCAGAATTTGATGCCTCCTTTCTGGAGCGCATCTGATGTCCACCAGCCCACCGATCTTTGCGACACTCGGCTGTCGCCTTAATGCCTATGAAACCGAAGCGATGAAAGACCTTGCCGCCAAGGCCGGGGTTGAAAACGCCGTGGTGGTCAACACCTGTGCCGTGACCGCAGAAGCCGTGCGCAAAGCCCGGCAAGAGATCCGCAAACTCAGACGCGACAATCCCGAGGCCAAAATCATCGTCACGGGCTGTGCCGCCCAGACTGAGCCAGAGACCTTTACCAAAATGGCCGAGGTCGATTTGGTCATCGGCAACACGGAAAAGATGCAACCTGAAACCTGGTCCCGCATGGGCCCGGATTTCATCGGCCAAACGGAACGCGTTCAGGTCGATGACATCATGTCGGTGACGGAAACCGCCGGACATTTGATTGACGGGTTCGGCACCCGCTCGCGCGCTTATGTTCAGGTGCAAAATGGCTGCGATCACCGCTGCACCTTTTGCATCATCCCCTATGGCCGCGGCAATTCCCGCTCTGTGCCCGCAGGCGTCGTGGTCGATCAGATCAAGCGGCTGGTGGACAAAGGCTACAATGAGGTCGTGCTGACCGGGGTCGATCTAACCTCTTGGGGGCGGATTTGCCTGCGAAACCGCACTTGGGCGATCTGGTGATGCGGATTTTAAAATTGGTGCCGGATCTCCCACGCCTGCGGATCAGTTCGATTGATTCGATCGAAGCCGATGACATGTTGATGCAAGCGATCGCGACAGAACCGCGTTTGATGCCGCATTTGCACCTGTCGCTTCAGCATGGCGATGACCTGATCCTCAAACGTATGGCCCGCCGTCATTTACGCGACGATGCGATCCGGTTTTGCGAAGAGGCCCGCAAACTGCGCCCGGATATGACCTTTGGCGCCGATATTATCGCCGGGTTTCCAACCGAATCTGACGCGCATTTTGAGAATTCGCTGAATCTGGTACACGAATGCGACCTCACTTGGCTGCATGTCTTTCCCTATTCCAAACGCGAAGGCACGCCCGCCGCAAAGATTCCCAATCAGGTGAATGGCACTGTCATCAAAGCCCGCGCTGCACGGTTGCGGGAGGCCGGAGATGTTCAAGTGCAACGCCACCTTGAGGCGCAGGTTGGGCGAGAGCACATCATTCTCATGGAAAACCCGCACATGGGGCGGACCGAACAATTCACCGAAGTCACCTTCGACACGCCGCAGACCGAAGGCGCGATTGTCAGAGCCAAAATACTGGGCCTCAAAGGCACGCAACTCTTAGCCTAGGGACATGCGAACATGAGGCCGATCCTGTACTCCTTTCGCCGCTGCCCCTATGCGATGCGCGCACGTTTGGCGATTTTAAGTGCCGGAATTGAGGTCGAACTGCGCGAGATCCTGTTGCGCGACAAGCCGCAAGAGATGTTGGCCGCCTCGCCCAAAGGCACCGTGCCCGTATTGATCGTTGGCGATCAAGTGATTGACGAAAGCCGCGACATTATGGACTGGGCCTTGGCACAAAATGACCCTGAGGGGCTTTTGGATATGCCGCCGCAGGCTCAGGATTGGATCGCAGCGGTCGAAGGCCCGTTCAAATCCGCTTTGGATCGTTACAAATACGCCACCCGCTATGCGGGCGCTGACCCGATGGCAGAACGCGACACAGCGGCACAGATTTTGCAGCGCATAGAGGCACAACTCCAAAACACCCCATGGCTCTACGGAGACCAGCCGAGCTTTGCTGATCTGGCGACGATCACCTTCGTGCGGCAATACGCAAATGTAGATCGCGCCTGGTTCGATGTGCAGGACTGGCCGGGGGTGCGCGGATGGCTTGAACGTTTTCTGTCCTCGGATCGCTTTGCGGCCATCATGGTGAAGTCTCCCAAATGGGAAACCTTAGCGATTCCGGTGGTTTTTCCTTAAGTTAGGGCATTTTCAGTTTCGTTAGCGGTCACAGATCGCGCGAAACCCAAAATGTCGTTCCCCTTACGCCACACCGCGACAGATCGCGCGTCCCTGCGCCCCATTGTATGCTGGACGTGAGCGCATCGCCTCGCTAAAAGCGGCCCGGAAGGGCTGCATCGAATTGCGGCCTCTCATGCATTCGCCGGACGGACCCGGCTTGAGACAATGGAGATTTGCTCGTGTCCCATGTAGAAGAACACGAAGGCACCCGCCGCGATTTCCTGTACTACGCCACTGGTGGCGCAGGTGCAGTCGCCGCAGGCGCCGCCGTCTGGCCGCTGGTCAATCAAATGAACCCCTCTGCTGACGTTCAGGCGCTGTCGTCGATCCGCGTTGACATCAGCGGCGTCGACGTCGGCACACAGTTGACCGTCAAATGGCGCGGCAAGCCGGTGTTTATCCGCCGCCGCACCCAAGAGGAAATCGACATGGGCCGCGCAGTTGAACTGAGCGATCTTGTTGATCCCAACGCCGAAAACGCCAACATCGCGGCTGACGCAACAGCCGCTGACCAAAACCGTACGCTCGATGAAGCGGGCGAATGGTTGGTGATGATGGGCGTATGTACCCACCTTGGCTGTGTGCCTCTGGGTGATGGCGCTGGTGACTTTGGTGGTTGGTTCTGCCCCTGTCACGGGTCGCATTATGACACCGCTGGTCGTATCCGCAAAGGACCGGCGCCGCGCAACCTGCCCGTTCCAGTCGCTGCCTTTGATGGCGACACTGAAATCGTTCTGGGCTGAGGGAGGAACTTATGTCTGGTATTCCGCACGACCATTATGAGCCCAAGACGGGCTTCACCAAGGCGGTCGAGTCCCGCCTTCCGATCATCGGCCTGATCCATGGCACCTTGATGATCCCGACCCCGAAAAACCTGAACTGGATGTGGATCTGGGGCATTGTGCTCGCGTTCTGCCTCGGGCTTCAAATCGTCACCGGCATTGTTTTGGTGATGCACTACACGCCGCAGGTCGATTTGGCCTTTGCCTCCGTCGAACACATCATGCGTGACGTGAACGGCGGGCATATGCTGCGCTACTTGCACGCCAACGGCGCGTCGTTGTTCTTCTTTGCCGTGTACCTCCACATTTTCCGCGGTCTCTACTACGGGTCTTACAAAGCCCCGCGCGAGATCACCTGGATCATCGGCATGATCATCTACCTCTTGATGATGGCCACCGGCTTTATGGGCTACGTTTTGCCTTGGGGTCAGATGTCGTTCTGGGGTGCTACCGTGATCACCGGCCTGTTTGGCGCGATCCCCTTTGTGGGCGAACCGATCCAAACTTGGCTCTTGGGTGGGCCGGCTGTGGACAACGCCACGCTGAACCGCTTCTTTTCGCTGCACTATTTGCTGCCCTTCGTGATTGCTGGCCTTGTGATCGTTCACATCTGGGCCTTCCACACCACCGGCAACAACAACCCAACGGGTGTTGAAGTGCGCCGGACTTCCAAAGCCGAAGCCAAGAAAGACACCCTGCCTTTCTGGCCGTATTTCGTGATCAAAGACCTCTTCGCGCTCGGCGTGGTTTTGGTCGTGTTCTTCGCGATTGTTGGCTTTATGCCAAACTTCCTCGGCCACCCCGACAACTACCTCGAAGCAAACCCGCTTTCGACACCTGCGCATATTGTGCCGGAATGGTACTTCTTGCCGTTCTACGCCATCCTGCGTGCCTTCACTGCGGATGTTTGGGCTGTGCAAGCGGTCTCCTTCATCACCGGCGGCATCGTTGATGCGAAATTCTTCGGCGTCTTGGCCATGTTCGGCGCGATCATCGCCATGGCGCTTGTGCCTTGGCTCGACACATCGTCGGTGCGTTCGGGCAAATACCGCCCGATGTTCAAATGGTGGTTTGCGCTGTTGGCCGTCGATTTCGTTGTGCTGATGTGGGTGGGCGCCATGCCGACCGATGGGATTTACCCGTATATCTCGCTGATCGGTGCAACCTATTGGTTCGGATACTTCTTTGTTATCCTCCCACTTTTGGGTGTGATCGAAAAACCGCTGCCGACCCCGGCCACGATCGAAGAAGACTTTGCCGCCCACTACCCGGGCGCGGCCGAGTGAGAAAGGAAACAGGGACTATGATGAAGAAACTTACCCTCTCCGCCCTCACCGCGCTGGCTTTGTCCACCGGTGGGGCCATGGCCTCCGAAGGCGGACACGTCCATGATGTGGATTTCTCCTTCGAAGGGCCGTTCGGTAAATTTGACCAGATGCAGCTTCAACGCGGTCTGCAAGTTTACACCGAGGTCTGTTCGGCGTGCCACGGCATGAAATTCGTGCCGATCCGCACACTTGGCGACAAAGGTGGGCCGGAGCTTCCCGAAGATCAGGTCCGCGCTTATGCGGCTCAGTTCCCGGTGAACGACGAAGCCTCCAACATGCAGCTTTTCGACTACAACGAAGGCGCTGCACGTCCGTTGACTGCGAACGATCACTTCCCGGCCAACCACTCGATGAACGCACCCGACCTGTCCTTGATGGCCAAAGCACGTGCAGGCTTTCACGGTCCTTACGGCACGGGCATCAACCAATTCCTCAAAGGCATCGGTGGCCCGGAGCACATCGTCTCCATCCTGACCGGCTACACCGGTGAGGAAAAGGTCGAAGCAGGCACCACCTATTACGAGAACACCGCGTTCTCGACCGGTTGGATCGCCATGGCTCCGCCGCTGTACGGGGAAGACGTCGAATATGCTGACGGTCACTCCAATGAGCTGCACCATGAGGCCGAAGACGTGGCTGCCTTCTTGATGTGGGCCGCCGAGCCGAAGATGATGGCACGCAAGCGGGCTGGCTTTATGGCCGTGACCTTCTTGATCCTGCTGACCTCTTTGCTCTACCTGACCAACAAAAAACTCTGGGCACCGCATAAGGGCAAAAAGACATCGCTCTAATTGAGCCAGGAGTTCGAAATGAGAAAGCGCCCCAATTTGGGGCGCTTTTTTCATGTGCCAATGTAGTCCAAAAGGCCCTGTGGCGGCTCAGACATCATCTCCGTCCAAGGTCGCGGCGGATGACAGAGACCCTCCTCAACCCAAATCACCAAATCGGCGAAACGGTCCACATCAGATACATCATGGGTGACCATCAACATCGTCGCCTCTAAGCGCGCGGAGACCTCTTTCGCCAGATCAATCATCTCATGGCGCATCGCCGGACCAAGCGCCGAAAACGGCTCATCCAACAGGATCAACGGCTTTTGCTGCACAAGGACGCGCGCCAAAGCCACGCGACTTTGCTGTCCACCCGAAAGTGCGCCGGGACGCCGAGCTTCTAAACCCTCAAGCCCCACCGCTCGCAGAGCCTCTGAGACAGTGTCCTTGTCTGACTTCGACAATCTTAAGTTTGGTTTCAGCCCAAGACCAACATTCTGCGCCGCGGTCATATGGGCAAAAAGCGTGTTGTCCTGAAACAGATGAGAAATCGGACGTTCAAAAGGTGCCGATCGACCAAAGGGTTTGCCCTGCCAAAGAATGTCACCGTCATCAGAGGCTTCAAATCCCCCGATAAGCGACAAAAGCGTCGACTTCCCCGCGCCTGACGCACCAATCACCGCCACCCGCGCGCCTTTTGGCACTTGAAAATCAGCGGTGAGGGTAAAATCGCCCTGCGTTAGGCGCAGATTGCGGAACTCAAGCACGGCGTCTCCCCCAAAGATCGAAGATGTAAAACAGAGCCAAACTCAGCCCAAGAAGCAGTAACGCCGCCCCCATCGCCTGATCCATTCGATAAGATCCCATCAAGCGGTAGATTTGCAGCGGCAGCGTTGCGGAGTCAGGGCGCGCAAAAAGGGCGATCACGCCCAGATCGCCCATCGACAGCGCCGCAGCAAGCCCAGCGGAAAAGCCCACAGGCCCGCGCAACCGAGGCCACAGCACAAGCCGCACACGGGTCCATCCCGTCAGCCCAAGACTGTCGGACAAGCGCCCATAGTTCCGCTCGGTCGCAGCCAAAGCGGGCCCAATTGCGCGCAAGATAAACGGTAAAGACATCACCGCATTGACCAGCCCAGTGATGAACAAAGCCCAATCCGCCGGATCAGCCACAGCAAAAAGCACAATGTAAAGCCCTGTGCCCATGACCAGTGGCGAGGCTGCGATGGCCGTCATGCCAACGCCTTCCAACCACCGCCAGCGCAGTGCCGAGAGACTAAGAGACAGGGACAAGATGATCGCCAATGCGGCCGACCCAAGAGCGGTCACAAGGGAACGCAGGGCCGCGGACCAAACGGAGCTGGGCAAATCAAACAGCCCATGCGCGCCGCGCAGGACGATAGCCAGAAGCGGCAGGAGCAAAAAGAGACTGACCATCACGATCCAAAACAGATCCAAACCCCGTGCGCTCAACATGTGAACATCGAACCGCTGCACAGGGCGATCCAAACCAGCGCCACCCACCTGAGGCACGCGAAATTTGAGCGATACGAAGGCAGCCACAGCACAGATCACCACTTGGATCAGGGCCAAAAGCGAGGCTTTTCCAAGATTGAAATCATAGCGAAACGCCTCGTAAATCGCGAGTTCAACGGTGGTGGCTTTTGGCCCCCCGCCAAAGGTCAGAGCGACGGCAAACGAGGTGGTGCAAATCAGAAAAATAACCGCAAACGCGCCGGGCACAATCTCTTTCAACATCGGTCCTTCGATGTGGCGAAAGATGTCGCGCGGGGCGAAATTCAGCGACGCCGCAAGGCGGAACCTCTCGGACGGGATTGCGCCCCAACCCTGAAGCAACAACCGCGTTGCAAGCGGCAGATTAAAGAACACATGCGCAAGGATCACACCGTGGAACCCGTAGATCGAAATAGGCCCTAATCCAGCCCAATTGAGCGCGATCGAGACAAATCCTGTTTTGCCAAACACCGCTGTCAATCCGAGAATGGCCACGATTGTCGGCAAGATGAATGGCGCGCCCAAAAGGGTGATCAAAAGACGACGCCCATAAAAATCACGCCGCGCCAAACCACGTGCGACGGGGATCGCCAAAACCACAGACAGGCCCGCAGAGATCAGTGCCTGAACAACGGTGAACCGCACTGCCATCCAGTCAAATTTAGACAGTGTTGAAAAGCTCTCGGCCCGAAGCGCGACAACGCCCAGAGTGCCAAGGCTCAAGGCCGCGACCAAAGCCGCCGCGATGAGCCCCGGCCAAAGCCTTATTGCGAAAACGCGGTGCGCCATTCGGCAATCGCCTCGTCCCGCAACGCATCCGCTTCGTCTTCATTCAGGAAAATGGCCTTTTCCGGGTAGTTCAATTCAGAAAACGCTTCAGGCCATTGATCACGTGGCAAAGCGGCGGGATAGGACCAGTTCGCCGTCGGAATAATGTTTTGGAACGTCGGCGAGAGAATAAAAGCCATGAACTCGTCCGCCAGTTCCGGCTGATCGGTGCCTTTCAGTTTCGCGGCGAGTTCGACCATGAAATAGTGGCCTTCATCAAACAGTGCGGCGGACTTGGTGTTATCTTCTTCGGCGATGATGTGGTAGGCGGGCGAGGTCGTGTAGGACAGCACCATGTCCACCTCGCCATCAGTGAACAGGCCATAGGCCTCGGACCACCCCTTGGTCACTGTCGTGACTTTCGGTGCCAATTTTGCCCATGCCGCCTCGGCGTCGTCCCCGAATACCTCTTTGCCCCACAACACCAGAGCCAACCCCGAGATCGACGTGCGCGGGTCTTGGATTGCGATAGACCAGTCCTCGTCAGAATTCACCAACTCATGGAAAGACGCTGGCGGATTTTTGATTTTGGTGTTGTCGTAGATAAAAGCTGTGTAGCTCCAGTTGAATGGCAAGAACGTGTCGTCCGTCCACTCAAGTGGCAGGGTCAAAGGTGACAGATCCAGCCCATGCGGCGCGAACAGACCGGTTTCGCGGGCTTTCTTAGTCACATCGGAATTGAAGCCTATGGCCACATCCGCCTTGGTCCGCTCACCTTCCAACAGAATACGAGGCAGCAAATCACCTGTGACATATTCAATCTCACAGTCACATTCGGCCTCAAACGCCGCTTTGATCGCCGGACCCGGCCCCCACTCAGAGGCAAAATAGTCGGGCGCGTAGATTGTCAAAGGGTCTGCAGTGGCCGCAGTGGCCGCAACAAGCGCTGCAAAAGTCAGTCCATATTTCATGGCTCGCTCCATTCAAAAATGGGCGAAGAAAAAGGCGGCGAATGTCGATCGCTGATACCTTCCCTCCGCCGGTGTTAGCCGGTTCAGGTTCAACGGGTCCGCTTTCGCATCTCAGCCGTGTTGCACACGAGCACCCCGAGGTGTCGGTCACGCTATTGCCCCTTTGCAGGAAGTTCAAGCCCCTCCCACATGTCACGAGAGACAGGTTGGTTCATGTTTGTGGGCCAACAGAGCCAATTCTGCTTTGGCGGCTTTATCAATGTGACGATGACACCAGACGATGCGATTGATGTGCGTCACAGAGTGATTTCCCTTGATTGCTCAAAGATGTGACATCGGGTAAAGCAGGGGAAACCCTGAGGAGCACCCGATGAGCATGAACACATTCGGACATCTGTTTCGTTTCACAACATGGGGCGAAAGCCACGGTCCGGCGCTTGGCGCGACGGTGGATGGCTGTCCTCCGGGCATTGCCATCAATGAAGAGATGCTTCAGGTCTGGCTTGATAAGCGCAAGCCAGGGACATCGAAATACACCACTCAGCGGCGCGAACCGGACCAAGTGGAAATCCTGTCTGGCGTGTTTGAAGGCAAGACCACCGGTACGCCGATCCAATTGATGATCCGCAACACCGATCAGCGCTCGAAAGATTATGGCGAGATCGCGCAAGCCTTTCGCCCCGGTCATGCCGATATCACCTATTTCCAAAAATACGGCATCCGCGATTATCGCGGCGGTGGTCGCTCCAGTGCGCGCGAAACGGCGGCGCGTGTGGCCGCTGGCGGTATTGCACGCGCGGTTTTGGCCGAATTGGTGCCGGGCCTTGAGATCAAAGGCTACATGACCCAGATCGGCCCGCATGGGATCGAAGGCACGCGTGACATGTCGGAGATCGACAACAACCCGTTTTGGGTGCCCTCCGCCAAAACCGCTGAAAACTGGGCCGCCTATCTCGATGGCGTACGCAAAAGCGGGTCCTCGATTGGGGCTATTATCGAGGTGGTCGCAAAAGGCGCGCCAGCCGGTCTTGGCGCACCGATTTACGCCAAATTAGACACGGATTTGGCCGCAGCGATGATGTCGATCAATGCTGTGAAAGGTGTTGAAATTGGCGAAGGTATGAATGCTGCTTGTCTGTCTGGTGAAGAGAACGCCGATGAGATGCGGATGGGGCCAAATGGGCCCGAATTTGGGTCTAATCACGCAGGTGGTATTCTTGGCGGGATTTCCACCGGACAAGACCTTGTTGTGCGGTTTGCGGTGAAACCCACATCCTCGATCCTCACCTCACGCAAAACGATCAATCAGGCGGGCGAAGACACCGACCTGATCACAAAGGGGCGTCATGACCCCTGTGTCGGTATTCGCGCTGTGCCTGTGGGCGAGGCAATGATGGCCTGCGTGATTTTGGATCACCTTCTGCTGCATCGTGGTCAAGTTGGTGAAGGTTTGCGCGGCACGTTTGGGGCCAAATAAGACCCCCATCAGGCCTTCGACATCTGGACGGCAAAAATGCCCGCCATGATGGTCACAACACCGTAAATATCCCATTGGGTGACATGTTCCCCCAACAACAGCGCCGCGATCGCGACGCCAAAAAACGGGTTGAGAAAGTGGAATGCTGCGGATTTGACCGTGCCGATCCGCTCGACCAGTTTGAACCAAATCCAAGTGGCCATGAGTCCCGGCACGAAGGTTGTATAGAGCATCGCCCAAACCAATTTGGCGGACATCGTGAGCTCATATGTGTCTATCGCCGGGGACAATACAGCAAGTACTGTCGAGCCGATCAGGCTTTGCACGCCAACCACCATCAAAACATTGCCGCCCGCATTCGTAGACCGCAAGGTCAGGGTCGCAACAGCAAGCGCGACAGTGCCAACAACGCACATGACAATCCCCGCAAGATTACTGCCAGTCGACAAGCGCGTGCCCATGATGATCAAGACCCCAATGAAGCCCAACACGAGGCCAAAGATCGCCATAGGTTTAGGTGTTTCGCGCAGGATTAGAGTTGAAAGCAAAGCCACAACAAGCGGCATGGAGGAGGCAAGAACCGCAGCAAGGGAGGCTTCAACATTCCGCATCGCCAAAAAATACAGACCGAGATAGGCCACGTTTTGGCACAGGCCAAAGACGATAATGCTCTTCCATTGTGAGCGGGTAAAAGTCCACGATTGGCCAAGCAGTTTGGCCAACGCCACCCCCACCACACCGGACAGGAGAAATCGCACAGACAGAGCGCCAAGCGCGGGCGCATCCGCAACGATGATCCGCGCCGACGTGAAGGCCGAGGACCACATTAGCACGAAGGCCACGCCCATTACGATCGCTCTGATATCCATATTCATAGCCCTAAACGAAAAGGGCCGCGGCAATGCGCGACCCCTCCCAGAAATAACTCAATCAACCGATTAGCCGTTTACGCTGTCTTTCAACGCTTTGGCGATGGTCATTTTCACAACCTTGTCGGCGTCTTTCGGCATCTGCTCACCCGTTTGCGGGTTGCGCACCATACGTGCAGGGCGTTCACGGCAATAAATTTTGCCAACACCCGGAAGAGTCACGGCGCCACCGGCGGACACTTCTTTGGTGATGAGTGCGGTGATTGCATCAAGCGCAACCCCTGCGGATTTTTTGTCTGCGCCCATCTCTTCGGCGAGAGCAGCAACGAGTTGGGTCTTGGTCATTGGTTTCGACATGTCTGTATCTCCTCGTAGTCCCCCATGCAGTAGGGGGTTATTGCGCATTTCTAAGCGAATATTGAGGGGCCGTACAACGCCTAGTGTAACAGTGCGGTCTGTTTTCGCGCATTTTGGGTGAAAAAACCTCCCTTAAAGGAAAGCCGTCTCCTCAAAAGACCGCAATTTGCGGCTGTGGATGCGCTCAATCGGCATGTCGCGGAGAATTTCCATCGACCGAATGCCGATCAAAAGATGCCTCGCAACCTGTGATTTGTAGAAATCAGAGGCCATGCCGGGCAGCTTTAACTCACCATGAAGCGGCTTATCAGACACGCAAAGCAGCGTGCCATAGGGGACTCGAAACCGAAACCCGTTGGCGGCAATGGTGGCAGATTCCATATCAAGCGCGATGGCCCGGGATTGGCTGAGCCTTTGAACCGGACCAGATTGATCACGTAATTCCCAATTGCGGTTGTCAATCGTCGCCACGGTGCCAGTGCGCATGATCCGTTTTAACTCATAGCCTTCCAATTCGGTCACCTCTTCGACGGCCGTTTCCAAAGAGGTCTGAATTTCCGCCAAGGCCGGGATCGGCACCCAGACCGGCAGGTCCGCATCCAGCACATGATCCTCGCGCAGATAAGCATGGGCCAAAACGAAATCGCCAAGCCGTTGAGAATTGCGAAGACCGGCGCAATGCCCAACCATGATCCAAGCATGGGGCCGCAGCACCGCGATATGATCGGTTGCGGTTTTGGCATTTGACGGCCCCACCCCGATGTTCACCAATGTGATCCCGGACCCATCCGCACGCTTCAAATGATAGGTCGGCATTTGCGGCGTTTTGGTCGTGGGCGGAATCTCCGTCTTGGCGTCAAAAATCTCAACATTCCCGGTTGAGACAAAGCTCATATAGCCACTGTTCGGATCGGCCAGAACCTGACGCGCATAGGCTTCGAACTCCGAGACGTAGAATTGGTAGTTGGTGAACAACACATGGTTCTGAAAATGGCTCGCGTCCGTCGCAGTGTAATGGGACAGGCGGGCGAGCGAGTAATCAATCCGCTGCGCCGTAAAGGGCGCAAGCGCGGCGGAGCCATCCTCATGCAGAAAGCCAAACCCGTTGACGATATCATCGTGGGTCGTGGTCAAATCCGGCACATCAAACACATCGCGCAGCGGATAGGACATGACGCCTTCTTGCGGGATGGTCACAGATTCGTCATTCGCCACAGCAAAATGCACCGGCATCGGCGTGTCAGAGATGCCAATTTCGACACTCACGCCATGATTGCGCACGATCTGTTTGATCTGTTGCGTCAGGTAATTGCGAAACAAATCCGGGCGCGTGATCGTTGTGGAATAGATGCCGGGCTTGGCGACATGCCCAAACGACAAGCGGCTGTCCATTGCGGCATAGGAGGTCGTGACAACACGGATTTCGGGATAAAAGGCCCGGTAGCGCGCTGTGGGTGCCTGCCCGCTGGCCACTTGGGAAAACTTTTCTGCCAAAAACGATGTGGCTTCGAAATACAACTCTTCGAGGAACGCGACCGCTGCCGCTGGATCGGTAAAATTGCGCGGCTCGCTCAACGGTGGCATCTCAAGGGCGAGGCTTTTGCTTGTCGTATTCACTCTTATATCCTCTTGCGGTAAGACGGAACCTCAGTCGTTTGGGGTCCGTTTCGGCGAATGCTGAGAAATCAGCCTTGCTGACCAATTGAGACCAAGAGGGCGACGGGCGCAAGGCCCAGAGATGTGACCTGAGATCAGACACGAAAGGCCAACCATGACCCAACCGCACCTGTTTTCCTTCGGCCATGGCTACAGTGCCCAGGCCCTTGCGCGCCGTCTCTTGCCTCAAGGTTGGGCGATCACTGGCACCACCCGTAGCGCAAACAAGGCACAAGAATTTGACAGCGCAGGTGTGGCCCCGCTGGTGCTTGGACAAGACCCGATTTTACCACGCCTGTCCCAAGCCACCCACCTTTTGATCTCCGCCGCGCCCGGCCCTGACGGTGACCCAATGTTGCACCATTATCGAGAAGCCTTGGTGGAAGCTGCACCACATTTAACGTGGGTTGGGTATCTGTCGACCACCGGCGTTTACGGTGATCACGGCGGGGATTGGGTGACAGAGGAAACGGCCCTCACCCCCGCCACAAAACGCGGGATCGCTCGGGTCGAAGCCGAGGCCGCTTGGCAGTCTTTTACGCGGGATTTGGGTCTTAATCTGTCGATTTTCCGCCTTGCTGGCATCTATGGGCCTGGGCGCGGTCCGTTTGCCAAAGTCCGTTCTGGCAAAGCCCGACGGATCATCAAGCCAGGTCAGATTTTTTCCCGCATCCACGTTGAAGACATTGCCCAAGTGGTTGAGGCCGCGATCCATAGACCCGAACTCAGCGGCATTTACAATGTCTGCGATGATCTCCCCGTGCCGCCGCAAGACGTAATCGGCTATGCGGCCGAACTTTTAGGTCTGCCTTTGCCACCAGAAGAAGATTTTGCAACCGCCGACATGACGCCGATGGCGCGCAGCTTTTATGCCGAGAGCAAAAAGGTCAGCAATGAAAAGATGAAGCGCGATCTCAGCGTGAACTTGATCTATCCCGATTACAAAACCGGCCTAAAGGCGCTTTTAAAGCTGGATCAGTGACTGTTTTTCCAGTTTCGGCGATGGTCAAGAACCGTAACTGCATAAAGAATGACGCCTGCAAAGGTGAGCACAGCACCGACATAGCCTGACGAGGGAAACCCATACCCTTTGGCAATAAAAATCGAAGCTGCAAAGGGCCCCAAGGCATTGGCAGCGTTAAAGGCCGCATGGTGCAACGAGGCGGCAAGCGACTGTGCGTCGCGCGCGACATCCATCAGCCGGGTCTGGAGCAAGATCGGATACCCGTTCGCGATGCCCATGACGAGCACCAGCACCGCCATCGCATAGACTTGATCAGCAACCAGCGGGTAGATCAGCAGCAACGCAATGTTGATGAACAAGGTTGTGAAGACCGAAAAATTGAGCGCTCGGTCCGCCGCCCATCCGGCCAACAGCGCACCAATTGTCATCCCTGTGCCCATCAAAGCGAGGTAAAGTGGAATGCTACCATCTGAAACATGGGTGACGTCGATCAGCGTCGACGCCAAATAGGTATAAAAGGCGAAAAAGCCACCAAACCCAATGGCTCCGCTCAAAAGTGTCAAAAGCACCTGACGATTTTTCAGCGCGTCCAACTCGCTCAAGGCGTTGGAGCCCGTGCCAATCTCAGTTTTCGGAGCAAAGATCAGGATCATCAGGGCCGTGATCGCCGCCAAAACCCCAACCAGAGCAAAAGCCCAGCGCCAACCGATCGTTTGCCCCAGCACATTCGCAACCGGGACCCCCACGACCGTCGCGACGGTCAGCCCCAACATGAGCCGCGCCACTGCTTTGCCGCGATTTTTCGGACCTGCCAAAGACGCCGCCATAAGCGCCGCAACACCAAAGTAGGCACCATGCGGCACACCGCTGAGAAACCGCGCGATCAACATCATCGGATAATTGGCAGCCAAAGCAGACAGAATATGCGCCAGACAAAAGGCGACCATAAGCCCGATGAGCAAAAGCCGCCGTTCAATCCGTGCCGCCGCCACAGCGATCAAAGGCGCGCCGACAACCACGCCCAGAGCATAGGCCGAAATCAACCGACTTGCCGTGGCTTCTGTGATGTCCAACCCCTCTGCCAAAAACGGCAAAAGGCTCATCGAGGCAAATTCTGTCGTCCCGATCGCAAACCCGCCCATCGCGAGCGCAAAAATGACGATCCCCGGTCGCGTACCGGAAGGGGCGTAGGAGGCGATTGCCATGGTATGAGATCCTGAACTGAGAGTGTGCGTCACACTTCCCCTATTCGGCCCTGTGGTTCAACAAGAAGGACGCAATGCTTTGCTCATAGCCGCTTTGCAATTCTGGTAAGGCAGCACTTTAGGCGCGTTTGCTCGACAGATCGGTCACACCAAGAGCGGACAAGACTTTGGCTTCAATGTCGGGCGTGTTGAGACCCGCCATGGCATACATCGCCTCAGGGCTTGCCTGATCAATGAACGTGTCCGGCAAAGTCATTGAGCGGAATTTGAGACCCCGATCAAACAGACCCTCATTGGCCAGAAAATCGGCCACGTGTGAGCCAAATCCACCGACAGCGCCCTCTTCAAGCGTGATCAGAGCTTCGTGGTTTGCAGCCAGATCGCGGATCAGATCATGGTCCAGCGGCTTGGCAAAGCGCGCGTCGGCCACAGTACAAGAGATGCCCTTAGCGGCGAGGTTTTCCGCCGCTTTTAGGCTGGATTCGAGACGTGTTCCAAACGACAAAAGCGCCACGCGTGTGCCCTCACGCACAACACGACCCTTGCCAATCTCAAGCGGCACACCGCGTTCGGGCATTTGAACCCCCACGCCTTCACCGCGCGGATAGCGGAACGCAATTGGCCCCGCATCATGGGCGGCAGCGGTGGCAACCATATGGACAAGCTCCGCCTCATCGGCGGCGGCCATCACCACCATGCCGGGCAGGTTGGCGAGAAACGCCACATCAAAAGAGCCCGCGTGCGTGGCCCCGTCAGCGCCCACAAGCCCTGCGCGATCAATGGCAAAGCGCACAGGCAGGCGTTGGATCGCAACATCATGGACGACCTGATCATAGCCACGCTGAAGGAAGGTCGAATACATCGTGCAAAATGGTTTCATCCCGCCCGCTGCAAGACCGGCGCAAAAGGTCACGCCATGCTGTTCGGCAATGCCCACGTCAAAACAGCGGCTCGGGAAGCGTTCCGCAAAGAGGTTCAACCCCGTCCCATCCGGCATCGCCGCCGTGACGGCGACGATTTTGTCCTCAAACCCGGCCTCTTGGATCAGCGCTTTGGCAAACACAGAGGTGTAGGACGGCGCATTGGATTTCGCCTTTTTCTGTTCGCCGGTGACCATGTCGAATTTGCCGGTGGCATGACCTTTGTCGGGCCGCCCCTCGGCCGGGGCATAACCTTTGCCTTTTTGAGTGATTGCATGGATCAAGATCGGTCCAGTGGCACGCGCTTTCACGGTCCGCAAGACAGAGAGGAGTTGATCCAAATCGTGGCCGTCAATCGGCCCGACATAAGAAAATCCCAGCTCTTCAAACAAGGTGCCACCGACAGTCATGCCCTTGAGCATTTCCTTGGCGCGTTTGGCCCCCTCTTGGAACGGATGCGGCAAAAGCGATACGGCCCCTTTGGCTGCGGCCTTGAGCTCTTGAAACGGTGCGCCCGCATAGAGACGGGTCAGGTAGGACGACAGCGCGCCTGTCGGCGGTGCAATCGACATTTCATTGTCGTTGAGGATCACGATCAACCGTTTGCCCAAATGGCCCGCGTTGTTCATGGCCTCAAAAGCCATACCAGCGGACATCGAGCCATCTCCGATCACCGCAATCGCATCACCGATGCCATTCTCGGGCGCTCCGCCCAGATCCCGCGCCACGGCAAAGCCCAAAGCGGCAGAAATCGAGGTCGAGCTATGCGCCGCACCGAACGGGTCATAGGGGCTTTCCGAGCGCTTGGTGAAACCGGACAGGCCACCTTCGGTCCGTAAAGTACGGATACGATCACGACGCCCGGTGAGGATTTTATGCGGGTAGCATTGGTGCGAGACATCCCAAATCAGGCGATCTTTTGGCGCATCAAATACCGCATGAAGCGCCACGGTCAACTCGACCACGCCCAGCCCAGCACCCAAATGCCCACCCGTCACGGAGACGGCGGAAATGGTCTCCTGCCGCAACTCATGCGCCAGACGCTTTAGCTCCGGATCTGAGAGGGCCTTGAGATCGGCCGGAACATGAACACGGTCTAGGGTCGGTGTGGCTGGACGGTCAGACATAGCGTCTCGCTTTCTCAGGTTTCCCGCGAAATAACGAAGCGGGCAAGGTCTCGCAAGGGTTCGGCGCGGCTTCCATAGGGGCTCAATGCCGCACAGGCTTGCTCCACAAGGCGTTCGGCACGGGCTTTGGCCTCCTCAAGACCAAGCAGCGACACGAATGTGGCTTTGCCAGCCTCGGCATCTTTGCCCACGGCTTTGCCGGTTTTGGCAACATCGCCCTCTATATCTAGGATGTCATCATGGATTTGAAAGGCAAGTCCCAGCGCCGATGCATAGGCACGCAGTGGCGTAGGATCGGCCCCCCAAGGATGGCCCCGGCGCAAGCGGACCACTCAATCAGCGCACCGGTTTTATGCCCCTGAAGCTCGGTGATCTGCGCCAGATCAAGCGGTGTCTCTGAGGTCTCAGCCGCGATATCTTGGGCTTGGCCCAAAACCATGCCTTGAGCCCCGGATGATTTGGCCAAAGAGGCGATCAATTCGACCCGAACTTGGCTCGAAACGGCCATTTCAGGCCGAGTCAACAACTCGAACGCAAGAGTCTGAAGCGCATCGCCAACCAGCACAGCCGTCGCCTCGTCCCATCGTTTATGCACCGTTGGCTGACCCCGGCGCAGGTCGTCGTCGTCCATACACGGCAGGTCATCATGCACAAGACTATAGGCATGCAGCGCCTCAATCGCGGCGGCGGCCCAAACGGAGTGTTCAGCCGATACCCCATGAAGGGTCGCGCCCTCCATAACCAAAAACGCCCGCAACCGCTTGCCACCGTTTAAGGCATAGCGCATCCCCTCCTCGACCGGCATGGACCCAAGCGGGGCCAAAGCCGTCTCAAGACAGGCCGCAACAGCCGCTTTGCAGCGTGCGAGATCGTCTTGCATCAGAGGCCTTCGACTTTCGTGGTGCCAGCGGCGGTGCCATCAGGACCAACAGTGATCTTTTCGACCTTTTCCTCGGCTTCTTTCAGCTTGGTCTCGCAATGCGCTTTCAAAGCAGCACCGCGCTCATAGAGTTTGATGCTGTCTTCCAACGCAACATCACCATGTTCCAGCTTGCCGACAACCTGATCAAGTTCGGCCATAGCGGATTCAAAGGACATCTCGGATACTGGCGTTTCACTCATTTGATGTGCTCCCGATTGCTTTGTGACCTGCATATAGGGAAACCGCCCCAATTGACCAGTTCCCGTTTGGCTTTTGGCCTTATTCCGGGGTCAGCATATAGCCCGATCCGCGCACAGTTTGAAGGTAACGCGGTTGGCGTGGATCATCCTCGATCTTGCGTCTCAGGCGGGTGATTTGCACATCAACGGCGCGCTCTTGCGCTTGCCCACCATCGCGCCCAAGCCGTTCAACCAAATCATTGCGCGTTACGGGTTCTGCGGGGGCCGCGGCAAAAATCCGCATGAGTTGAGATTCGGTCGCGGTCAAACGCACGATCTGATCCCCTTCCCAAAGCTCCCCGCGCTCCACATCATAGCGAAACCGGCCCAAATGAATATATTTCGGCGCTGTTTCAATCTCTTCGATCTGAGGCATCCGACGCAGAACCGCATTGATCCGCAACAGCAGTTCTTTCGGCTCAAATGGCTTTGGCAAATAATCATCCGCCCCCGCCTCAAGCCCGGCAATGCGGTCTTCGGTTTCACCTTTTGCGGTCAAAAGCATGATCGGCGTGGCGATTTTACTGCGCAGATCGCGGGTCAGACTGATCCCGTCTTCGCCGGGCATCATCACATCCAAAACGATCAAATCGAATTCAAGCCCCGCAAGCAATCGCCGCGCATGAGCAGCATCGCGCGCGGCGGTCACGCAAAAGCCATGACGGATCAGAAACTTTTGCAAAAGCCCCCGGATCCGTTCATCGTCGTCCACGATCAAAAGGTGAATTTCACCACTCACCCTTTGTCCTCCTTCGTTGCCATGGCATTAAAATATGCGGCCTGATCTGGGTCCATCATTGCCTCAAGTACGCGCCTAAAGCCAGCAACGGCTTCGTGTCCCGCCTCGCGGTAGGCCACGCGCATCCGGGCGCGCTGCGCTTCTGACAGCTCCGCCTCCAACGCCTTGCCGCTGTCCGACAGGTAGAGATGACGTTCACGTTTATCCTGAACCCCCACCCGGCTTTCGACCAAACCGTCCTCAATCAACGCCCGCAGAACACGGTTCAAAGATTGTTTGGTCACCCCAAGAATGCCAAGCAAGTTGTTCACATTGGTCCCTGGCGCGCGGCTGATAAAATGGATCGCCCGATGATGGGCACGACCATAGCCGTATTTCTCCAAAATGCGATCCGGGTCGGCGGTAAAGCCACGATAGGCAAAGAACATGGCTTCGATCCCTTTTCGAAGCTGCTCATCTGTCAGAAACAAAAGGGCTTGTCCGCCCTTTGTCCCGCCTGCTTTGCCGTCCGCCATGTCATGTCCCGTTCAAAAATTGCGTATTTTGAAGTCACTTTAAGTCAGTGTTGTTGACATTCCAAGTTTGAATTGATAGCGAAACCGGGATTTCGCGCAACAATAAGTCCTCAAAGAGACCTTATTGCGCAACTATCGTGAACTCAAGCGGCGGATAAAAGGGAGGCACCTCATGGCAGGAAGCTACGAAGACCGGGACGGCAAAATCTGGATGGACGGTGGACTGGTCGATTGGCGAGATGCCAAGGTCCATATTCTGACCCATGCGATGCATTATGCCTCTTCGGTGTTTGAAGGTGAGCGCTGCTACAATGGCAAGATCTTCAAATCCGTCGAACATTCCGAGCGCCTTCTGCGCTCCGGCGCTTTGCTTGATATGCCGATCCCCTACACGGTCGCAGAGATCGAAGCGGCGAAATACGCCGTTCTTGAGGCCAATGGCTGGGACGACGCCTATGTTCGGGTGATCGCATGGCGTGGTGCGGGTGAGGACATGGGCGTGGCGTCGAACAAGAACCCCGTGCGCATGGCTGTCGCCGCGTGGGAATGGGGCGCGTATTATGGGGATGCGAAAATGAAGGGCGCTAAGCTCGACATCGCGAAATGGAAACGCCCCTCGCCAGAAACCATCCCGACCGCCGCGAAAGCCGCTGGCCTCTATATGATCTGCACCATGTCCAAACATGCCGCCGAAGCCAAAGGCTGTTCTGACGCGCTGTTTATGGATTATCGCGGCTATGTGGCCGAAGCGACAGGCGCAAACATCTTTTTCGTCAAAAACGGCGAAGTCCACACGCCGATCCCTGACGCGATCCTCAATGGCATCACCCGTCAGACCGTGATCGAGATGCTCAAACAAAAAGGCATCACCGTGCATGAGCGTCGCATCCTACCCGAAGAGCTCGACGGGTTCGAACAATGCTGGCTGACCGGAACCGCAGCGGAGGTCACGCCTGTCGGTCAAATCGGGGACTACACATTCGAAGTAGGCGCTTTGACGCGCGACATCGCGGAAAGCTACGAAATGCTGGTGCGCAGCTAAACTTAACCAAGAAATAAGGCCTTTCTGCCAATCTGTTTCTGAACGGATTGGCGGGAGGCGCTTGTGCCCAAAAAAGACACCATTGTTATTCTTCTGATCACGGTGTTCATCGTGACCCCGGCTATTCTTGCGCTTGGGGCTTATTTCGTCACGAAAAACCCCTCATTGCGCCCTCTTGGCATCACCGTTGAGCGCCTGACAGAGGCGGGTCAAATTGAAAACAAAAGCCTGATCGTCGCAGTGATCGACATCGGGACAGAGACAAAAGACCCGACAAGCAAACAGACCTACAAGCAAGCGATCGAAACAGCGTTTGATCGGCTAGAAACCGAGGCGAGTGTCAAATTTCGCTCTATACCGGGCAGCTCTCAAACAACGATCACTTATATTGTTGGCGAAAGTCGAATTGGACCTTTTCCTGTCTCACGCGCAGCCGAGGGCATTCTGGCCGCGGCTCAGGCAGAACGCATGATCGTGACTCAGCGGCGTGCTGTGGCAAAAGAGCAGGAGCGCAGAGAAAGCCTGTCCAAAAGTGCATTCTGGCAAAAAGTATTTGATTAAATTGAATCGGTTTTGCGCCGCCGTTCCGCACTCAATCCAAGAGCGCGCTCTCGCAAAATGATCGCAATTCCCGCAGCAATCACGATACTCGCGCCAATCAGCATCGGCAGTGTCGGCACCTCGCCAAAAACGGTATAGCCGATGATCAAGGCAAACAACATTGACGCATAATCAAACGGCGCAAGAAGCGATGCATCCGCATAGCGGTAACACGATGTCAGGCACACCTGCGCGATGCCGCCAATCAGACCGCCGAAAATGAGAAATGTTGCGACGATTGGGCTCGGCATCACCCAATCTGAGAAAGGAATGGTCAAAAGCCCCGCGAGAGTACAGGACGTAGAGAACCAAAAGACAATTGACGTCGTCGATTCACTGCGCACCATGTTGCGCACATGCAGTTGTACAATCGCGGCCAAACAGGCGCCACCAAGGGCAACCATCGCTCCCAATTGTTCAAGCGGATCGGGTGCGCCCTGCAACACAGTGATGCGCGGCAAAAGCACGACAATCACCCCGACAAGTCCGGCCAACACCGCAGAAAACCGAAACAGCCGGACATTTTCACCCGCAAACATCGCAGCAAAGATCACCAAAAGCAGTGGCGAGGCGTAACCGATGGCCGTCGCCTCCGGCAGCGGCAACAAAGCCAAGGCATAGAAATTCAAAAACATTGCGCTTGCGCCGATCATCCCACGCCAAACATGCCCCATCGGAGATTTAACCCGAAGTCCCGCAGTGAATTCATGCCGTCGCGCAAGCCAGATAAAAATAATCGGCAAGGCAAAGAACGATCGGAAAAACACCGCCTCGCCCGGCGGCACCTCATCGCTCGCAGCTTTGATCAGTGCAGCCATAATGACAAAGCAAAATACCGAAGCGAGTTTGAGGGCAATGCCTCGAAAGGGGGTCATAAAAGGGATTCCGCGCGCTGATCAGACCACTAAACAGTTTCACGCTCAGCCAAGCCGCGCAACGGCCCATCGCGCTGCGTCGCGCACGGTGGCATCGGCATCTTCGCACAACGCTCGCGCGATGGGTTCAAGATCGGTCACACCCGAATTGCCAATCGCATAAAGCACGTTGCGAACAAAGCGGTCGCGTCCAACCCGCTTGATCGGAGAGCCCGAAAACTTTGCACGGAACGCTGCATCGTCCAGCATCGCCAGATCACGTAAAGGCGGTGAAATGAGATCATCCCGAGCCGCATAACGCAGCTCCTTCGCTGTGACCGCGAACTTATTCCACGGACAGGCCGCGAGACAATCGTCACAGCCATAAATTCGATTGCCCATCTTTTCGCGTAGTTCAAGGTCTACCGGCCCATGATGTTCGATCGTCAGATACGAAATGCACCGTCGCGCATCGAGTTGAAACGGCGCCGGAAAGGCCTGAGTCGGACAGGCATCCAAACAGGACCGACAAGACCCACAATGGTCTTTTTCTGCTGGATCAGGGTCGAAACTATGAGTTGTAAAGATCGCCCCAAGAAAGAACCAACTGCCCAAATCGCGCGCCAAAAGATTGGTGTGTTTGCCTTGCCAGCCCAGCCCTGCCTGAGCGGCAAGAGGCTTTTCCATCACCGGAGCGGTGTCGACAAACACCTTGATCTCCGTCCCCTCGCCCGCCTGCTCTATCAGCCACCGACCCAGTCGTTTGAGCCGCTTTTTGACCATGTCGTGATAATCGCGATTGCGGGCATAGACGGATATTGCGCCGGATTCGGGTCTGTTTACTGCCTTCATCGGGTCATCGTCAGGGGTGTAAACCTCGGCCAGCATGATCACCGATTTTGCCTCAGGCCAAAGGGCCGCCGGATCACCCCGCCACGCCATGCGCTCTTCCATCCACCCCATTTGACCGTGATGCCCCGCGTCCACAAAGGCTTTCAGCCGCTCCATGGCGCCGGGCAAATCAGGCCGGGCAAAACCCACCTTAGAAAACCCCTCCTCCAAGGCACGCGCGCGTACTGTTTCTTTGTCTAATCCAGCCACATTGCGCCCCTTTAGGGTCAGTTTTCCTTAGATCCGACCTTAGAAATCAAGGTCAGCATAATGGGACGGCGGCGGGAAACCGGGAACTTGGTCCGCCAAAAGCGACCGAAACGCGGGGCGCGATTTGATCTTTGCGTACCAATCCTTGACCACTTCATGCCGATTCCAATCAACGTCGGAAATATAGTCCAACGATGACAGATGCGCGGCCGCAGCAAAGTCGGCAAGCGTCATCGCATCACCGGCTAGCCAACGCCGACGCTCCAACAACCACGCCATGTAGTCCAAATGGTATTTAACCGCTTTCGCCCCGGATTTCACATTGGCGGACACCGGATAGCCGCCCTTCATCAACTTGCGATTGACCCGTTCGTACAAAAGATTTGCTGTCACCTCACTGTGAAACTTATCGTCGAACCATGCCACCAACCGCCGCACTTCGTAGCGACCATCGAGGTCTTTGGGCATCAAAGGCGGCGTTGGATAGCGCTCCTCTAAATATTCGCAAATCGGTGTGCTCTCTGCGAGGTGCATATCGTCGATCCGCAACACTGGAACCTTGCCAGCGGGATTGCGGCGCATGAAATCGGGGTCGCGTTCCCAATAGCGTTCTTCGACCAGCTCCACCTCAAGCCTTTTCTCCGCCAAGCAGAGACGCACCTTGCGGCAAAACGGGGAAAGGGGGACGTGAAAAAGTCGGATCATGTTCGCTACTCTTGTTTTCTTCTACTTGCCGCGATTGTGCCGTCAGTTCAATGGTCGAAACAAGCTGCGCGACCATCGCGGGATATTGTCGCGGCCCCATCGACGATCTGGGCGGCTCTCCGCCGAACAAATGGGCCAGGATTGCCCGCATTTCGATCTTTTGGTGCGGGCAAAACAGCCGCGAGTTGGGCCGACTGTTGCGCCGTGAGGGCCTCTGGGCCGACTCCAAAATAATGGCGCGCCGCAGCCTCTGCACCAAAGACGCCCGCATCAAATTCAGCAACATTGAGATAGACCTCAAGGATGCGCTTTTTGCTCCATGTCAGTTCAACGATGGGGGTAATGAGGGCCTCAAGCGCTTTGCGAGACCAACTCCGCCCATGCCATAAAAAGCTATTTTTGACCACTTGCTGTGTGATCGTCGAGGCCCCACGTTGCCCCCCGAGTCGATTGCGGCACGAATGGCGGTCAGGTCAAACCCCCAATGGGTACAAAAATTAGCATCCTCCGCAGCAACAACGGAGCGCGCAAGCGCCGGCGATATACGCTCGATCGGGGTCCATTGATAATCCACCGATGCGCCCTGACGGCCAGATTCGGCCATCATATAGGGTGTCGTCGGCACGGGAAGGACGGAATAGGCCAGAATCCACAGCACACCCACCCCCATGAACAGCGCCACCAATCGCAACACCCGCCGCCGAATGCGCCGAAACAGACCGGGACCGGAGGTGGTCGATTTTTTGGTCGATTTTTTCTGTGTCTTGCGTGCCATGCGAACGAGGAACCACGTGGGCCGTATAAAGGTCAAGTGATCGGATCGACAAAACGAAAAAAGCCCCCGAAACCGGGGGCTTTTCGCGAAGTTCGGGTCACATTCACTCGGCCGGGATCGCGCCTTTTTCAATGGCGAGCGGCACCGGCAAATGGATCAACATCTCTTTCGGGCAAATCTGAAGGAAATACCCTTTTTGCTCCTCCCAGTGGAGCAAAATGTCTTTGGCTTTCACCGATCCGGTTTCTGCAGCGTGACGTTCAACCAGACCTCTGAGCTGCGTTTCCCAATGATCGACAGTGACCGGACAGGTGACCAACGTCTCCATGTTGATGAGATCAAGCGCGAGCCCATCCGGGTCATAGAGATACGCCATGCCGCCGGTCATCCCTGCGCCAAAGTTTGCGCCAATAGAGCCCAGAATTACGGTCAAACCGCCGGTCATATACTCACACCCGTTGGAGCCGCAGCCTTCGATCACCGCCGTCGCGCCAGAGTTGCGCACAGCAAAACGTTCGCCTGCGCGACCCGCCGCAAAGAGATAACCGTCGGTTGCTCCGTAAAGAACGGTGTTGCCGATGATCGTATTCTCGGAGGCAACAAGCGGCGAATGCATTGGAGGGCGTACCACAACCGTGCCCCCCGAAAGACCTTTGCCGACATAATCGTTGGCGTCGCCCGATACCTCGATTTTCAGACCAGGTGCCGCAAAAGCGCCGAGGGACTGACCAGCAGATCCGGTGAGTTTCACCGTCAAATGATCCGGCTGAAGCGCATTGCGCATACCGAATTTCGACACGATATGCGACGAGGTGCGTGTGCCAATGGTCCGGTGCGTGTTTTGCACCGCGTAAGACAGCTGCATCTTTTCGCCATCATTCAAGAAACGCGCAGCGTCAGAAACGATTTGCGCATCAAGCGTATCAGGCACCGCATTGCGCGGTTTGGAGCGATCATAGACAATTTTGTCTGCGCCATCGACGGAGATCAAAAGCGGGTTGAGATCGAGATCATCAAGATGCGCTGCACCGCGAGAAACCTGCGTCAACAGATCCGCACGACCGATCACCTCATCCAGAGAACGCGCGCCAAGAGAGGCCAGCAATTCACGCACCTCTTGAGCATAGAAGGTGATGAGGTTCACAACCTTATCGGCATTGCCAGTAAACTTGCCGCGCAGGGCTTCGTCTTGGGTACACACACCCACCGGGCAGGTGTTCGACTGACACTGACGGACCATGATACAGCCCATCGCGATCAATGCGGCGGTGCCGATACCGTATTCCTCAGCACCCAGCATCGCGGCCATGACAATGTCACGCCCCGTCCGCAAACCGCCATCCGTGCGCAGCGTCACACGCTCGCGCAGATTGTTCATCGCCAAGACCTGATGCGCCTCGGTGAGGCCCATTTCCCACGGCAGGCCCGCGAATTTGATCGAGGTCGCAGGCGAGGCCCCCGTGCCACCGTTGTGACCGGAGATCAGGATGATGTCGGCTTTGGCTTTCGCCACACCTGCGGCAATCGTGCCAACGCCAGAAGACGCCACGAGTTTGACCGTGACCTTACAGCGCGGGTTGACCTGTTTGAGGTCATAGATGAGCTGTGCAAGGTCTTCGATCGAGTAGATGTCGTGGTGCGGTGGCGGCGAGATCAGCGTCACGCCTTTGGTCGAATGGCGCAGCTTGGCGATCAGGTCGGTGACCTTCATGCCGGGCAACTGACCACCCTCACCGGGTTTCGCCCCCTGAGCGACTTTGATCTCAAGCTCTTCACAGGCCAACAGGTATTCGACCGTGACGCCAAAGCGTCCCGACGCCACCTGTTTGATCTTGGCCGACGCGTTGTCACCATTGGGTTCCGGTGTGAAATCATCCGGGGATTCACCGCCCTCACCCGAGTCAGACTTCGCACCGATCCGGTTCATTGCGATCGAGAGCGTGCGGTGTGCCTCGGGAGACAAAGCCCCCAAAGACATGCCCGGCGTCACAAAGCGTTTGCGGATCGAGGTGATCGATTCGACCTCTTCGATCGGGACGGGTTTGCCCAGCGGTTTGAAATCCAACAGATCGCGCAGATGAATCGGCGGGTTGGATTTCATTTTCGCGGAATATTGTTTCCACATCTCATAGGAGGCACGGTCACAGGCCGATTGCAGCATATGCATCGACTGTGCTTCCCATGCATGGGTTTCGCCCGATTTACGCGCTTTGTAAAAGCCGCCGATCGGAAGCGTGTTGCCACCCAGCCAGCCTTGTTTGTGAACCGCCAAAAGTTTCTTTTGAATGCCCCCGATGCCAATGCCGGAAATCCGGCTGTGCATCCCCGGGAAGAACTCCGCACACAGGGCGCG
Source organism: Celeribacter baekdonensis (assembly GCF_003047105.1). Lineage (NCBI taxonomy): Bacteria > Pseudomonadati > Pseudomonadota > Alphaproteobacteria > Rhodobacterales > Roseobacteraceae > Celeribacter > Celeribacter baekdonensis. Next base: position 2,591,148 of record NZ_CP028475.1, read on the forward strand.
AGACAGGCCCACGGCCTCAAAGTTCAAACCGCCGCGATAGGAGGAAATCACCGAAATCCCCATCTTGGCCATGATCTTCAACAGACCCGCGTCTACAGCGGCACGGTAGCGCAAAACCGCCTCGGACAAGGTGCAATCCAACAGGCCGCGATCAATACGGTCGGACAGGCTGTCCTCCGCGAGATAGGCGTTGACGATGGTCGCGCCGCAACCGATCAACACCGCAAAATAATGCGGGTCGATACATTCGGCGGAACGCACACCGAGCGAACAGAAGGTCCGCAGGCCCTTACGCGTCAGCCAGCTGTGCACCGCCGAGGTCGCAAGGATCATCGGCATGGCGACGTTCTCTTCGTTCTGCCCCTGATCGGACAGGATGATGTGACCACCACCGGAGCGCACGGCCTCTTCGGCCTCGGCGCGTATCCGATCCAACCCATCACGCAACGCGTTCGGGCCACCATCGACCGGGAAGGTACAGTCGATTTCCGTCATCGGCGCGTTGAAATGATCTTTCAGCGCATCGAATTGTGCGTTGCCAACGAACGGGCTTTCCAACACGAGAATCTCGGTCTGGGAGCTGTCCTCATCCAACACGTTTTTCAGGTTGCCAAAGCGGGTTTTGAGCGACATGACGCGGAATTCGCGCAAGCTGTCGATCGGCGGGTTGGTCACCTGAGAAAAGTTCTGCCGGAAGAAATGCGACAGCGGGCGGTACTTGGTCGAGAGCACGGCAGAGGGCGTGTCGTCGCCCATCGAGGCCAGTGCCTCTTTGCCGTCTTCGGCCATCGGCGCGAGGATTTGTTCCAGCTCTTCAATCGTGTAACCGGCTGCGATCTGACGTTTTTTCAACTCGGCGCCCGTGTAATACGCGGTCTCGGTGATGCCTGACAATTCATCTTCCAGATCATTGATTTTACCGACCCAGTCACCAAACGGACGGGCATTGGCCAAGCGATCCTTGATCTCAACGTCGTGGTACAATTTGCCCTCGGCCATATCGACAGCCAACAATTGCCCCGGCCCAAGCGCACCTTTTTCAACCACAGTGGCCTCATCGGTCGGCACCATGCCAACCTCGGAGCCCGCGATCACAAGCCCATCGCCCGTCACGACATAGCGCATCGGACGCAGCCCGTTGCGGTCAAGCCCGGCGCAAACCCAGCGGCCATCGGTCATCGCCAAAGCGGCCGGACCGTCCCAAGGCTCCATCACGGAGTTCACATAGGAATACATGTCGCGCCACGCCTGCGGCAGTTCTTCGGCATTTTTCGACCAAGCTTCGGGCACCAACATGGTTTTCGCCATCGGGGCCGAGCGGCCCGCACGCACCAGCACTTCGAACACCGCATCGAGAGCGGCGGAATCGGAGGCGCCTTGCGGGATGATCGGCTTGATGTCTTCGGCCATGTCGCCAAACGTTGTCGAGGCCATGCGGATTTCGTGCGACTTCATCCAGTTGGTGTTGCCGTTGATCGTGTTGATCTCACCGTTATGCGCCAACATGCGGAACGGCTGGGCCAACCACCACTGCGGGAACGTGTTGGTGGAATAGCGCTGGTGATAAATCGCAAAGGCGGATTCAAAGCGTTCGTCCATCAGGTCCGGGTAAAACACCGCAACCTGTTCGGCCAACATCATGCCTTTGTAGATGATTGAGCGGCAGGACAGCGAACAGATGTAGAGGCTGCTGACACCTGCGGCTTGGGCGGCTTTTTCGATCCGACGACGGATCACATAAAGCTCGCGCTCGAACGTCTCTTCATCCACACCTTTGGTGTTGGAAATGAGAATTTGCTCAATCTCAGGCCGTGTTGCATTGGCCTTTTCGCCCAAACATTCGGTGTTCACCGGAACGTGGCGCCAACCGTAAATGTAATAGCCCATGCGGAGCACTTCGCTCTCCACAATGGTCCGACAGGTTTCCTGAGCGCCAAAATCCGTGCGCGGCAAAAACACCTGACCCACAGCCAAAAGTTCGCCTTCGCGCGCTTCGTGGCCGGTCCGGCGGATTTGGTCACCAAAGAAATGATGCGGAATCTGAACGTGAATGCCTGCGCCATCGCCGGTTTTCCCGTCAGCGTCCACAGCACCGCGGTGCCAGATCGCTTTGAGCGCAGTGATGCCGTTTTCCACAACTTTGCGGGATTTGGAGCCATCAATCGACACCACAAGACCCACACCACAAGAAGAGTGTTCATCTTCTTCGCGGAACAGAGAATGCTCTGTCATCCACTGGCGCTTGGCCTCTTCGCGGCTGGCCCAGTCTTGGTCAAACTTCGTCATGTCAGATACCTTTCGGATAAAGGCGGGAGGGCGGACCCTCCTGAAAAACTAGGATTATTCGGCAGCCACAGAGACGGATTGGTCGATATACTCGATCATCGCATCCGCCGCTTCGCGCCCGTCACGGATCGCCCACACCACAAGGGAAGCGCCGCGTTGAATGTCACCACAGGCATAAACACCCGGAAGCGAGGTCACATGGGATTTGAAATCCGCCATGACAGTGCCCCAACGCGTGACATCAAGACCCTCTACGCCCCAAAGTGTGGGGAGGTCTTCGGGTTCGAAACCAAGCGCTTTGATCACCAGATCGGCGTCTTCGACGTAATCCGCGCCCTCAATCACTTCGGGCGATTGACGACCGGACGCATCAGGTTGGCCGAGGCGCATTTTCTGAACCATGACGCCCGAAACCGGATCGCCCGCAAAACCTTTCGGCGCGGAGAGCCAGACGAATTCGACGCCTTCTTCTTCGGCGTTTTGGGTTTCGCGTTGTGAACCCGGCATATTGGCGCGGTCACGACGATAGAGACATTTCACCGAAGTGGCCCCTTGGCGGATCGCGGTGCGGACACAGTCCATCGCGGTATCACCGCCGCCAATCACGACGACCTTTTTGCCCGCCGCGTTCAATTCACCGCTTAGATAATCCTCAACCTCATCACCAAAGGACACTTTGTTAGAGGCGGTGAGATAATCAAGCGCGCGCACGATCCCAGCGGAGCCAGACCCCGGACCTTTGAGATCGCGGGATTTGTAGACCCCGGTTGCGATCAGCACAGCATCATGTTTGCCCCGGATCGCATCAAAGGAAATATCTTCGCCGACATTACAGTTCAGCACGAATTCAACACCGCTGTCTTCGAGTTGTTTCACCCGACGCAGCACGATGTCTTTTTCAAGTTTGAAGCCCGGAATGCCGTACATCATCAGGCCGCCAGCACGATCAGAACGTTCGTAGACCGTCACCTTAAGACCCGCACGGCGCAGACGATCCGCAGCGGCAAGACCACCGGGGCCAGAGCCGATGATGCCGACGCTTTCCTCGCGCTCCACGGAGGGGGCGATCATTTCGACCCAACCGTTTTCCCACGCGGTATCGGTGATGTATTTCTCAACCGAGCCGATGGTCACTGTGCCATGGCCGGATTGTTCGATCACACAATTGCCTTCGCACAACCGGTCCTGCGGACAAATGCGACCGCAAATCTCCGGGAAGGTGTTGGTGGCCTGAGACAGTTCATAGGCCTCTTTCAACCGCCCAGTTGCGGTCAGGCGCAACCAATCCGGGATGTTGTTGTGAAGCGGGCAATGGCTTTGGCAATACGGCACACCGCATTGCGAACAGCGCGACGCCTGTTCTTCGGCCTTGGCCTCCACGAACTCGCCGTAGATTTCAAGGAAATCGTCTTTACGATCCTCCGCGTCCCGCTTGGATGGCATATCCCTGCCTACGGTCACGAATTTGAGCATCGGCTCTTTCGCCATGACACCACATCTCCGAATAGGTTGGTTGTGAGTTTGAGCTTAAATACAAGCAGTCTGAAAAAAAGAAAAGTCAGAAGTGCTGTCTTATTTTTCTTTTCTTTTGGGCCAACTGGTCAAAATTAAGGTCCCGACAGATGATTTTAGGTAATGCATGGTGACCTACATTCATCCTTCTTATTGATAACAAATGGGTTTACGCTGCCGCAAACCAGTCCAAAGGCGAACCTCCCATGTCTCTCTTTTACCTCCTCATTCTTGCGATTGTTCAAGGCATTACAGAGTTTTTGCCGATTTCATCGTCTGGCCACCTGATTCTCCTGCCCCACCTGCTCGGAGCACAAGACCAAGGTCAGGCGATTGATGTCGCGGTTCATGTTGGCACACTGGGCGCCGTCATCGTCTATTTTTGGCGCGATGTGCGCGAGGGCGTTTTAGGCCTTCCCAGACTCGTCACCGGACGCATCGACACCCCCGGATCGAAACTTGCTTTTCTCCTGCTCATCGCAACCATCCCTGTCGTCTTTCTTGGTCTTGTCCTGAAAGTCACCGGGCTGTCGGACCTGATGCGCTCCACCGCCGTGATTGGTTGGACCATGCTGATTTTTGGCATCGTTCTGTATTGGTTCGATCAAAAAGGCGCTGAGGAAAAAGAGGCGGGCGACTGGTCGATCAAAGACGCTGTGAAACTGGGCCTCTGGCAAGCGATCGCTTTGATACCCGGCACATCACGCTCCGGCATCACCATCACCGGCGCGCGCGCCATGGGGTACAAACGCGAAGACGCCGCAAAGATTTCGATGCTGATGTCGATCCCAACAATCATGGCCTCCGGCATCTTGTTGGGCGCGGAGGTTGTCGGGCAAGCGGATTGGGCGATGATGAAAGACGCGGCCATTGGCGCGGTCTTTGCATTTGGCGCCGCCATCCTTGCCCTGTCGCTGATGATGAAGCTTTTGAAATCCGTCAGCTTTACGCCCTATGTGATCTATCGTGTGATCTTGGGCGTGGTGCTTTTGGTGATCTCCTACAGCTAATCCAGCCCCGCGACCTGCCGCATAACACATGAAAAAGCGCGCCCACTTTCGTGAGGCGCGCTGTGCCATTCATCCTGTTAAACAGGTCAGATATTCATGTTCTTCGCGCTTTCGCGGATCGCGTCATACTGACCCGACGGGCGATAGACCCACATGTAGTCCGGCAAAACAGCCTGAAGCGCGGTCGGCGTCATGCCAAGATCAGCAAAGGTTTTTGCACCTTCTGACACCACATTATCAACCCGCAGGTTGGCCACCTGATCGCGGGTCAAAACACCGTTATGGAACAGGCCAGCGGTCAGAAATTGCGCCACGGAGAAAACACCGCCCATGATATTGCCCGCCCAGAACGGCAAGTTCAGGATCAAACGGTTGCGGTGAAGCACGGCGAGCATGTCGCCCATCAGACCCTTGAGCGTGTCCACATCCGGGCCGCCAAGTTCGTAAACGCCCGCGTCCGCCTGCCCCAAAACCGCTTTCACGGCGACTTGAGCCACGTCATCGACATAGACCGGCTGAAATTTCGTATTACCGCCAACCAAGGGCAAAACGATGCTTTTCTCAGCCATCTTGCCGAAGCGGTTAAAGAACTCATCCTCTGTGCCAAAGATCACCGAAGGACGCAGGATCACAGCCTTTGGGAAGGCCGCGAGCACTTTGGCCTCACCTTCCGCTTTGGTGCGGGAATAGGCGCTTTTCGATTGCGCGTCGGCACCAATGGCGGACAAATGAACCAGCCGTTCCACGCCTTGCTCGGCGGCAATGCGCGCGATGCGACCCGCGCCATCAGCCTGAATCGCCGCAAAGGAATTTTTGCCGCGCTCGGTCAAAACACCAACACAGTTCACAACCGCATCCGCGCCAGCCATCGCCGCACGCACAGAGGCGTCATCGCGAATGTTGCAAAAGATCGGTTCGACCTGACCCACTGCGCCGTAAGGTTTTACATAAAGCGACTCGTTGGGGCGACGAACCGCGACACGCACACGCCAGCCCTCCTTTGCCATACGACGGGCGATGTACCGCCCGACAAAGCCAGCGCCGCCATAGATGGTGACCAGTTTCGTCATCTGCATCTCCAATGCCAATTACCGCTTTTCTTTAGCTTTTAGAGCGGAAATGAACAAGACGCTATTGCTGTTCCACAAATCCTTTAAAATCGTCGTTGACAGTGCCCTTCAGGCCTATTACATCGCGGCTCTACGACACCTGCCCAGGTGGCGGAATTGGTAGACGCGCTAGCTTCAGGTGCTAGTATTGGCAACGATGTGGAGGTTCGAGTCCTCTCCTGGGCACCAAATACTCTTAAGAATTTAAGAGTGACGACCATCCCCCCGATTTTGACATATTGCAGTCTGATCACCCAAACCCTTTGGATTGGTCAAACCACGATCACGACATCAAAGATGTGCGATCCCTTGCCCCGGATGGGCAGAATGCGTATTGACAGGCGACAGCCAGATTTAGCGCAAAGGCCCCTCTCCATGGCGAATTTCCTTTATAAAAACGATCTCCCTGACGATCTCGACCTTGGTCCGATTGTTGCCATTGATTGCGAAACCATGGGGTTGAATCCGCATCGGGATCGTTTGTGCCTTGTGCAAATGTCCGGCGGCGACGGCAACGCCCATTTGGTTCAAGTCGCTCGCGGCCAAACCGAGGCCCCCAACCTGTGCAAAATGTTGGCCGATCCCAATGTGCTAAAGCTGTTTCATTTCGGTCGTTTCGACATCGCCGCGATGTATCACGCCTTTGGCACCGTGACCGAACCGGTCTATTGCACCAAAATCGCCTCCAAACTGGTCCGCACCTTCACCGATCGGCATGGGTTGAAAAATCTGCTTGAGCAGCTTTTGAAGGTCGACATTTCCAAATATCAACAGATGAGCGATTGGGGGGCCGAAGATCTTACCAATGCGCAACTCGATTATGCCGCCTCTGACGTCTTGTACCTGCACCAACTGCGTGAAAAGCTCAACGTGATGCTGGAACGCGAAGGTCGGATGGAGATTGCTCAGGCCTGTTTCGACTTTCTGCCAACGCGGGCCAAATTGGACCTCGAAGGTTGGCCCGAAATCGACATTTTCACCCACTGATCTGCTCTTGCCCATTTTGCCACTGAGGAGGTCGCCATGACCCAATCGGACGCCTTTATCGCCACCGCCCAGCGCGTGATCCGCCTCGAAGCTGAGGCGCTGACCCAATTGGCCGAAGGCATCGGCGCAAATTTTGCCGAAGCTGTCGGGCTTATTCTTGCCGCCAAAGGGCGCACGATTGTCACAGGCATGGGGAAATCCGGCCATATCGCCCGCAAAATCGCCGCCACACTGGCCTCCACCGGCACGCCGTCGCATTTCGTCCACCCCGCCGAAGCCAGCCATGGCGATCTTGGCATGATCGGTAGCGACGATGTGTGTCTGGTTCTGTCCAATTCTGGCGAAACGCCTGAACTTGCCGACCTCATCACCTACACGCGGCGGTTCAAGATTCCGATGATCGGCGTCGCCTCGAACCCGGACAGCTCATTGATCCGCGCCTGTGATGTGGCTCTGATCCTGCCGAAAATGCCCGAAGCCTGTGGTCACGGCATCGTGCCGACCACCTCGACCACAATGACACTGGCACTCGGCGATGCCATCGCCGTGGCTCTGATGGAACAACATGCTTTCACCGCCGACAATTTCCGCGTCTTGCATCCCGGTGGTAAACTGGGCGCACGCCTGACCAAAGTCCGCGCGTTGATGCACGAGGATATGCCTTTGGTGACAGCCGAAACGTCGATGCGAGACACGCTTGCAGAGATTTCCGCAAAGGGCTTCGGTGTTGTCGGTGTGGTTAACACCCAAGGTCATCTGACCGGCATCATCACAGACGGCGATTTGCGCCGCAACATAGACGGATTGCTCGATAAATCAGCAGGCGACATCATGACCGCCGCGCCAATGACCATTTCCCCCGATGCCTTGGCCGAAAAAGCCGTGGCGCGGATGGATGAGCGGGCGATCACCTGTCTTTTTGTGCGGGATCCTGCCGAAGATGGCCGTCCTTGCGGGATTTTGAAAATACAGGACTGTCTTCGCGCTGGCGTCGTGTAAGACAGCCCTATGGCGCGGTTTGACAACAGCTATTCTCGATTTGTGGCGCTCGCAAAGATCGTCCTCCCTTTGGCCAGCCTTGTGGTTTTGGCCACCCTATTTTTGTTTGCGCGCGGGCGGGAATTTGAAATGTCGATTCCCTATGCGCAGGTTGATCTGGAAACACTGGCCCGCGAACAACGCGTTGATGGGCCCTCCTTTGCAACCGTGACCCAAGATGGGGCGCAGTTGGAACTGTCCGCCGACCGTGTCCGTCCTGACCTCTCCACCAAAGATGTGGTGAACTCGTCGGCCATTCGCGGCGCTCTACGCATTCCGGGAAATGGCTCCGTCACGCTGCAAGCCGATGATGGTGTCATTGACGGTCCCGGCAAAATTGCTGAACTGTCCGGCAATGTGCAAATCGAAACATCCACCGGCTACACGATCCTCTCTGACCGCATCGCGACCATGCTGGATGTGTCCAACATCGAAAGCCCCGGCACCGTCACCGCCGACGGGCCAACCGGGCATTTGACCGCCGGAGCGATGCAAATCTCCCAAGATGAGGGGGCAGACACTTACCTTCTGGTTTTCAAGGACGGTGTAAAGCTGGTATATCAGCCATGAAATTTGAGGAAAAACCCGTGCGTATCATTCAAGCCCTTTCCCTGAGCATGGCGCTGATCATCGCCCTGTCGCTTCACGGCCTCGCAGCACACGCCCAAAGCGCCCAGATCGCATTCGGAGGGTTGAAGCACGACAGTTCGCAGCCTGTCGAAGTGACCTCCGACCAATTGAGTGTCGACCAAGCAACCGGAAAGGCGCTTTTCGCAGGCAATGTCGTGATTGGCCAAGGCACGCTGCGACTGACGGCGCAGACCGTTGAGGTTGTTTATGCCAAAACCGGCGGCACAATCGCACGACTTTTGGCCTCCGGCGGCGTGACCATCACCAATGCAGGCGAAACGGCGGAGGCCGCTCAGGCCGAATATGACCTCGAATCATCGACCGTTCTGCTCACTGGCAACGTGCTTTTGACCCAAGCCGGTAGCGCCCTTTCGGGCGAACGCATGGTGATTGACCTCAACACCGGCACCGGTCGCATGGACGGGCGCGTGAAAACGATTTTGCAGCCTGGGAAAAACTGATGTCCGACACAACCGGGCTCAAGGTCCGCAATCTGCGCAAAGGCTATCGCAAACGCACCGTGATCCGCGACGTGTCGCTTGATCTTGGCCGTGGTGAGGTTGTGGCGCTGCTGGGTCCAAATGGTTCGGGCAAAACCACCTGCTTCTATTCCATCGCAGGTCTTGTGATGCCGGAAGCCGGAGAGATCACCGTCGATGGCCGCAACATCACGCTTTTGCCGATGTACCGTCGCGCCAAAATGGGGATCGGATATTTGCCGCAAGAGGCCTCTATTTTTCGCGGCCTTTGCGTTGAGGACAACATCCTCGCGATCCTCGAAGTGTCCGAATCCGACCCCCTCGTGCGGCGTGAAAAACTTGAAGAATTGCTGTCCGAATTCTCGATCTCTCACCTGCGCCGCGCGCCCGCCTTGTCGCTCTCCGGGGGCGAACGTCGTCGGGTCGAAATTGCGCGCTGTCTGGCGTCTGACCCCTCTTATGTGCTTTTGGACGAACCCTTTGCCGGCGTTGATCCGATTGCGGTGGCGGAAATTCGCGGACTTGTGTCCGATCTCAAAAACCGTGGCATTGGCGTCTTGATCACGGATCATAACGTTCAGGAAACGTTAGGAATTATTGATCGGGCCTATATTTTGCATGACGGCCAAGTGTTGATGTCCGGCACCACCGAAGACATCGTTGCGGATGAAACTGTACGCCGCGTTTACCTTGGCGACAATTTCCGGATTTGATCGCGAGTTTCGATTGACATTGACCTAGATTCTGCCGCCAAATGTAACCGATGCATGACGCGCGTTTCACAGTCTGCGCCACGGCAAATCAAAGCCTTTGGGCGCCAAAGCAACACCCCGACACACCGTCTGGGTCCTACGGTGAACGCATGCATTCAACTCCCGCTTTATACAAGAACCCAAGGCCCTGTCAGACGTCGGAGGAGGCGTCGAATATATAGGTCCCAAAGAAAGAAGGAGGTATCAATGCGGTACCAAATCAGCGGAAAACAAATCGACATCGGCACAGCCCTTCAAACGCATGTGAAGACGGAGCTGGGCACCGTTCTTGATAAATACTCGCAGCGTCCGACCGACGCGAATGTCGTGTTTTCAAAAACTGGGGCAGAATTCAATTGCGAGGCCGTGGTGCATCTGTCCAGCGGACTGACCGCACAGGCCAGCGCTCATGCCCATGAAATCTACGCGGCTTTTGATGACTGCGCGGAAAAAATGGACAAGCAGCTGCGTCGCTACAAACGCCGTTTGAAAGATCACCACAAGGATCGTGCCGAGCCGGTTGAACTCTTCGGCGCTTCCCAGTATATCCTCGCCGCATCAGACCATGATGAGGATCAGGAACCCGAAAGCCTTCAGCCGATGATCATCGCTGAAATGGAGGCGAAGATTCCGACCCTGACGGTTGGCGAAGCAGTGATGCAAATGGAATTGGCCGGCGCTCCTGTTCTTGTGTTCCACAAGGATGGAAAAACCGGAGTAAACGTGGTCTACCGCCGTGCCGATGGGAACATCGGTTGGGTTGACCCTAACAACGCGACATAGCAAAACTGGCCCGCCTCGACGGGTCGGGGCGGGTACATTTCATATGGATATATCTAAGATCTTGGATCCGCAGGCCATCAAGCTGGTCGGAAAGATGACGAGTAAGAAACGTCTCTTTCAGGATCTTGGTGAAATCGCAGCGAGTGCCTATGGCCTGTCGCTCAACGACACGGTTGATGCTCTGCAAGAGCGCGAAAGCCTTGGCCCAACAGGTGTGGGCCATGGCGTTGCTCTACCGCATGCCCGTATTGAGGGATTGGATCGCGTCGTGGGTGCTTTTATGCGCCTTGAAAACCCGATGGATTTCGATGCGGTGGACCGCCAGCCGGTCGATTTGATCTTCGCGCTCTTTGCCCCTGCGGAATCTGGGGTCGATCACCTCAAAGCGCTGGCTCTTGTGTCACGCACCATGCGTGATGGCGATATCTGTACCAAACTGCGCGCCAACGGCGAGGCCGCGACCCTTCATGCCATTCTCACTGAAGCCCCCGCGACAAAGGCCGCTTAAACACGGCCTCTGCGTGTTTCGACCTGACGCATGAAGCACAGAGCGCGCAGCACGGCTTTCACCTCCACTTTTGAGACCCGCGTATAGCGACACACTTTAAGTCTGTGACCAGGACTTAAAGCCGAACATCATGTAATCGCGCTGATAGGCGGCCCTTACGGCATCTTCGACCTCATCGTCATAGATATCCGCAAGGGTGAAGGGCATATCGTCCAGCTCCGCTTTTGCGGCGAGGCCCGACACCCCAATGCTCGTCCCAAGATAGCCGAGACCCTCGGCAAGACTTTCCTCACGCAAGATCATGTCAGGCAATGAAAAATCCGCGAAACCTTTGATCACTTCCGATTGTGACGCCCAAGTGCCATCCACGCGCACGGATGTTTGGCCATTGAGATTGCCTTTGACGAAGTCCGCAAATTTCAGGAACGCTTCCCGGTGCTGATCCCGGCTATACCCCGCGTCTGGTTGGCCCACGGGATCGGAAGTTTATAGGTGCCACGCAATGTCTCTCGAATTTCCCCATAAGTCAGTTCGCTCAGATTCAAAATATAGCGACAAAACGTGCGATGGAGTCGCAAAGCCGGGTGCGAAATCACCGTAAAGCTACGATGACCTTTGTGTTGCCGCTTCCACTGGCGGAGCGTCTTTTGGGTAAAGCCTTTGCTCAAAGCGGCGGGATCGCCCTTGTCCAAACCCGCCAGCCAAACCTGCACCGCCTGTTCTGGTCCACTGCGCACCGGCATGTAGAGCAAAGGCGCCGTCTGACCAGCCACATAGGTCGGGACCCCAGGGCCACGGCGCGGCTCGAAATTTGGCGTGTTGGATAGATTGAAATGATCGACATTGGAGAGCGCGGACACCATCTCCGCGTAGTTCACAACCTTATCCTCAAGGCGCGAGGGGTTTTGAACCTTGGTCTTTTGCGTGGTCTTGCCCCGCTCCTCAAAAACGCCCAGGAAATGCGCCAAACCATTGAGAACCTCAATGTCCTGAATATCGTCATAGTTGATATAGAACGCAGTTTGGCCTGTGGTTTGTAGCGCCCGTTGCAGCGAGAGTTGAAAACCTTTCAGCTCGTCCAACAGGCCTTCGAATTCGCGTTTATCAAACACGACCTTAGCCGATTTAGCATCTTTCAAATCACCAAGTCGCCATTGCCCGGTCTCGCCCGCAATCTTGCGCGACACATAGCTGTCGAGCGGATTGCGTGTGAGGATAATCTTGGCACAGTTCGGGTCTTTCAAGACATGCGCCAGAATGCGCGGATCGTGATCATGGAAAAACCGAAACCCGGCCAATCCCTCGGTTGCATCGCGCATTTTGCGCAGCAAAAGCGTCGGGTCCGCCTCGCGCATGATCAGGCTCACGCCCAACATGTCTTTCTGTTTCGACTTCCCGATGAAGGCCGGGTTGAACACCTCGCCCCAACATTTCAACCCAGGGTAGGAATTGATGTTTTCTTCGAGAAAGTTCGACCCGGTTCGCATTTCAGCGAAAATCACGAAATAGTCGTACTGCTTAGACATGCGCTACTTTACCAGATAGGGCCGTTTGCTCTCGCGGGGGCGGGCATCAGGCTCGTTACCCATGGGGAAATCGCCCATGAGGTGGGGTTTCATCCCCTGATTTTTCAGATTTTGCAGGAACTGACCAAAGCCTGTCAAATCCCGCATCTTGGGGGCTTCGGTCAAACGCCGGACATTGCGCGGACCGATCTCATCAATAATCGCCTGCAAAGGCTCCATCCGGCTTTCGATGAAATCCGCCATGGTCCAAATCCGCACGCGCGCTTTGATATGTTGGGACCGCAGAATGTCGATATGCTCTGCCTCGATCCGTTGCAGCCGCGCCGCCTCGCGACGAATATCGGAAAAATTGCGGTTTGAACGGAACAGCGTCACGGCCCAAGCCCCGGAAATCACCGAAATCTGAGCATTTGGATCGGTGGCAATGAGCCAATTGATCTCCTGATTGTCGCGAGGTCCGAACATAAAACATTGTCGCTCGCCGCGCGTGTTCCAGATCAGCGATGTGAGAAAGCCGCAAGGGTTATAATCCCGCAACGCTGCATGGTTTGAGAGCGCGCCAGAAAACACCTTTTGGCCCCCGGCAAACTCTGCGCCGTCGGGGCTAAAAAGATGACCATGGACCCGCGCGCCGACTGCACGCGCCAGCCACTCATCAAAATCCTCGAACAGATCAGAGAAGCCCTCAAACACGGAATAGGGCGCACCGGTTTTGCCGTGACCCTGACCATGCCCCGGCATCCGACTTTGCATATATAGCCCTTCACGCCCCATAGTGCGACGTTCCACAGCCTTTGAAAAGATGCGGTCGATTTTGCCCGGATTGGGCTCAGCCCCCTTCATCGGATTGCTGTCAGAGTTCAAAAACGTTGTGTAAAGACGATCCGCCTGAGGCCATATTTTGCGCGCCACAAAGCAATCCGAGCGCCGCAGTAGTTGCAGGTGATCATCGTAGAAAATATGCGGTTTGCCCTGATAGTCGAATTTGGACAGGGTCAGAGAACGGCTCTCGATATTGTTGGAATAAAGCCGCACCAAGGTTTGGTAATAGCTTTCATCCGGGATCCAGACCCTTTTGAAATAGGCGTCATAGGCCTTGCGATCCGGGTCTTCGAGAATAGCCGACAGGGTCTGGCGCGTCAGACACCACCATTGCGATCCAAGATGCGGGATCAAGCCGTCCGGGATTTTGCGTTTATACCGGAATTTACGTTGAAGCGTGACGTAACGGTCAAACAGCCGCCGCTGCTTTTTCCACGAAAACGGGAACCGAAGCGTGAAGCGTTCGGCATCCAGCCCGCCGACAGTCCAAGGCACATCCTCGGTCGTGACACTTTCGATGAAATTCGTCATCGGCCGCGCCGCAAGATATTGTTTCAGGTCCTCCACAGGCCGCAGCGGCAAACAGGAGCCAGACGACAGGTAGACATGCCGCACATCGCGAAACCGATCAAGCATCAGCTCCGAGGCGTCCTGTGAGGCCGCAACGAGCGACCACGTGCCCCAATCGCACGCATGTCGTTTGCTAAAAATCACCGTATCGAGATCAGAGAGGCTCTCCACAAAGGGTTGATAGACATCCTTTTTAACCCGACGATCCACATGGATCACTACAGGGCAGCCATGGCTCGCCCAGTGGCGTGCCACCTGTTCGGCGCGATCAAGGGCGGTATGAACAAGCATCACAAACCCGACTGTCATGCCCAATTCCCCTTGGACATGAGACCGAGAATCTCAAGTTGCCGCCAATTGATGTATTTTTCCGACCAGTTGCACCACAGATCAGGATCATCCTTGATCCGGCTGCTGTAGGCGAGGTATTCGCGGCTTCCGGCATAATGCTGACGACGTTTTAATTCCTCTTCGGTCTTTTGCACGAATGTGTTGAGGAACTTGGCATGCAACAGCGCGCCAGAGGCCATTTCGCCGCCATGGCTGTCATAGACTTTGTTCAATCGCCGCGGCAAAAGCATATGGGTCGAATGCAGATACACATAGCTGCGATCCCATTTGACCAATGGGATTTTGTTCAACGATGGCGCGTTGATCGGGTCGTTGTGAAAAAACAGCCGCGCTCGGGGGCCACCCTGAATCCACAGGTTTTCATACTCCCAATTGGTCGAGAGCATGTAATTTCCACTGTCAAACCATTCGGCAATCTCAAACGGATTTTGCCCATCCACATAGGGCTGCGCATCAATCGGACCTTTAGGATACATGTCGATCAACATGGCCGAGAAACTGCGCAGGCCAGAATTATCAAGCCAATCGGTCAAGGCCGGGATCGGACGGGTGTCGCTAAAGGGAAAGACGAAAAACTCGTCGACATCGACGGTCAGCGTCCAATGACCATGGCAATATTTGCGCGCCAGAGCGTTCATCCAATGCACGCCAAACAGCGATTTTCGATAACTCGCCATGGTGTGCCAGATCGACACATCCTCTTGGCCAATCAGAAATTCCCGTGAACCATCATCACTGTCATTGTCGACAAAAAGGAAATGAGAGACGCCCATATCTCTGTAATATTTCATAAAATATGGCAACCGGATGCGTTCGTTGCGCAGCGTACAGACCAGCAAAACATCATTTTTCTTGATCTGGCTGGTATGGTTTTGAACACAGGTTAGCTCCCGACCTTTCCGATACGCTCGGATCAGTCGGTGCTTGCGCCGAAGCCTCAGGCGATATTGCCGTAGTCGACTCACTTCAGCCCTTTTCCATTCCGTTCAGGGTTTCTCTTTTGCCTCTGCTATCACACAAACTTTAAGAGCCGCCTCACATGCCCATATTTTTTTGGGCACCTTGGATCGTTTTCATATGTTTCCGTAATGCGTCTTTTCCTATTTTAAATAGGGGTTTATTCAGTTTTCGTAAACAACACATTGTAAAATTAGAAACAATTCCCGGCATTTCGGCGTTAAGCCCAAGCCCCGCGCGCCATCACCCCGTCCGCCTCCAGCCCCTCCCAACCGCGATAGACCTGAGAGAATGCGTCCCACAAGATCGGGTCAGAGGTCACGGCGTCATAATAGGCATTGTAGTTTTCCGGCTGGGTGAAATGCTCTTGGCGGATCAACTCCGATGTCGATTGACGCAAAGCCTCATCCAAAAACTTGGCATGAAGCAGCACGCCCGTTGGCAGGTTATGACGCGGTTCAAAGCCTTCATTCAACTCGGTCGGAAGGGCGATATGCGTCGAGCTGGCATAGGCATAGCGCCAATGCCATTTGATCAAAGGGGTTTTGTGCATATGCGGTGCAAGATCTGGCTCATCCTTGAAAAACACACGTTTCCGAACGCCACCTCGAATAGAAACATTCCCATATTTCGGGTGCCTCTCCCGCGTATAGCCCTTGGCATCATAATAGCCGAGCGCCTCCGTGAAGGGCCTGCCGGGGGTATATTTGGCCTCGCTCAACCGTGTTTTTGGATAGAGATCCAACATCAACGCCGAGAAAAAAGGGCGGTTTTGCGCGTTAAGCCATGTGGTCAAATCGTGCAAATCACGGGTGTTCTGATGCGGAATGATCAGCGCCTCATCGGCATCCAACGTCAAACACCAATGCCCGCGCCCATAGCGCATCTGCAACCATGTGATCCAATCCATACCAAACCGCGCCGAGCGGTAGCTATGATCTGTGCGCCATAGTGAAACATCCTTTTGATCGGCCAAATACCCAGCCGTGCCATCGTCACTGTCATTGTCGACAATCAAAAATTGCGACACACCCATCGCCCTGTGATGGTCTAGAAAATAAGGCAGCCGAACGGCCTCGTTGCGCACGGTCGCGAAACACAAAATATCGGAGGGGGCAATTTGATCGGTCAGACTGATGACAGAGGTCAGCTCGCGACGCTTATGCAGCGCCCGAAGCAAAAGCCTGCGCCGACGAAGGCGCAGACGGTACTTACGCCAAAGCTGCTGTGATGCCCTCATACGCCCCCCTAGAGAGGCGCAGCCCCTCGGATCACTTATCGTAATGGCCAGTTTGATGCCATTTCCACGCATGATCAATCATCGTGGCAAGATTAGAGCGTTCAGGCGTCCATCCAAGCTCTGTTATCGCACGCTCGGAGCCAGAGACAAGTTTGGTACAATCGCCCGGACGGCGATCACCCTCAACAATGGGCACATCCTTGTTGGTCACGGCACGGGAATGATCCACGACTTCGCGCACCGAAAACCCCGCCCCGGTGCCGAGATTGAACACCCGGCTGCCTTTACCGTCCTCAAGCCATTTGAGACCCAAAACATGGGCATCGACCAGATCGCAAACATGGACGTAATCGCGAATACAGGTGCCGTCCGGCGTGTCATAATCCGTGCCGAAAATCGTCAAAGCGGCGCGTTTGCCTGCAATCGCATCCAACATTAGCGGGATAAGATGGGTTTCCGGCTGATGGAACTCGCCCACCTCACCGTCAGGATCACAGCCCGCCACATTGAAGTAGCGGAAAATCACGTGATTGAGACCAAAGGCCGCACCGAAATTGTCGAGAATGTCTTCGATCGCGCGCTTGGACGCACCGTAAGAGTTGATCGGGTGCTGCACAGAGTCCTCATCCAACACCACATTGTCCTGATCGCCATAGGTGGCGCAGGTGGAGGAAAACACAAAATTTGGACACCCCGCAGCCACCGCTGCCTCAACAAGTGTGAGCGAGCCGATGACGTTGTTGCGCCAGTATTTTCCCGGGTCTGACATGCTTTCGCCAACCTGAGAAAAGGCGGCGAAATGCATCACTGCAACGGGTTTGTATTTGGCAAAGACCTCATCAAGACGGGCGCGATCCAAAAGA